>NZ_JAJDWC010000042.1 GCF_022825805.1 Phaeobacter sp.
ACACCACCGCCCGCACCAAAGCGACGCGGCCGACCACCAAAAAAGGAGAAACTGATCGCAACAACCGGCTGATCACCGAGACCAGAAAGTGGGGAATTTTACTTCGCCACTTTTGGGGATTTTTGAAACGGCATTTACATCTGACTGTGTGCTGCATGTGTGTGTGCGGCCTCGGTGGGAGCAGATACGGCTGGTGCGGAAATGGTGTAGGCGGATTGGTTTGTGGCCCGTGCTGCCGGCTGGCGGATCCGCTGGGTAGGGGAAATGAGTATTTTTGGAAAGGTGAAGCGGGGGCGGCGTGGCCCATGGAGCCGACGGGGCTGTGGACGCTGTGTTGCATGACTAGCGTGTGTGAGGTGGGCGCATCTTGTCAGCGATAGTGGTGGGTGCGCGTGATGTATTTCTGATTGGGCGGCGACGGGCGGAGCCCTTCGCATTGGACCGGGTAATTCAATGCGCGGCGCTGGCGGGATGTCCCTTGGGACGGGGCGCGCGAGCCGCACGGCCCGTGCCTGACCTTCCCGTCATGCCGGAGGCATGCTTTCAGCAGGGCGAAGGCGCTTCACGCTTCCCCAAGGTCCGGCACGGGCCTTGTGATGCGGGAGGGTTGCAGGAAAGCACTAACGGTTTCAGTTTCGCCCTATCCAATGGTCTATTCGCGGATGTCGCCCATTGGGCAGATAGTAGAGGAAATTCCAACGAATACCATTTACATGCTTTTTTGTCGGAAGTGGTAGATGGAACAAGAAAACATAGGCGAAGCTCAGGGCGGCAAGGGCAGAACCCGCAAGAACAGCAATCCGCTCAACGATTGGAACTGTCGCGTCGAGCATAATTTCGATCTGCTGCGTTAGTAGTAGGTACCCGAAAGCGCCCACGGGAATGAGCATAGCGAATATGCCTAATAACATAGCAAAGCTTAAGAAGGACGATGTTGGGAGTTTTTCTCGGAGGAAGGAGTTTGAATACATTGTTAGTCCGAGCGAAATGTCATCTTTCTTCCCTCGTAATAAACCAAAAATGCTGGTGGAAAATCCTGGCAAAAGCATCTTTCCACATTCGTTGGCTTTCAACGAAACAGCGACGGAAAGGTGGCAGAATGAAACCGCTGACATCAAGTACAAGAAGCTACTAGTCGCGAGAAAGTAGGCTGCTGGAACCGATGCTTCAAAATTTTGAACGCTGACCTTAAGAAAGTTTCCTTCACGTAATGAAGTCAAAACAAGGTAGGAAAGCAAAATTTGCGAGCAGAGCTTAATGAAATGCTGGATTGCATTTGTCTCCAGCTCGCTCAGAATTTCAAACCTGCGTGCCCATGTATTCTCCTTCTTGTGCAGGCGGCGAAGCGTCGTGTGAAACTCGTGAGCCTTTAACTTCTTTATTGAAATCCATTTATTGGCCATATGCGTCAAACATCCAGCTCCTCGGCGAACTTGGCGTTTTCCTGAATATATTGGAAACGCAGCTCGGGTTTTTTGCCCATCAGACGCTCGACCAGATCGCCGGTTTCACCGGGTTCGTCCTCGTCGATGGTGACCCGGATCAATTTCCGGGTGGCGGGGTCCATGGTGGTCTCTTTCAGATCCTTGGCGTCCATTTCGCCCAGACCCTTGAAGCGGCTGACGTCAATTTTGCCTTTGCCGCCCAGACCTTTTTCCAGCCATTCGTCGCGTTCGGCCTCGTCCAGGCAATAGACGCGCTTGGCGCCTTGGGTCAGGCGGAACAGGGGCGGGCAGGCGAGGTATAGGTGGCCGCCGTCGATCAGCGGGCGCATCTGGGTGAAGAAAAAGGTCATCAGCAGCGATGCGATATGGGCGCCGTCGACGTCCGCATCGGTCATGATGATGATCTTGTCATAGCGCAGATCGTCGAGGTTGAATTTGGTGCCGAGCCCAACGCCCAGCGCCTCGCAGAGGTCGTTGATCTCCGCGTTGGAGCCGAGTTTGCCCGAGGCCGCGCCCAGCACGTTCAGGATCTTACCCTTCAGAGGCAGGAGCGCCTGGTTCACCCGGTTGCGCGCGCCCTTGCCGGAGCCGCCGGCCGAGTCGCCCTCGACGATGAACAATTCGGTGCCCGCACGGTCCTTCGATGTGCAGTCGGTCAGCTTGCCGGGCAGGCGCAGCTTTTTGGTGGCGGATTTGCGCTGGGTTTCTTTTTCCTGTTTGCGGCGCAACCGTTCCTCGGCGCGCAGGATCAGGAAGTCGAGAATGGCGCCGGCGGATTTGGTGTCAGCGGCCAGCCAGTTGTCGAAATGGTCACGGACCGAGTTTTCCACCATCTTGTTGGCGGCCTCGGTGGAGAGGCGGTCCTTGGTCTGGCCGACAAACGCGGGGTCGGCGATGAAACAGGAGACCAGCGCGCAGCCGCCTGTCATCAGGTCGTCGCGGGTGATCTGCGCGGCCTTTTTGTTGCCCACCAATTCGCCGTAAGCCTTGATCCCCTTGAGGATCGCGGCCCAGAAACCCGCCACATGGGTGCCGCCTTCGGGGGTGGGGACAGTGTTACAGTAGGATTGGGTGAAGCCGTCGCGGGACGGGGTCCAGTTGATCGCCCATTCGACGTAGCCGGGTTCGCCAAATTTCTCGCGGAATTCCACTTTGCCCGCAAAGGGCACGTCTGCGTAGACAGAGGATTTGCCCAGAACTTCGGTCAGGTAATCGCGCAGACCGCCGGGGAAGTGGAAGGTGGCCTCGGTCGGGGTTTCGCCATCGTCGATGTGGCTTTTCCAGCGGATTTCGACGCCAGAGAACAGGTAGGCCTTGGAGCGGACCAGTTTGAACAGGCGCGCGGGTTTGAAGCGATGGGAGCCGAAGATCTGCTCGTCAGCGTGAAAGGTCACCGAGGTGCCACGCCGGTTGGGGGCTGCGCCGACCTTTTCCACGCCGCCCAGCGGCAGGCCGCGGGAGAAACGCTGTTCGAACAGCTCTTTGTTCTTGGCGACCTGCACCACCATGGAATCAGAGAGCGCGTTCACCACAGAAGAGCCAACCCCATGCAGACCGCCCGAGGTCTGATAGGCTTTGCCAGAGAATTTGCCGCCTGCGTGCAGCGTACACAGGATCACCTCCAGCGCGGATTTGTCCGGGAACTTTGGGTGCGGGTCGATCGGGATGCCGCGGCCGTTGTCGCGGATGGTGACGGCGTAATCGGCGTGCAGCTCCACCTCGATGCGGTTGGCGTGGCCTGCGACGGCCTCGTCCATCGAGTTGTCGAGGATTTCCGCCACCATATGGTGCAGCGCCCGCTCGTCGGTGCCGCCGATATACATGCCGGGGCGTTGGCGGACCGGTTCCAGTCCTTCCAGAACCTCGATCGAGGAGGCGTCATAGGTCTCAGTTGCGGGCGTGCTGAGGAGGTCGTCGGCCATGTGCGGGAGCTGCTCTTCCTTGGTGTTGATTGGGTGTCATTATGGCAGGTGTTGGGGATGGGGGGAAGAGGGACGCAAGGGGCTGTGGATAAGCTGGCTGGGGCTCTTGGCTTTGACGGGGGATGCCTAAGGCTTTGGCTGAGAGAGTTTCGCAGGTCACTGAGGGGAGTTCCCGACCGCGGGTGGGGGTGAAGCCCCCGCCCATGGGGGCGGTCGGGGGCTGCCCGGCGGGGCCGGGCTGGACGTTTCACGAGAGAAAGGATGGTTTTCTTCGAACCTGAACCTAAAGTGCAGCGGATGATTGAAAAAGAGACTTTGAAAAATGAAGCACGAGATTACCGTCCGCGAGCGGGCTGTGTGTCGCGGATATATTTGGAAAGAAGATGAATTGGTAGAACTCACTGTAAAGGAAGCCTACAGGGCGCATATGGGGCGTCAGCGCATTTTGATTCACAAAGACCACAGAGGGGTTGCCGAACGGTTTGATGTGGTTCGGGTTCGTCACAATCAAAAAGCAATAGATGTTGTGGTGATTGGCCAGTCCGCAGATGAGCGCAATATTGTACGACTGGACTACCATGACCGGGAGGCACTTGGCATAACAAAGACCGGTAGATCCTATGAGCTTTCGATCGAACGTCTTGGTTGGATGGGGCGCTATTGCTGGTACATCCGTGCGCGAGATCCGGCAATACATTTGCCTTCGCGAATTGCTCTGCTGTCTCTGGTGCTAGGGGCTGTCGGTGTGGTCCTGAGTCTTGTACCTGGTTGAATGGAGTTTGCTTGGCAGCCAACGGTTTCGCTACGCATTGCAGGGCCGATCTATGGTGCTTGCGGATATATGCGCTGATAGCGGCATCGAACTATTTCCGTGCTCTCAGGCGCTTGGCACGATAGATCTGTGGCAACGACAGGGGAGTAAGCATGATGCAAGAGCAGGGGATAAAAACATCCGATTGGGCCACCTTTCGAGCGCAGGCGCAGCGGATGCTGGATGCGGCGCTGACGCAGATGGAGCAGGCGGCGGATCATCCCTGGCAGCCAGTGCCCGAGGATATCTCTGAACGCTATGCGCTGGACGGCACACCACGCGGCGCCGAGGCAGCGGTGGATCAGATCCTGCGCGACGTGCTGCCCTATCACGGCGGCAATACCCATCCACGGTTCTGGGGCTGGGTGCAGGGCTCGGGCCTGCCCAGCGATATCGTCGCATCCATCGCGGCGGCCTGCGTCAACGCCAATATGGGCGGGCGCGATCATGGCGCCAACTACATGGAACGCGCGGTGGTGGATTGGACCCGCCGCCAGATGGGCCTGCCCGACAGCGCCAGCGGTTTGTTGGTGACTGGCACCTCCCAGGCCACGGTGATCGCGTTTCAGGCGGCGCGCCTGCGGGTCTGTCCCGATCTGCGCAACATCGGTCAGGCCGGGGTGCGACTGACTGCTTATGCCGGGGCGGGTGTGCATAATGCGGCCCGCAAGGCGGTGGAGGTGCTGGGCATCGGGGCTGACAATCTGCGCAAAGTGCCGCTGACAGAGGGTCAGTTGGACACCGCGGCCCTGCGCCGGATGGTGGCTGAAGATCGCGCCGCCGGGGCCACGCCGTTTCTGGTGGTGGGCACTGCCGGTTCGGTGGATCTGGGTCAGTTCGATGATCTGAACGCCCTGGCGGATGCAGCGGCGGATCTGGGGCTTTGGCTGCATGTGGACGGGGCTTTTGGGGCCTGGACCCGGATCGCGGCAGAGCCTTATCGGGCGTTGTCGGATGGCATTGGCCGGGCGGACAGCATCGCGCTGGATTTCCACAAATGGATGTATGTCGGCTATGACTGCGGGGTGGCGCTGCTGCGCCATGAGACCGAACATCGGGCGGCCTTTGCCGCGCGGCCCTCATACCTGGAGGGGGCGGACCGCGGATTGGCCGGGGGCGAGCCGTGGTTTTGCGACTATGGCATCGATCTGTCGCGTGGCAACCGCGCGCTGAAGGTCTGGACCGCGCTGCAAACCTATGGCGATGCTGCGTTTTCCGAGGCCATCACGCTGAACTGTCAACTGGCCAAGCAGATGGGCGAGGAGGTCGCGCACCATCAGCAGATGGCTCTGGCAGAGCCCGTGGTGTCCAATGTCTGTGTCTTCACCGCGCGTCGCGACCTGCCGGAGGCGGCGCAATCACAGACCAACGCGCGCATCGCACAAGTGTTGCAGGAACAGGGCGAAGCGGTGTTTTCCACCACACGGGTCAATGATGTGGTGTTGCTGCGCGCCGCGATCACCAATCACCGCACCCAACCCGCCGACATCACCGCCGCCCTGCAAGCCGTCGCCCGCGAGGCCGCCGTATAAGGGCGGGCACTGACCACCTGCCGCAATGCGCCTGCGCGCAGCTGTCAGCACCCCAACAATGCAGGCAGATCACTCATGTCGTCAAACCGCGGCGCGCCCTGTAGCGTCTCATCGGTCGGCGGGGCATCAGGTGCGTGTGTGGCCCCGGCCGGAACATAGGCCAGGCAGGCCATCGCTGCGCGCGCTGCGGCCAACCATCCGCTGGGGCTGTCTTCGATCACGACACAGGCCGCTGGTGGTATCCCATTGGCTGCGGCGGCGTGCAAAAACACATCTGGCGCCGGTTTGCTGGCTCCGAGATCATAGGCCGAATACAACCTGTCTCCGAACGCGTCCCGCAGGCCCGTGCGTTCCAGCGTGATCTCCATTTTCTGTTGCAACCCGTTGGAGGCAACGCAGCAGATCAGCCCTGCGTCCGTCAGCGCGGCAACGGCGTCAACCGCGCCCGGGATGGCCTCTGTCTGGGTTTGCAGGGCCGCCAGCGCGTCCCGGTAGAAGGCGTCTATCCATCCCTTGGGGGCAGCCAGACCCTCTTGCTGCAGGTAGTGGTCGACCGCGTGGCGGCTGGTGCCGGTGAAGCGGCGGCAGCAGTCCTCAAAGGAAAGGGTCGCTCCGAAGGATTGCAGGTGGTCAAACAGGACCCGGTTAAAGATCGGCTCTGAATTGACCAGCACACCGTCGCAATCGAAGATCACGAGCCCGGGCGGTTTGGTCGTCATCGCTCTGCGCCGTGAGATCTGACGGTTCGGGGCGGTCTGATGTGTGCTGTCACGGACGGTGTCGGTGCAAATCTTGTTGCTGGTATCGGTGGCTGTGGGCATGGCGCTGGTCTGTCAAATGAATGTGGCTTTGGTCAAATACGGCATTTGTTGAAAATCGGGCCGCTGAAGTACGCTTCCTGCGGTGGCAAAGACTGTGAGCACCCTAGGACAGAAATGGCCTCTAGGCCAGGTGGCGGTGTTCAGCCTGCGGGGGTGGTTCGGGCTGTCAGCTATTGATGTCGACTGGTAGAATGGAAACCTGTCGTGCAACGGAGGGTGGAAACGGGCTTGCCGGATTGCGTTTTGCTGCCTAAGGCTGGGGCATGACGGATACTTCGATTTCACAGCAAGACGCCATGGCGTCGACCGGGGGGCGGCCGCCGTCTCCGAACACTATATTGGGCCACTCGCGGGCGATTTTGATCCTTGGCCTGCCGCTGATCGGTGGCCATGTGGCGCAGTTTTCCATCGGCCTGACCGATACGGTGATGCTCGGCTGGTATGGGGTGGCGGAGCTGGCTGCGGTGACGCTTGGGTCGAGTTATTTCTTCTCGATCTTCCTGCTAGGATCGGGTTTTGCCTTTGCGGTGATGCCGATGGTGGCGGCTGCGGATGGCGCAGGCGAGGGCCGCCAGATCCGCCGTTCGACCCGGATGGGGCTGTGGCTGTCGTTGATCTATGGCGTTTTGGCGATGCCGCTGCTGTGGTGGTCCGAGCCGATTTTGCTGCTGTTGGGGCAGAACAGCGAAGTCGCGCATGGCGCATCGGAATATCTGCGCATCGCGGGCTGGGCGCTGTTTCCTGCGCTGCTGTATATGGTGTTGAAATCCTATCTCGCGGGGCTGGAGCGTACCCAAGCCGTGCTGTGGTTTTCGGTGCTGGCCGCGCTTGTCAACGCGCTGGTGAACTATGCGTTGATCTTTGGCCATTGGGGCGCGCCTGAACTGGGGGTGACGGGAGCGGCGATTGCCTCTTTGGCGACCAATTTCGTCTCTTTTGTTCTGGTCTTGGTCTATGCGCTGCGGGTGTTGCCGGAACATGAGCTGCTGAAGAACGCGCTGCGCCCCGATTGGGAGATGATGCGGCGGGTGCTGCGCATTGGCACGCCCACCGGGTTGACGCTGGTGGCGGAAACCAGCCTGTTTGCAGCCTCCGCGATGATGATGGGTTGGATTGGCACTGTGGCCTTGGCGGCGCATGGGATTGCGCTGTCGCTGGCAGGGCTGACCTTTATGGTGCATCTGGGTCTGTCGAATGCGGCGACCATTCGGGTTGGCAACGCCTATGGCCGGGGGGATCGCAACCATTTGGCGCGAGGGGCGCAGGTGGTGATGGCGATGTCGCTGGCCATGGCGGCTGTGGGCGTTGCGCTGATGCTCGTGTTTCCGGAACCGTTGATTTCCCTGTTCCTGGACGCAGAGGATCCGCAAAAGCCGCAGATCCTGGCGATGGGTGTCGGGTTGCTGGCGGCGGCGGCCCTGTTTCAGTTGATGGACGGCATGCAGGTGATCGCATTGGGGCTGTTGCGGGGGGTGCAGGACACGGCCTGGCCCATGGTGCTTGCGGTGCTCAGCTACTGGGTGGTTGGGATACCGGCCTCTTACGTGCTGGGCTTCGTGCTGGAGTGGGGCGGGATCGGCGTCTGGTCTGGGCTGGTGATCGGTCTGACGGCGGCGGGCCTCTGCCTGATGCTGCGGTTCTGGCTGCGCTCGATCAAGACTGTTGCGGTGAAATAGCGGACAGGTTTGCTGCTGACAGCGGTGCAGATATTGCTGCCGCAGACAGGGATCGCTGAAGGCGGAGCGCTTGTCTGCGGGCCGCTGTTGTCAGCATCTGATGTTACCATCTGAGTGAATGGATGCAGAGGTCTCGGGTGCGGTGTCGCCGGGATCTGAGATCCGTATCTAAGCGTTATGGCTCAGAGGAAACACTCGGATCAGTTGGCGCCGCAGCGCTGCCGCCATTTTGTTGGTCCTGTTGGTTTTGGCGGGTCAGCCGGTCGGCGGTTTTGCGGATCAGCACGCTGCGCAGATCATGCATCGCCAGCAACAGATCGTCGCTGACGGCGGCCAGTTGATCATCCGCTGCCCGGCTCTGCGCCCATTGGGCAGTAAGGTTCAGATGATCGATGGTGCGGCGGATGTCATCCATATCGCGCTGCGCCAACAGCGCCTGACGCTCGGCCATCCACTGCTGGATCGCGGCCGTATCCGCAGCGCTCAGTTCATGATCGCCGTGGGGTTTGATCTCGCCGCTGCGCAGCTTCACCACGGCGATCTGATGCAGTTCCAGCCGCCGCTGGCGATTTTCACCATCCACCCGAAACACCAGCGCGCCGTTGTCGCGGATGCGAAAATAGTGCTCTGGCAGGGTGGGTGTCATCTCGGTGGCCTCAGCTCAGACTGTTGCAAAAGCGCTGGATCCGGCTGCAGGCTTCGCGCAGCGTGTCATCCGATGCGGCGTAGCTGACGCGGAAGTTCGGCGACAGGCCAAAGGCCGCCCCATGCACCACCGCGACATCGGCCTCTTCCAGCAGCGCTTTGGCAAAGGTTTCATCATCGCTTATGGTCACGCCCGCCGGGCTGCGCCGCCCGATCAGGCCCTGGATCGAGGGGTAGACATAAAATGCCCCATCAGGCACCGGGCAGGTCACGCCGTCAATCGCGTTGAGCTCTGCCACCACCAGATCCCGGCGACGCAGGAATGCGGCGTTGCTGGTTTCGATGTAATCCTGCGGACCTTCCAGCGCCTCCACCGTCGCCCATTGGCTGATCGAACAGGGGTTGGAGGTGGATTGCGACTGCACCTTGCGCATGGCGGCGATCAGCTCTTTGGGACCAGCGGCATAGCCGATGCGCCAGCCGGTCATCGCATAGGCCTTGGAGACGCCATTGCAGGTGAGCGTGCGATCATAGAGGCGCGGTTCGACCTCTGCCGGGGTGCAGAAGGTGAAATCGCCAAACACCAGATGTTCATACATGTCATCGGTCATCACCCAGACGTGGGGATGGCGCAGCAACACATCGGTCAGCGCCTTCAGCTCTTCCTTGCGATAGCCCGCCCCAGTGGGGTTGGAGGGGGAGTTGAAGATCAGCCATTTGGTGCGCGGTGTGATCGCCTGTTCCAGTTGTTCAGCGGTGATCTTGAAATCGGTTTCCAGCTGCGCCTCGACGATGACCGGCGTGCCACCTGCGAGCCGCACCATATCGGGGTAGGACACCCAATAGGGGGCGGGGATCACCACCTCATCGCCGGGGTTCAGCGTGGCCATCAGAGCATTATAGAGGATCTGCTTGCCGCCGGTTCCGACCGAGACCTGGTCGGGTGCATACTGCAGACCATTGTCGCGCTGGAACTTGTCGCAGATTGCGCGTTTCAATTCGATGATGCCGTCGGGGGCGGTGTATTTGGTCTTGCCATCTGCGATGGCCTGCACCGCGGCGGCCTTGATCGTGTCGGGGGTGTCGAAATCCGGCTCACCGGCGCTGAGCCCAATGACATCGCGTCCCGCGGCCCGCAACTCTCCGGCGAGTGTGGTGATGGCGATCGACGGCGAGGGTTTGATCCGGGACAGGCTATCGGACAGAAACGGCATGAAAAGACCCCGATTTGTATATCTCTGGGAACTGTCATAGGGTGCGCCCAGCGGGCGATCAAGCGCGTTTGACGAGAATGGACAAGAGGGCAAGAAATGAGCACGGACGACATGAACTGGTATGGCCCGGAGGCCGCAACCTTTGGTGATCGCGTTGCCGCTGCGCGTGAGGCCGCGACCATGACACAAGCGCAACTGGCCCGGCGTCTGGGGGTCAAAAAGGCCACATTGTTGGCCTGGGAACAGGATCTGTCGGAGCCACGCGCCAACAAGCTGACGATGATGGCCGGGTTGCTGAATGTTTCCATGGGCTGGCTGCTGACAGGCGAAGGCGAGGGCATGGATGCCCCCGCCGGTGAGAGCGAGCAGCTGCCACAGGATCTGAGCGCGATCCTGACAGAGCTGCGCCAGCTGCGTGAGGATCTGCGCAGCAATGCAAACCGCGCGGCACGATTGGAAAAACGCCTGCGTCAGGCTATGGACGCCACCGCGTCCTGATCCATATTACTCCCAATGCGTCCGACCCGGTGTCCGGGTCGGCGGCACCATTTGCTTTGACCACAGCTGAACAGCAGGAACCGCCATGGCCCAGACCGACACTGTCGAACCTCGCGAGCATCGCATCAAGCGTCTTTACATGCGCTCCATCCGGCGCGGTATCAAGGAAATGGACATTCTGCTGATGGCCTATGCGGATCGCTATCTTGCGGATATGACCGATGCGCAGCTGGCGCTCTATGATCAGTTGCTGCTGGAAAACGATCAGGATCTGTACCAATGGGTCACCGGCCAGGCCCCTGCGCCAGAGCATCTGGCAGAGCTGGTCGCCCATGTGGCGCAAACCAACCAATAAATCTAAAATCGCAGCTTAACGGATTTTTCGGGAATTTTCCGCAGTATGGCTCGCAGTTAACTTCGAGTCGGAGAAGCGGATGAGTATGGAAATGCCAATTGGCCAGCTGGACCAGAAGGGGTTCATGACTGGTTACCTTGAGGCGCTTGCCTTGGTTGAGCGCCTCCACCGGCTGCTGCTGGATGTCATCAAGGATGAGTTTGAGCGCGTTGGCGTGCTTGAAATCAACGCGGTGCAGGCGTTGTTGCTGTTCAATATCGGCAATAACGAAGTGACAGCAGGCGAATTGAAAACCCGTGGCTATTACCAGGGCAGCAACGTCAGCTACAACCTGAAGAAGCTGGTCGAAATGGGTTACATGCACCACCAGCGCTGTGAAATCGACCGTCGCTCGGTGCGGGTGCGCCTGACAGATCGGGGTCGTGAGATCCGTGATATCGTTGCAGCACTGTTTTCGCGCCATGCCGAGGGTCTGGAAGGCAAAGATGTGATCAGCAGCGAAGGTATCGCAGACATCACAGCCTCGCTGAAGCGTGTGGAACGTTACTGGTCGGATCAGATCCGATATATTTACTGATGTTCGGGCCGTTTGGCCCCTTGCAGGATCCGCCTTTGCGGGACTGGCACAATGACCAAAGACAACCTTGTGTAACACAGGGCACAGGACAAGCGGTTACCGCTTGAGCAAGATCTCCTGATCGGCCCGTCGGAAGAACCAAGGGCAGAAACCAGGAACACCCCCAGGTCCGCAGCTGCAGAATGCAGGTTTTGGACAGATTGGGCGGACGCGCTGGAAACAGGAGCTACGGACTGGGATCACCGGCAGAATGTCGAAGATCCAGCCAGTCTCCCCCCCCAGTACACTTTCCCGCCACTTTCCCCCTCGCTTTGCCATGGCGCAGCTACCCTGGCGCAGTTACTCTGGCGTTCCCCCTGGCGCATTTTCTCCAGATCCAGTTTGGTTCCCAGATCCGGTTTAGACCGCGCATTGGTTTGCAGTGGTCGGTTAAGTGCTGGGCCGGTTAAGTCGGGGCAGGTTAAGTTATGGGCCAGTCAAGTTATGGGCCAGTCAGCTTCCGAGCCAGTCAAGTTGCGGGACAGTCGTATCATCGTTGCGAGTTGCGCACTCGAGCACAGTCTGGGCTAATTCTCGCGTGCCCTAACTATCCCAAACAACGGTCAAATCGTGACCGAGCTGTAGCTTGCTGTCCTACGATTGAGCTTCGCGCTCTGCAAACGATATCACCAGCCGAAGGCAGGACCCACGCCTGATGTATTTTCGCAAATAGGGTGGCTCGGCGGGACCTCAGCCTGACCATCTGCATGATGGGTCATGGTGTCATCAGACCGATGCGTCGGTCTGCGCCACGGTTGGCAGGGCCGAGAACCAGCCTTGCCAAAGTCCGGCCTTACCCGTCTCCAGTTTACCTGTGTCCAGTTTACCAGTGTCCAGTTTCCCGGCGACCAATTTACCAGTGGCCGGTGTTTTCCATGCTGGCCCAGGGTTCGGCGGGGGGCAGGGACTCGCCGTGTTGCAGCAGCTCGATAGAGATATTGTCAGGCGAGCGCACAAAGGCCATATGGCCGTCCCGCGGCGGGCGGTTGATGGTGATGCCATTGTCCATCAGGGTCTGGCAGGTGGCATAAATGTCATCCACCGCATAGGCGAGATGGCCAAAATGGCGGCTGTCGCTGGGCAGCGTGTCATCGCCATCCCAGTTGTAGGTCAGCTCGATCGGGGTGTCTTCCTGCCCCTCGGCAGCCATGAAGATCAGCGAAAACCGGCCCTGTTCGCTGTCATAGCGCTTGGTTTCCTTCAAGCCGAGCAATTCATAAAATGCCATGGATTTTTCCAGATCTTTCACGCGGACCATGGTGTGCAGATATTTGAGTGGCATTGTGGCCTCCTATTGTCGGGTCAATCGCTCTTGCCTGCGACATGCGTCTGCCAGGCATGTGTTTCAAGGGGAAGTCATCGCGCGCGTCGTCGTTTTCGCGCCTGTCTGTCTTGGCTGCGCCGCTGTGTGATGGCAGTGCCGCCACTTGCGCGGGCCGTCGGTGATACCCCGGTTGCATGAGGTTTCTTTGCGGTCAAAACGTCGACTCAATCCCCAGCGACAGGGAAATATCGCGGGATTCAAACCGGTTGTGATTGCTGTCCCGCTTGCCCGCACGCAGCCGCAGATTGGGGGCGAACCCGGCATAATCATAGGCCTCGAACAACAGGTTGATATCGGCGTAGATCGATTGATCCTTGCGCCCATCGGCAAGGAAACGGGCGGGAAACCCTGCGATATACTGCGGATAATCGGCTTGGCCCAGGATCAGACCGGTGCTGATGCGCGCCGGGCCAATCCGCTCGCTGAACTGATAGGTCAGCTGCAGCGTGGTGGTGGTGCTGGTGCCGTTGACATGACCGGCCTGGGCATCGCGCAGGGCCAGGCTGATGTCCATCTGGTTGCCATTGTTGAGATCACGGCGCAGATGCAGCCCCAATCCAAACACCTGCCCATCCTGGCTGCTGCTGCGCGGGTCCAGCCGTTCTTCGGCGCTGCCGCTGATGGTCAGCCCGAGCTGCGAGGACAGCTGCCAACTGCGCCGCGCCGATACCCGGACGAGATCGTAGCTTTTTTCGCCGCCATACCAGGCGGTGCCAAGGGTCAGGCCGACGGCGGCGCTGCCACGGCGCTCGGCTGGGCCCACGGCAAAGGCATGGTTGAGCGTGAGATCGCCATAGGTGGAGCCAAATTCGCTGTTGCGCGGCACGCTGGTGTTGCTCTGCTCGGCAAGGGCAGCGGCCTCGGCCTGCGCCGAAGAGGAGAGCGCGACGCGCTGCACATAGGCCCGCCCGCTGAGTGTTGTCAGTCTGCGCGCAGATTGCTGCAAACGGCGGGTCAGCGTGGTGTCGATCACGCCGACAATCCCCGCCAGCGCCACGGAGCGCGGGCCAAACCGGCCCAGTGTGGGCACGCCGTCGATCACTTCCAGCGTGCTGTCGGCGCCATTGTTGACGTTGTTGGAGGGGCGCAGTTCACTGCGCAGGCGAAACCGCCAGGGGTTGATCTGGCGCAGCCGGTCATAGTCCTCGGCGATCCGGATCTCGCTTTGGGCGCTGGGGGCGTGGATGGCGGTGCGGCGCAGCCAGATCTGGGCGAGGGTCGGCCGCTCTGCCGCCAGGGCCTGCTGCGCGGCCAGCTGAGCGGCACGAAATTTGCCCGCCTGATCCGCTGCCGTGCGATAGGAGCGCGCCGCCGCACGCCGGGCCGCATCGGGGCTGCGCAGTTGCGCCTGCGCGGCGGCCTGCAGATACCAGGCCATGGAATCCTTGCTATTGGCGGCCAGCAGGCCCTGGGTCACATCCACGGCCAGGGCAGGTCTGCCGGTGTCCAGGGCATGGGCGGCCAGCAGCCGCGCCTGATCAAGGCTGAGATGCTGCTCGGTGCGGGGGGCGGCAGCTGCGGGTTCTGGCTGCGCTGAATCAGCTTGCACTGGTTCGGCCTGCGCGGTCCCGGACAGGCAGCTTGCGGACAACAGAAAAGCGGATGCCAAAGCGCCTGATATGGCGGATCGCCTTATCACGGAACCTGCCAGCATCACCCCAGATATGATCTGCCGAGACATTACCAACCGAGACATGACCTGCCGAGACATCACCGCGCCACGAGCGAACGCGCTATGAGGGATCGCCCAATGAACGATCGCCTCTGGCGTCCAAGCACCCGAACTCACAGCCCCTGAACTCACAGCCCCCGAACTCAGTGCCCGCGGTGTTATTGCCACAGACGTCAGTGCCGCGGCTGCGATGCGCCGCCCCAACATGGATCAGGGCACGGGTTGGTTGCAGACGTCGGAGCTCTCTGCGGTGCCACACTGACCCAGCACAAAGATGCCGTATTCCTCGATATCTGGGGCGTTTTCGATATGGCCTTCTGCGGTCAGGGAACCCGCAACAGAGGTGGCATCAGTGCCTGCAAAGATGCCGCCGTATTCCCCCACCGGCGTGATCGCGCCGTTGTTTGTGATCGAGACCGTGCCGGTGAACGTGCCATTGGCCTCCAGCGTGCCGGGGGCCAGGTCCAAGGTCTGCACATCGGTCGCTGCGGCGCCATCCGCTAGCGGTTCGATCTGGCGGTTATAGATCGTGCCATTGACCACATTGTCGGTGAAATCCGCGTTGATAAAGGCATCCCCCGTCACTTCGGCGACCTGCTCGGGGCGGATGTCATCCGGCGTGCCTGGGGTGACGGGCAGCAGATCGCCGCCGTCACCTGCGATATTCAACAGCCCGACATAGGTGCCCGCATAGCTGACAATGCCGCCTGAATTCACATCTCCGGTCGGGGCGGAATAGCCACCGCGACGGCCGTAGTTGGTGCCGCTGAAGAAGTAGGAGAACTGCCCGCCGGTGGCGACCGCCACGGCAAAGGCGCCATCCTCGATCTCGCGCACATAGGCTGTCACGTGCCGGTCAAGCGAACTGTCCTGCGCGGTATAGGCCAGGTAGCCGTTCCGATCCAGCGCTGGGCGCCGCTGATAGCTGGCGGAAAAGGGCGTGTCATCCAGGCTCAGCCCGGTGATCACCAAGGTGCCAGCGCTCGCGTCATAGGCGACGCTTTCGACATCAGAAGCAAGATTCTCGGGGATGGTGATGGCCCCATCATCGGTGCCGCCCGTGCCACCATCGTCGGTGTTAAAAGGGTTGGTGCCGCCACCGCAGCCGGACACTGCGGCTGCTGCAACGCATCCTAGAATGACCCGTTTCATCTGAACTGCCCTCAAATATCTTTTTGTTGCCGCCACAATCTGGCCGTGCGGAGGGAAAGTCAATTGAATTGCCGGGTCTGCGGGCCCTCCGGCAGCAACCGTGTCCTGTTTGCGACCCCGGGTGTGGTGGGCCTGACGGGCGGTGTCTGGTCGTTTGTTTGTGGTCCTTTGTTTGTGCCTCCCGGTTTGCGGCCCTTGGTTTGGGTCGATCCATCCGGTAAGAGTGGAGACAAAGGCCAGGCGCCGATGGCCTGCCTGCCTGCGGTGCATCGCGATCCGCGTTGCGGGCCTGCGCCCAGGCCAGCAAACCGGGACCAGCAAATCGGGGCCGCACACTGGGGCCGCAAACCGAGGTCAAACGGGGCTACAGGAGACCGCAAGGCGCGGCAGGTGTCGCGAACTGGCACCGCGAACAGATCGCGTGGGCCGGGGCCGTAGAAGAACACAGGGGAGAGACGCATCATGCGCCAATATCACGAGGCATTGCAGCAGGTTCTGCGCCACGGCGAAAAAAGCAGCGACCGCACCGGCACCGGCACCATATCCTATTTCGGCATGCAGACCCGCTATCCGCTGGCCGATGGCTTCCCGCTTGTGACCACCAAGAAATTGCATCTGAAATCCATCATCCACGAACTGCTGTGGTTTCTGTCCGGCGATACCAACATTCGGTATCTGAAGGAGCATGGCGTCTCCATCTGGGACGAATGGGCGGATGAAAATGGCGATCTTGGCCCGGTTTACGGCCATCAGTGGCGCCGCTTTCCCCGGCTGGAGCCGATAGCGGGCACCACCGGGGACGAGCCGCTTTATCGCGCAGGTTCTGTTGATCAGATCGCCGATTTGGTGCGTATGATCGAAACCGCGCCGGACAGTCGTCGACTGCTGGTGTCTGCCTGGAATCCGGCCGATGTGCCCGATATGGCGCTGCCGCCCTGTCACACGCTCTGGCAGGTTCGCGTGCAGGGACGCCGGATGCATCTGCAGCTCTATCAACGCTCGGCGGATATGTTCCTGGGGGTGCCGTTCAACATCGCGTCCTATGCGCTGCTGCTGAAAATGCTGGCCCATGTCACCGGCTATGAGGCGGGTGATTTCATCCACACCATTGGTGATGCGCATATCTATTCCAACCATATGGAGCAGGTGGAACTGCAGCTCAGCCGCACGCCCAAACCCCTGCCAGAGCTGCGCATCACCCGCGAGGTTGGCTCGATCTTTGATTTTGTCTACGACGATTTTGAGGTGTTGAACTACGCGCCTGATCCGGTCATCAAGGCGCCTGTCGCCGTCTGAACCGGCGGCTGTGGTGGCAGGAGACAGTAGAGATGATCACATTGATTGTGGCGCGCGACCGGAACGGGGCGATTGGCAAGGACAACACCATTCCCTGGCATGCGCCCGAAGATCTGAAGGCCTTTCAGCGTGAAACGCTGGGTGGGGCGATCATCATGGGGCGCAACACCTGGGACAGCCTGCCGTTCAAGCCGTTGAAGAACCGGTTGAATATCGTTGTGTCTTCTCGTCCTGATGCGGCTGATCTGGTGCGGCCAAGCCTTGATGCCGCCATCGCAGAGGCGCGCGCGCAAGGATATCTGCGGATCTATGGCATTGGTGGCGCGGGGATTTATCGCGGGATGATGGAGATGGCTGACCGGCTGATGATCACCGAAGTGGCGACCGAGGTTGAGGGCGCGGATACCCATTTCCCGCAGATCGATCCGAGCGTCTGGCAGCCGATTGCCGAGCACCAGCTGCGCGATGCAGCGCCAGCCTGCCGTCTGGTGGAATATCTGCGGCGCTGACTGAGCGGCTCAGTTCGAGGGCTTTGCCCTTCGTCACTGGGTGTCTACAGGGTGTTGTGCTGGGGCTCCGCGCCGCGCGTGCGCCGTGATTTAGCCGGGCCCTGATGGTTTTCTGCTTTTGATTTCTTGGTCGTGCTTTTTTGGCCGTGATATTTTGGCTAGGATTTTTCTGGCCGTGCTTTTACGGTGTGTCGCGGCGTTGCGCAAAGCCAGCGCAAAAGGCCAAGGGTCGCAAAAGGCGAGAACTCAGAATCACTCCAAATTGCCTAATCACCTGTTTGGGCGCGAAAAACGCGATCTGGTTCAGGTCGGATAGGGGGCGGAGATTGGGTGATCGCGGCGCTGGGCTGGCCTGCCGGGGTCGTAAGCTGCGCCGAAAACCGCCGCAGCTGAGGGATCAAATCATGACCTTAAAGGGGGCGAATATCCGCTGCCATCTGGCGTCCATCACGACCTTCGACCATTTCGAAATCGACCTTCTGGTTGTCTGCCAGGCCGGTCAGGCCGGACCGTTCGACCTGCGAAATATGGACAAATACGTCCTTGCCGCCGCCTTCGGGCTCGATAAAGCCGTAGCCTTTGGTTGTGTTGAACCATTTCACGGTGCCACTAGCCATGTTCCCGTGTCTCCTTCTCATTAACTATCGACCGACGCCCGTTTCGAGGTGCCTGAGATCGATTTGATCTGCTCCGCCGCAGAGTGCTGACAGAGCGAGGCGGCCAATTTCTACCGCCCTACCTTTAAGTCTTGCACGGGGCATGTAAAAATCAAGCGAAACAGAGCATTTCTACCATAAATTGTGCGTAGTTTGCGAAACAGAAGGGATGAATTGGTGCATCTATACGGACTTAAAACCTGCGATACTTGCCGTAAGGCGCTGAAATCACTGCCAGACGCAGAGTTTGTGGATGTGCGCGCACAGGGCGTGCCCCAAGTGCTGCTTGAACAGGCACTGCAGCAGTTTGGCGACAAGCTGTTGAACACGCGTTCGACCACCTGGCGCGGTTTGAGCGAAGAGGAGCGGGCAGGTGCGCCCCTGGACCTGATCAGCGCACATCCGACGCTGATGAAGCGACCGCTGATCGATGCATCTGGTGAATTGTTTTTGGGCTGGGACAAGAAAACCCAGGCCGCACTTGGGGTTGCGGGGTGATCCCAACCTGAACTGGGCCGAAACTCAGCCATATTCTGTCTGCGCCACAGGGGACGTTGACAAAAAAACGCAGGCGGATCCGCCTGCGTTTTCGCACAACACCCGCGGTATCGGCGCGGGTGTGATGGGTTTTTTGCCCGGCTCAGGCCATGGCAGGCTGGGCGCGACGGTTGCGCAGCAGCGCATCCACCGACAGTGCGCCGGCACCTTTGACCACCAGCAGCGCCAGCACAAACACCCAGAACAGACGCTGATCCAGAATCACCCCATCGGCAAAACGGTCAAACCAGGCGCCCAGGGTTTTGGTGTCGGTTGCACCATGTCCGTAAACATCGGTCAGCGACTGCACCACCACAAAGCCGATCATGCCAAGCGATGCGAGACGGGTGAACAGGCCAATCACGATCAGCAGCGGCAGGATGAATTCGGCATAGGTGCCAGCCATCACAACGGCCCATTGGAACAGGCCGAACTGAGACACATCATAGCCGACGGCCTCCAACTGTTTGGGGAAAATCTGGCTGTAGGCACCGATCGAGGGGCTGAACAGGCCAAAGAACCCATCGCCCAGTTTGGTCAGGCCGGAATTCCAGTAGTAGAGCAGCAGTGTCGCGGCAAAGACAAAGCGTGCGCCCAGCGGCAACAGCCAGTTGCCCATCCGCTCAATCAGGTCGAAGAATTTATCATGGAGCATAACAAGCGCGTGCATAGCTTATCCTTTGCAGTCGAGATCTGTAATGGCCCCGCCTTGCAGCAACAGGGCGAGAGTGTGTGATAGGTCAAATTCGGGATGCGTCTCATGGACCTGCGCCAGGGCGCTTTCCAGCGTGTGGCCATCGCGGATCGCATCAATCCAATCTGCGCCACCGGCGGGCAGGTGCTGGATCACCGGGTCAAATTCGGGGCGGGTGATCAGCACATCCTGTGCTTCGTGGCGCGGTTTTGGCGCGTCGGGCTGCGTGTTGAATCGCCAGATGTCAAACAGCGGCCAGGGCGAACGCAGAACCTGCAGGGCAGGCGCCAGCTGCAACGATGTGGCCATCAACTGCTCGGGCGCAAGGCTGCCCAGATGCGCCGGGTCCACCGCTGTGGCGTCGGCAGCGTGGTAGGCCCGGCGCTGTGCCAGGTCGAGCCGCGCCGCATCCGCGAGATAGCCGAGATGTTTCAGCTGATCGAGCGATGCAAGGAAGGCGGGGAACTCCTCGCCATAATGCATCATCAGCGGCGATGTCGGGGGATGAGCGCGCAGGAAAACCCCGGCCAGCCCGTCCATGTTCTGCGCGCCCAGCAGTTTGGCAATCAGGGGAAAGCCGCTGTGCATCGCCTCGGTCAGCGACACCGCGATATTGTTGCGATAGACGCTGAAACGGCGCCCGGCCGGTGCGCCGGTGCCATCCAACAGCCCGTCGGGCACTGCCTGGCCTGCGTCCATCATGGCGCGGGTGAATTGCGATTGGCTGACGCTCATGTGCGAACCCGCTCCAGCGCGGCAGCGGCGCGGCTGGCTTCGGCGGCAAGGGTGGCCCAATCGGGCACATCGGTGTCCCATTCGACCAGCGTGGGCCGCGGGCCGGACTGCGCCAATGTGTGATCCAGCAACGCCCAGACGGGATCGACCACTTCGGCGCCGTGGCTGTCAATCAGCAGCGGCTGGCCATGGTCGTCTTCATCCTCGTCGTGGCCGCCGAGATGAATTTCGCCAACCTGATCCAGCGCAAAGGCATCGATGTAGCCCTGCGGAGAGAACCCCAGATTGGTGGCAGAGACAAAGACGTTGTTCACATCCAAAAGCAGGCCGCAGCCGGTGCGGCGGGTGATTTCACGCAGAAAATCAGGTTCGGACCAGGTGCTTTCGGCAAAAGCAAGATAGCTGGAGGGGTTTTCCAGCAGCATCCGCCGCCCGATGGTGTCCTGCAGCTGGTCGATATGCTCACAGACCCGCGTCAGCGTGGCGTTGGTATAGGGCAGAGGCAGCAGATCGTTGTAGAAATGGCTGTCGTGGGTCGACCAGGCGAGATGCTCGGAGAAGCTGGCAGGGTTCAGCCAACCGACCAGATGTTTCAGCCGGGCAAGGTGATCGCTGTCGAGCGCGCCTTCGCCGCCGATGGACAGGCCAACCCCATGAACGGAAATGGCAAACTGATCAGCCAGGTGGCGCAGCTGCGCCAGCGGACGGCCACCATCCCCCATGTAGTTTTCGGCGTGGATCTCCAGCCAGCGCACCTCTCCTGCGTCGTTCAGAATATCCGCAAAATGCTGCGGTTTGTAGCCGACACCGGCAGCAGCGGGGAGAGTGTGGGTCGCGTCCAGCATATCAATGATCCCGAATGGCGTGGAAACTTGTGTCGTGGCGCAGCGGATCTGCGCGAAGGGTGGGTCGGGCGCGGGCCTGCGGGTTTTGGTTCATCGGTCGAAACAGGTTGCGGTCGAAACAGGTAGCGGGATTGCAACAGGTCTGCGAAGGAAACGGTCTGTGCTATCGGCTTGGCAGGTGTCGAGCCCTTGTCGGGTCGCTATCAAGCCTGCGTTGGACCTGCTCTAGCCGTCTGCGGCTTGCGTCCCGCTGTATGGCTCCGGCCTCAGCTGCAACCGTGTCAGTTTACCCGTTTTCCCTTTCCCGTTCTGTCCCAGCAGTGTTGTCGATCCCGTGATGATGATTTCGTGTTGATGATCCCGTGTTGACGACCCTTTGTGGCTGCCGCGCGGTGGTGTTTTAAATGCAGACCGGCAGGGCAGAAATCTGTCCTGCCGGGAGATCGGCCGCCTCAGGCTTGGGTCCCAAGCGACCAACTGGTGTATCGATCCTGTGGATCTGGCCTCTGGGGCAGATGCGGCCCGAACACTCGGATCAGCACCACGGACCCGGAGGTCGATCTACAGCGCCGTGGCTGCAGTCGGCTTATGCCGGCAGGTCGCGCTCCAGCGGCTCCAGCGAGCCTTGGCGTGCAGTGCCGTCTGCCATTGCGGGCAGGTCCATGCTGTCGCAGGTGCCTGCGTCGACCAGGGTCCAGGCGTTGCCTTGGTAATCAACAGTGGATGTGCCTGCGCAGGTGGTGCCGGGGCCTGCGGCGCAGTCATTTTGACCTGCCAGAGAGACGCCATAGCACTTTTCTTTGGACTGGGCGGCGGCTGGGGTGACAACAGCGGAGGTCAGCGCAGCAGCAACAGCACCAGCGACGGCGAGGGATTTTGCAGTGTTGGACATCGGTATCTTCCTTTTCTCAAGTAGTTGCGATGGCGTGTCTATGAAGATGACATTAGCCCAGTGAGCCAGAGCATTGAATTCACGAGGCCGTGTCTCACGGGCGCGTCAGCTTCTGTGACAGAGTGTTTCATTTGGAACGCCAGTTTTCCCATCAAAACATGACCAAAAAGAAACCGGCCCCGCAAGAGGAGGCCGGTTTGTGCGTTAATAACAGCTAAACGCCGCTGAAATGTTACAAAAGATCTGGGGGCGTTGCCTCGCGCGACAGCGCATTTGTTACAGTTTCGAGGCTTTCGACCTTGGTCTGCTTTTCCCCGAGCCTGCGCACAGAGACCGTGCGCTCTTCGACTTCGCGGTGACCAACGGCCAAAATGACCGGAACCTTGCCAACCGAGTGTTCGCGGACCTTGTAGTTGATCTTTTCGTTGCGAATGTCGGCTTCGGCCCGCACGCCCGCGGCGCGCAGCTGTTCGACGACCTCGTTCACATAGTCATCTGCATCCGATGTGATGGAGGCGACAACCACCTGACGCGGGGCCAGCCAGAACGGCAGCTTGCCTGCGTGTTCTTCGATCAGGATCCCGATGAAGCGTTCAAACGAGCCGAGGCAGGCGCGGTGCAGCATGACCGGGCGGTGCTTGCTGCCGTCCTGACCCACAAAGGTCGCATCCAGACGTTCGGGCAGGTTGGAATCCACCTGCAGCGTGCCACACTGCCAGTTGCGCCCGATGGCGTCGGTCAGGGTGAACTCCAGTTTGGGTCCGTAAAAGGCACCTTCGCCTTCGAGGATCTCGAAATCATAACCCGCCGCTTTGCAGGCATCGCCAAGCGCCTGTTCCATCTGATCCCAGGTCTCATCCGAGCCGATCCGTTTTTCGGGACGGGTCGAGAGCTTGATGGTCCAGTTGTGGAAGCCGAGGTCAGCATAGACTTTGGACAGGAAGGCGATGAATTTCGCGGTCTCTGAGGTGATCTGATCGTCGGCACAGAAGATGTGACCATCGTCCTGGGTAAAGCCGCGCACCCGCATGATGCCATGCAGCGCGCCCGACGGTTCGTAACGGGCGCAAGAGCCGAATTCCGCCATGCGCAGCGGCAGATCGCGGTAGGATTTCAGACCTTGGTTGAACACCTGCACATGGCAGGGGCAGTTCATCGGCTTCAGCGCGTTCACCGCTTTTTCGCGGGCGTGATCCTCGTCCACTTCGACGATGAACATATTTTCCTGGTATTTGTCCCAGTGGCCGGATTTTTCCCACAGCTTGCGGTCCACCACCTGCGGGGTGTTGACCTCGACATAGCCGTCACGGTCCTGCATGCGGCGCATATAGTCCTGCAGCTGAGTGTAGATGCGCCAGCCGTTGGGGTGCCAGAACACCTGACCGGGGGCTTCTTCCTGCATGTGGAAGAGACCCATTTCCTTGCCCAGCTTGCGGTGGTCGCGTTTGGCGGCCTCTTCCAGCATGGTCAGATGGGCCTTCAGCTTTTCCTTGCCGGTGAAGGCAACGCCATAGATCCGCTGCAGCATGGCGCGGTCGCTGTCACCACGCCAATAGGCGCCGGCAATCGACATCAGTTTGAAGGCATCGCCTGGCACCTGGCCAGTGTGCTGCAGGTGTGGGCCGCGGCACAGATCCTGCCAGTCGCCGTGCCAGTACATGCGCAGTGGCTCATCACCTGGGATGGCGTCGAGCAGCTCGACCTTATACGGCTCATTGTTTTCGGTGTAGAAATCAATCGCGCGCTGACGGTCCCAGACTTCGGTCCGCACAGCATCACGCTTGTTGATGATTTCTTTCATCTTCTTTTCGATGGTGCCCAGATCTTCGGGCGTAAAGGGCTCGGCGCGGTCGAAGTCATAATACCAGCCGTTGTCGATCACCGGGCCGATGGTGACCTTGGTGTCGGGCCAGATTTCCTGCACGGCGCGGGCCATGATATGGGCGAGGTCGTGGCGGATCAGTTCGTTTGCCTGCTCTTCGTCCTTCAGGGTGTGCAGGGCGATGGAGGCATCTTCGGTGATCGGCCATTGCAGATCCCAATGCTGACCGTTCACGGTCGCGGAGATCGCTTTTTTGCCAAGAGAGGTGGAGATGGATGCGGCGACCTCGGCCGGAGTGATCCCAGCGTCATAGGATCGTGCATTGCCATCAGGAAGGGTGAGAGAGATCTGGGCCATGGCTGGCGGCTCCTCGTCGGTTTGGCGCCCACTGAACGCCCGGTTGCGGGTTATATGTGTGTGCCGCCCATTTGGCAGGGGTGTGCGAGCCTGTCAAGCGGGCGAGGGGCCAACCCCTCGCGCTCCCCGGGATATTTCTGGCAAGAGGAAGATATCACGGGGTTTTCCAGCCAGCACCTCTTTGGTGCGTGAGGGGCCGCGTTGCGCGATTATGAGTGGTACGCGTTTGGACGTGTCGCGCGTTTGGCAGGGGGGTGCGACCGACGGTGGCGTGTGATCGGCCAGCTGACAGGCGCAGCATCTGGCCGATCAGCGCCGCATCAGCCGCCAGGGCTCAGCAGCAGCACCAGCGCAATCGCCAGCGTGCAGGCATAGCTGGCAGTGAAAATCACCGGGCGGATCGGGAAGATCGCCAGCCCGGAGATCATGCCAACCGCATGCAGCACCCGGATCCAGAAAAAGGCGATGGCAGCGGTGATCGTGATCGCGGTCGAAATCCCGGCGACATGCGCGACAAGCACCACAATGGCAAAAGGAATGGTGGTTTCCAGCAGGTTCTGATGAGCCCGGAACGCGCGATGCACCCAGGGTCGCATGCGGAAGTGATCCGGCGGGCGTGAGAAATCGGTGAAATCGGCTGTTTCCGTGGTGACGCCGATGATGAAGGGGATCCAGAGCGATCCTGCCAGCAGCGCGGTGAGCAAGAGATAGAACAGTTCTGTGGTCATTGTAATGTCTCCTTATGAGAGCCGGGTGAATGGCGGATGAGTGGCGGGTGAGGGGGGAGTGGCTGGGGGCGGCAGCCTTTGGTTGCAAAGGGTGCTACCGGATCCGGTGCCTCTCCCGTGATGGCTCTGTACTGACCCGTACCGAACTGCTCTGAACTGAACTGACCCGTACTGGACCGCGTGGCAGCGCGGTCCCTCTGTTGGGCGGGTGCCCTCTGGCAGGGTCGTCAACCTGCCCGCAGTGCCGGACAGGTGGTGTGATCAGGCCGCGGCCGCAGGTACTTGGATCAATCGGACACTTGGATCAATCGGGCATCTGGATCAGTCGGGCAGCTTGATGGGGCTGCCGGTTTCGATCCAGGACTTCATCGAGGCCACATAGCGTGCCCAGCCGTCCCGAACGCCGCTGTGGGCGGCGGGGATGTCATAATGCTCGCAGGTCAGCTTACAGCTGTCGCCTTCGGGCTCGATCAGAAAGGCCATATGGCTGATCGTCTTGTCGCCGTCGCCGAAATTCGGCTCAAAGCTCATTTCGATGCGCGACTTTGGCTCGATCTTGATGACCCGCTGGCTGAGCATGGTGGAGCCGTCCTTGCGCAGCATCACCATGGCATCGCCAACGGCTGCGGCATCGCCTTCGACGCGGTGGCAGGCGAAATGATGGGCTGCGACCTGATCGGCGCGGGTCAGCGCATCCCACAACACGTCTTGCGAGCAGCGGATGATGGTCTGATAGATGAAGTCGGGTTTTTGCGTATCGAGCATGGTCTGTTTTTCCTCCAGGTGCGATTTGAGATCGATCAGGCCGCGGGCGAGCGGTGCGGCCAACAGGGGTTCGATCCAGCGATCAATCACTTCCTGCAGCGGCACAGCGTTGAGGTAGTGATATTTGAATCGGCCCTGTTTCTTGGTCGTGATCAGCCCGGCCTCCTCCAGAAGGCCGAGATGTTTCATCACCCCAAACCGGGTCATCTCGAACTGGGGTTCCAGATCCGAGAGGGTTTGACCGTCCTGCGCCCGCAAGCTGTCCAGGATGGCGCGGCGCGCCGGGTCGTTCAGGGCTTTGAAGATCATGTCCATGATTTCACAATAGGTGAGTATATAGTCACGTGTCAAATGAGTCACCTAATTGCGTGAAAGCTGTGGCGCGGTTTGGCTTTTGCATGTGGGCAAAAAACGTGGCATTTCAGAGGGAACCGTGAAAACCCAAAGGAGTTGCCGGATGTCCGCTGTTCCCCCCGCCACCTATCTGGAGACGCCGCAGGGCCGGCGAATCGCTTATCACAAGACCGAAGGGGCCGGGCCGACGGTGGTGTTTCTGAGCGGGCTCAAATCCGACATGGAAGGCACCAAGGCCGTGCATTTGGAAGCCTGGGCCAAGGCGCAGGGCCGGGCGTTTCTGCGGTTTGATTACTCCGGTCATGGCGAAAGCTCCGGCCAGTTCGAAGAGGGCTGCATCGGTGATTGGCATGAGGACACGGTGGCGGCGGTGCAGGCGCTGACCACGGGGGCGATCATTCCGGTGGGCTCGTCCATGGGGGGCTGGCAGGCGCTGTTGTTGGGTCGCGCCTTGCCCGCGCGCATCGCCGGGATGGTGACCATCGCTGCCGCGCCGGATTTCACTGAAGACGGCTATTGGGCAAACTTCACGGATGCGCAAAAGGCGGAGTTGCAGACCAAAGGCCGGGTGGAGCTGCCCAGCGATTATATGGAGCCCTATGTGGTGACCCAGCGCATGGTGGAGAACGGTCGCGAAAACCTCGTGCTGCGCTCGGAGCTGGCGTTGCCGTTTCCGGTGCGCTGTTTGCAGGGCACGGATGACAGCGCGGTCAGCACCGAAACCGCGCTGCGGCTGCTGGATCATGCGCAATGTGACGACATGCGGCTGACCCTGGTGAAAGACGCCGATCACCGCTTTTCCGATCCACGCTGTTTGGCCTTGATCGAGCAGGCGCTGGAGGAGGTGCTGGCGCTGGCAGCCTAGCCTGACCGATCTGGGCGACCCGTATGGGCGACTAGTGTGGGCGACCCGTGTACCGGTGGCACTCTTTTGGTAGCCTGATGTTGACAGCCTGTGGGCAGGGGGCTGCAACCGGGGGCTAGGACAAGCCCGCAATTTGGCATAGGCTGACTGTATCCTGCCCCTGATTTGCAGGGCAGGGTTGTATGTGACGTCATAGCCTCTGGGCTGTGACGGGCAAAAACAGCGGTGCTCTGGTGGTCGCCTTTGCTAAGGCCGCAGAACTGGAGGCTGCGGAACTGGGGTCGCAGAAATGGGGCCGCGCAGGAAAGAACCGGGCCAAACCGGATCAGAAAACGGGCAGAGCAACTGTCGAGCAGAGGGCAGAGATGCAGGACAACAGCACAGAAACACGCAGGATGGAGCAGCGGGTCAGCCTGATCACCCTCGGCGTGCCGGATATGGAGGTCGCAGCCGCGTTTTATGAACAGCTGGGCTGGCAGCGCTGCGACAGCCCCGATGGGGTGGTGGCCTTTGATCTGATCTCGCAGACGCTTGGCCTTTACCCGCTTGCGGCACTGGCAGAGGATATTGGCCTGCCGGTTGAACAGCTCGGCCATGGGGCCATGACGCTCAGCCACAACACCCGCACCGTTGCTGAGGTCGCGCAGTTGATGGCTGCGGCAGAGGCTGCGGGGGCCACTGTCCTGCGCCCTGCGGGAGAGGTCTTCTGGGGTGGCACCATCGGATATTTCCGCGCACCAGACGGACATATCTGGGAAATTGCCCACAACCCGTTTTCGCCTCTGGCTGAAAATGGTGCATTCCGGTGGAACGGCCATGACGGATAAGGCGGCCTCCCCCCCGATTGTCGAGCCTCTGGTGATGATCCCGGGGCTGATTGGCGATGCCGTGTTGTTCGAACCGCAGCTGCGTGCGCTATCGGGCGTATTGCCGGTGATGGTGGCGCCGCCCGCCGGCGGGGACCGAATCGAGGTGATCGCGCGCCACCTGTTGGATCAGTTGCCCGCGCGGTTTGCCTTGCTGGGCCACGGTCTGGGCGGTGTCGTCGCGATGGAGCTGTGTCGCCGCGCCCCTGAGCGGATCACCCGGCTTTGCCTGATGTCCACCACGCCCCTGCCGGACACACCGGATCAGGCGGCTGCGCGCGAACCGCTGATCATACGGGCGCGCACCGGACGGCTTGAGGATGTGCTGGCCACGGCACTGCCGCCCGAGGCGCTGGCGCCGTCGCCGCAGCGGATGGAGATTTTGGGTCAGCTGCACACGCAGGCGCTGATGCTGGGGGAGGCGTTTTTTGTCGCTCGCGCGCGGGCCATGCAGCGGCGCACCGACCAACAGGGCAGCCTGCGGCGGTTTAGAGGTGCGACCCTGGTGATCTGCGGCGATGCGGATCCGATCACGCCGGTGAAACGCCACGAATTCATGGCAACCCTGATGCCAAACGCCCGTTTGCATGTGGTGCAGGGCGCTGGGCATGTGCCGACGCTGGAAAAACCGCAGGAGGTGATCACCGTTCTGGCCGAATGGTTGGCACAGGACACGGTCGATCCCGCTGAGAGCCCGCGCGAGAGTGAGGCGCCCCAAGAGGTGCAACAGCCCAACCAAGCGGCAGTGGCTGAGGGACCTGCGGAAACAGCAGATACCACAGAGCCAACGGAGCCCACAGAAACTGCGGAGAAGGGCAAGCCATTGCCGCCGCTCACCCTGACCAACCCGTTATAATCACGCGGTAAAGATGCGCTGGGCGCCGCTCCTGGCTGTCTTGTGGGCCCATGCTTGTAGGCCCATGGGTGGATTGCTGGGAATGCCTCAGCCCACAGCTCAGCAAGCTCCCGCCGTTATGGCAACAACGCGGCGCGGGCCTCTTTGCTGATCACCTCAGCCTCGGCCACGGGGGTGCCGGTCTCGACATCGAAAAACGGTGTCTCTCTCCAACGTCCTGACATGCGGACCGTGATCATCCGGCTGAGCAGCGCCAACGCCATGCGCGCGCCGCCATAGGTGCGCGGGGCCTTGCCCGGTTGCGGCACAAAGGCACGGGCCTTGATCTTGCCCAAGGCAGCAGGATCGGCAAAGCGGTCGCTGCGCAGCCCGACAAAAGGCAGCCCCGGTTTTGCCAGCGTATTGGCAATGGGCGCGCCGCAACAGCCCGCATACCAGCGCATCAATCCCCGCGGGCTGAGCCGCATCAGACGCAGATTCTCCGCACCTTTGGTGATGTGAATGCCATCGGGGGTGGTTTGGAACAGATCAACAGCACCGGGCGCGGGATCAGGTTGTTGGAAATGCAGCTCGGCCGCTCTGCAATCCGGGCAGAAACACTCGATCCGGGTGCCCGCACGTTGCGCCTCTGGCGTCAAATGACCGCAAAGATCGCCACAATTACAGGAAAATTCCAAAGCGTTGGCCATGTCGGGGCTCCCTTGATCCAGCCCCTCTGTAACAGTTCGCACCGCGCCGCGCTATCCTGATCCGCCCAGTTCTGATCCTGCCTATCCCAGCCAAGCCGCTGTGATCGCCACTGCCCCGGTCTCCACGACCCGGATCAAGACGTTGATCGCGGTTAGACGTTGCAGGCCGACAGGATCACTTGGCGGCTTTGCTCCGTTTGGTGCGGGTTTTGGCCTTCGCAGCGCTGCGGGTGTTGGCGTTCATGAAATCGATCACCAGCGGGCGGATATTGTCGCGCCAGCTGCGCCCGGCAAAAATGCCGTAGTGGCCAGCACCGGGTTCCACATGGCTCGCCTTTTTCGTCTCTGGCAGGCCGGTGCACAGATCCAGCGCCGCGATACATTGGCCAGGGGCGGAAATGTCGTCATTGGCGCCTTCGACCGTTTTGACGGCCACATCGGTGATCGCGCCGATATCGACCTGATGGCCGTTCACCACAAAGGCATTGCGTGCAATTTCACGGTCCTTGAAGATACGCTCCACGGTGGAGAGGTAAAACTCCGCCGTCATATCCATCACCGCCAGATATTCGTCGTAAAACCGGTTGTGGGAATCATGGTCGGAGGCCTCGCTGCGGCTGACCCGCAGGATCTGATCCATAAACGCCTTGGTGTGGCGTTCGGCATTCATCGACATGAACGAACTCAACTGCAGCAGCCCGGGATACACCTTGCGCCCGACGCCCTTGTATTTGAACCCAACCTGCTGGATCATGGTTTCTTCCAGCTGGCCCATGGTCACGCGGCGGCCAAAATCGGTCACATCGGTGGGGGTGGCATCCGGGTCGACCGGCCCGCCAATCAGCGTCAGCGAGGAGGGCTGCGCCTCGGGGTCCTGTTCCGCCAGATAGGCCGTGGCCGCGAGCGTCAGCGGCGCGGGCTGGCAGACCGCAATAACATGGGTGTCCGGCCCCAGTTCACGCATGAAATCAACCAGATAGAGCGTGTAGTCTTCGATGTCGAACTTGCCCGCCGACACCGGAATATCGCGGGCATTATGCCAATCGGTGACATAGACCTCGCAATTCACGATCAGGCTCTTCACGGTGGAGCGCAGCAGGGTCGCGTAGTGGCCGGACATCGGCGCGACGAGCAGCACCTTGCGCGGCTGTTCAGGACGTCCGTTGACGCGGAAATGGACCAGATCGCCAAACGGGCGTTCGACCACCGTGGTGATATCGACCAGATGATCCTTGCCATCCTCGCAGGTGAAGGTGCGGATGCCCCAATCGGGTTTGGCCACCATTCTCTGAAAACTGCGTTCGGTGACTTCGCCCCAGGCGGCCATCCAGTTCAGTCCGGGATTGGGCCAAGCGGCAAAAGCAGGTGCAGAGGCGATGGACAGCGCTGTTGCACCCAACCATTGGTTGGTATTGCGCATGGTTTCCATCAGATCATAGGACATCATGTAACGCATCACTGCTCTCCGTTGCAGCGGCCCGGCCGGGCCATGGTTGCAGCGGCCCCGGCGGGCCATATTGCCAACCCACGGTCACCCCGTCTGGCCAGCTGTTCCTGCGGGGCCTCGTCCCGCGATCACCACCGCTGCGCACGCCTGTGGGTCAGCGGGCGGACCTGTCTCTGAATCCGACCTGTGACCTGCGCCCGGTGGGGCTCATCGTGCGGTTGTGTCACATTGCACCTGACGTGTTGTCTGTTTGTCGTATGATGGTGCGACGTTATTCTGCACAGCAGAAAGGGTAGGGGGGATTTATTAAGATGACAACAAGTGACAGCGCCGGGACAGAGATCTCATCGGAACACCTTGAACGTATTAAGGAAAATATGGGCCGTGTGGAGCAGCTGTCCAAGCGTCTGATTGAAATCCTGGCCCAGAAGAAACCACACCCCAGTTCTTTGGACGGCCCGAATCAGGAGTTGTTTGCGCGTGCAGCAACGGCCTATTGGGCGGAAATGGTGGAAAATCCGGGCAAATTGCTGGAGCATCAAGTGGCCTATTGGGGCCAAGCGGTGGTGAATTTCGCCGAAGCCCAGAGCCTTCTTGCCAAACAATTGGATCCGACATCTGGGTCTTCTGATGAGGCTTCCGATCAGGCGCCTGCCAAAACCGCCCCCTGCAGCGCTGGCCCCAAAGATCGCCGCTTCGCCAATCCGATGTGGGACAGCCACCCTTATTTTCACTACATCAAGCAACAATATCTCACCAACGCCCAGATGATCCGCGATGCCGTCAGCGAGATCGACACGCTCGAAGACATCGACCGCAAGCGCATCCGCTATTTCGCCGATCAGATCGTGCAGATGATGGCACCGACCAATTTTCTCGCCACCAACCCCGATGCGCTGGAAAAAGCGGTGGAAACCGATGGGCAATCGCTGATCCAGGGGCTGGAAAACCTGGTCGCGGATCTAGAGGCAAACAAAGGCGAACTGGTGGTGCGCCTGGCCGATGAAAGCGCGTTTGAAATCGGCCGCAACATCGCCACAACCCCCGGCGAGGTGGTGTATCGCAACCGGATGATGGAGCTGATCCAATATCACCCGACCACCAAAACCGTGCATGAAACGCCGATTGTGCTGTTCCCGCCGTGGATCAACAAATACTACATTCTCGATCTGAAGGCGCAGAACAGCCTGATCAAATGGGTCACCGAACAGGGCTACACTCTGTTCGTGGTCTCCTGGCTGAACCCGACAGAGGCTGACGCGGATCTGGGGCTCGAGGATTACATCGAACAGGGCTATCTGACCGCGATTGAGGTGGCCAAGTCGATCTGCAAGGTAAAACAGGTGAACGCCGTGGGCTATTGCATCGCGGGCACCACGCTCAGCCTGACGCTGGCCCTGTTGAAGCAGCGCGGCGACACCTCCGTCAAATCGGCGACGCTCTTCACGGCGCTTACGGATTTTTCCGACCAGGGGGAGTTCACGCCGTTTCTGCAAAACGATTTCATTGATGGCATCGAAGAAGAGATCAACAATCGCGGCCTGCTGCGCTCTTATATCATGGCCCGCACCTTCTCGTTTCTGCGCGCCAATGATCTGGTCTATGGCCCTGCGATCCGCAGCTACATGATGGGAGAGACCCCGCCCGCCTTTGATTTGCTCTATTGGAATGGCGATGGCGCCAACCTGCCGGGCCGGATGGCAATGCAGTATTTGCGGGGGCTGTGCCAGCGCAATGAATTCGCCGACGGCGGGTTCGAACTGATGGGTCATCGCCTGTCTCTGCGCGAGGTGACGGTGCCGCTGATGGCGATCACCTGCGAAACAGATCACATCGCCAATTGGAAAGACTGCTATCGCGGCGTGCAGCAGATGGGCTCGCGCTCCAAAACCTTCGTGGTCGCGCAATCCGGCCATATCGCGGGCATCGTCAATCCGCCCAGCCGCAACAAATACGGCCATTACACCAACAAAGATCTGAAAGGTGACGCCGACAGTTGGCGCGAGGCGGCAACATTCCAAGAGGGCTCCTGGTGGCCGCGCTGGGAAAGCTGGCTGAAGAAACGCTCCGGCAAACAGGTGCCCGCGCGCATCCCCGGTGATTCGGGTTATCCCTCCCTCGCATCAGCGCCCGGCAGCTATGTCCGCGTGAAGGCGCAGGCTGATATTGAGGCGGATATCGGGGCAGATACCCAGACAAATAGCCAGTCAGACACTCAGGCGGGCGCTCAGGCGGGCGCAAGGACTGACGCCTGAGATTGGCCATTGTGCAGGTGCAGCATTCCTCGCAGAAACAGTGGCTTGCGCAGTTTTTTCTGCATTGCAGCAAAAAAACCTTGAAATGCTGCGACGCAGAATGCATATTCGGGTCATGCTAAGGCGGCAGAGTGGCTCAGCCGCGGAACCAAAGGAACGAGTACAATGGCGAAGACCCAAGATTTTACCGCTGTGATGAAAGACATGCTGGGCGCGTTCCCGGTGGACACCTCCGCGATGGAAGATGCGTTCAAGAACACCGCAGCTCTGAACGAAAAACTCTCCAGCGTTGCGCTGGAAGCGGCTGAAAAATCCGCTGAGATCTCCAACAGCTGGGCCAAAGAAACCCTGGCAAAGATGGGCGACATGTCCAAAGCCAAATCCGAGCCTGCTGACTACGCCAAAGCCGCAACCGATTTCGCGTCCGCCTCTGCCGAAGTGGCCGCTGAGAACATGGCAGCCTTCGCCGAAGTGGCAAAGAAAGTGCAGATGGACACCGTCGAGCTGATGATGTCCGCGGGCAAAAACATGTCCGAAGAGGCCACTGCCGCAGTGAAGAAAGCCACCAACGACGTGACCGCCGCCGCGAAGAAAGCCGCAGCGAAGTAATCCACGCGACGACCGCAAGGGGGCAATTACTCCTCCTCCCTCTTTTGTCTCCTTGCAGAAGGCGGGGCAGTCCGAAAGGTCTGCCCCTTTTTCTTGCCTGCCCCTTTTTCGTACGTGCCCCTTTTTTGTGCCTGTGCCTCCTCTGTGCCATCCCCGGCAGCGCTGCGGTGGCCGTATCACTTGCCAGCATCACTTGGCCCGTGCCGTCCGGTCAGGCGGCGCATGTTGCGCAGGTCTTGCAAGACCTCGGCGGATCATGCTGCAGATGCAGCATTTTGAGTGCGGGTCATTAAGACCGCGGGAGTGAGCGCAAGCGGGGCTATGTCCGGCCGGCTGCGGCGTCTTTGGATCGGGTGATCAAATCTTGCGCCTGTCGGGCAAATGCTTCCCTTTTGTTTTGCGCTCGCATAGGCTTTGCTGCAACGCATCATTACCGGGGAGAGGCGCGATGTCGGAGCAGGAAAAACCGTTGTTGATCAAGCGATATGCCAGTCGGCGGCTCTACAACACCGAGACCAGCGATTACGTCACGCTCGAAGACATCGCCGGTTTCATCCGCGAAGGGCGCGAAGTGCAGATTGTCGATCTGAAATCCGGCGATGACCTGACCCGCCAATATCTGCTGCAGATCATTGCCGAACACGAAAGCCGCGGGGAAAACATCCTGCCGGTGACGGTGCTGAACGATCTGGTGCGCAGCTACATGGTGCCCGGTGGCGGGGTGATGCCGCAGTTCTTGCAAAGCTCCTTTGAAATGCTGCGCGAAAGCCAGGATAAGATGGTCAAGAACATGAACGCGATGAACCCGATGGCGCAGATCCCGGGGTTCGAGGCCATTCAGGCGCAGCAACAGGCTTTCCTGAAGGCGATGACCGGCGGGCTGTCCAGCGGATGGACCGGCGGATCCACACCGCCGCCGGATCAGCCGGAAAAAACCAGCGACGATCTGGACGCGATCAAACAGCAGCTGGCGGAGTTGCAGGAAAAACTGTCCAAGCTGAACTGATCAGCCCCGCTCTGACCCGGCTCAGATCGTACTGCTGAAGGTTCCACTGGGGCAGATGACGGATCACCTGTCTGCCCCATAGCCATGCCATCCCCAGAGCCATGCAATCTGACGGGCCGACAAGAGCGCAGCGTTTGGGGCTTGCGCGGTGCGCCGCTGTTGGCAGCACGGGGGCGAGACCACCGACACATCGCCGCGCTCGCGTGATCCATTGCGCGCCCTGTCGCAGGCCTCATTGTGTCTCGCGGCTCTGCGACCAAAGTCCGGTTTTCAAGGGTTTGCACATCCGCCACCTTTTCGCAGGACCCAATCAGCCTTATCTCTGTGACAGCCACCAAAATCGAGGATGCCGATGACCCAACCCCCGCTGTTTGATCGTTTTGATGCCATCCCCGAACAGGCGCTGAACTGGCACCGCGCTGGTGCAGGGGCTGCGCTTGCCACAGTTGTGGAAACCTGGGGCTCCGCGCCGCGGCGCATCGGATCGCAGCTGGTGGTCGCCGGTGATGGCCGCATCGAAGGGTCGGTGTCCGGCGGCTGTGTCGAAGGGGCAGTGATCCTCGCCGCGCAAGAGGCCATCGCAGATGGGAAGCACCAGCTGTTGGAATTCGGCGTCAGCGACGATGATGCCTTTGCGGTCGGTCTGGCCTGCGGCGGCACTATCCGCATTCTGGTCGAACCGGTGGGCGGCTCCCTGCCAGAGGCGCTGCTGGCCGATCTCGTTGCCGCACGCGCGAACCGCGAAGCCGTCTGTTACGTGGTCGATCTCGACACCGGCGCAGGGCGGTTGGAGCGCAGCGGCCATGATGAGCGCATCCGCATGGACCGATCCGGGGTGGAACCGGATGGCACCTCCTTTGTGGCCGTCCACACGCCACCCCTGCGCCTGATCGCAGTGGGCGCGGTGCATATCACCCAGGCGCTGATCCCGATGGCCCGGATCGCGGGCTATGATCCCGTGATCATCGACCCCAGAGCCGCCTTTGCCACGCCCGAACGGTTCCCCGACGCCGAGCTGCGCGACGATTGGCCGGACGAAGCGGTGGCTGCCATCGGTCTGGACGCGCGCACCGCGATTGTGCTGCTGACCCATGATCCCAAGATCGATGATCCGGCGCTGGAGGCGGCCCTGCGGTCTGAGTGTTTTTATATCGGGGCCCTCGGCTCCAGCCGCACCCATGACAAACGGCGCAGCCGGATGCAGGCGGCAGGGTTTGACGGCGCGGTGCTGGACCGGATCCACGGTCCCATCGGGCTGAACATCGGCGCCAGTGGCCCTGCAGAGATTGCGGTCGCCATCATGGCGGAGATGACGGCTGTGTTGCGGGGACGCCAGCCATGATCTTTGCCACGGTTCCGATTGCGCAGGCCGAGGGCTGTTACCTCGCCCATTCCCTGCAGGGGGCCAATGGGCGCATCGCCAAAGGCACCGAACTGGGCGCGGCAGAGCTCGCCGATCTGGCGGCTGCGGGACATCAGGACCTGACGGTTGCGCGGCTTGAACCCGGCGATCTGCACGAAGACGACGCCGCCCGCCGACTGGCGCAGGCGCTGCTGCCCGATCCGGCGGCCTACGGGTTGCGCATCTCCGGGGCAGGGGCCGGGCGGGTCAACCTGCATGCGCTGGGTCCCGGTGTGGTGCGGGTGCAGGCGGACCGCATCAACGCGCTCAATGCGGTCAATCCGATGATCACGCTCGCCACGGTGCCCGATTTTCACCGCGCTGATGCTGGCAGCATGGTCGCCACCGCCAAGATCATTTCCTACGCGGTGCCCGAGGCGGCATTGCAGCGCGCCACCCGCGATGTGGCCGGGGCCATCCGGCTTGCGCCCGTGACCCTGCGCCGTGCGGTGCTGATCGAAACCCGCGTCACCGATGATATCCCCTCAGACAAGGGGCGGGCCGCGATTGTGGGCCGATTGGACCGTTTCGCCATGGCTCTGGCCCCGCGACAGGTGGTGGCGCACCGCGTCCCCGATCTCGCCGCCGCCATGACCGCCGCCGTGAGTGCTCCTGTGAATGCTTCTGTGGACGATCAGCCCGGCTGTGATCTGATCATGGTGCTGACCGGCTCTGCCACCTCCGATGCGCAGGATGTCGCGCCCAGTGCCCTGCGTGCAGCGGGCGGGCAGATGGTCCGTTTCGGGATGCCGGTGGATCCGGGAAATCTGTTGTTTCTGGGCCAGTTGGCGGGACGCCCGGTTCTGGGCCTACCGGGGTGTGCGCGCTCCATCGCGCTCAATGGCGCGGATTGGGTGCTGGAGCGGCTTGTCTGCGGACTGGAGGTGCGCTCCGAGGATATCGCAGGTCTGGGGGTTGGCGGCCTGCTGAAAGAGATCCCCACACGGCCGCGTCCGCGCCATCAGGACGGCACCTAAAGCGACCAGCTGCCAATTGCGGCCAATCAGCGGGGTTTTGCGACTTTAGTCCAAGCCGCGCGATTTGGGGTTCGCGTGGGCCAGCGGCTCGTGTTTAACTTTTGTGAGCGAGTGTTTGCCAGCCAAAGGAGGAGGACATGGTGAATGTCACAATGACCGTCAACGGTCAGACGGCCAGCGGAGAAGTCGAGGGGCGCACGTTGCTGTCCGGTTTTCTGCGCGACAATCTGGGGCTGACCGGCACCCATATCGGATGCGACACCAGCCAATGCGGCGCCTGCGTGGTGCACGTCAACGGCAAAGCGGTGAAATCCTGCACCATGCTGGCGTTGGAAGCAGACGGGGCCGAGGTTGGCACCATCGAGGGCCAGGCGGCCGCGGATGGCACGCTGAACCGGATCCAGCAGGCGTTTCAGGATCATCACGGTCTGCAATGCGGCTTTTGCACACCGGGCATGGTGATGTCGGCGGCGGCTTTGCTGCAGGACAACCCCGAACCCAGCGAGCAGGAAATCCGCGAGTATCTCGAGGGCAACCTGTGTCGCTGCACCGGCTACCACAATATCGTCAAGGCGATCCTGGCAGCCTCCGGTCAACCTACGGAAACCCCGCTGGCCGCCGAATAGGTCGTCCACGGTAAATCGTTTGCGCGCCACCCGGTAGCGAAGGACGACACGGGTACGACACCGGCAGGACCCCAGAAGGACACCGGCAGACCATGCCGGACCACGATAACTAACGAACACAGAAAGAGAATAGAGAGAGCTGCTGACAGGCCTACAGGGGCCAGCCCACCAGACCTGATCCCAACAGACCAGAGCCCACCAAACTCGGGCCACAAGAACAGGACCCGCAGAATAGGGCGCACCAGAGGCCAATGCCATGGCCCATGCCCACCAACATGAGGGTCACATACTTGGGGCCACTACATAACGGGACCATCACAGACCGGGATCAAAAAACGGGATCATCGCAGACCGGGCCTCAGCTTAGAACCAAAGCATGACCAAGAGGTCCGCCACCGCGCAGACCGTCCAGGGAGGAGATTTGGACAATGCCCAAGGATCATGACGGAAAATTCACTGGCATCGGTGCCAGCACCAAACGTCGCGAAGACATCAGGTTTCTCACCGGAACCGGCAATTACACTGATGACATCAATCTGAACGGGCAGGCCTATGTGCACTTCCTGCGTTCAGATGTGGCCCATGGCCGACTGTTGTCGGTCGACACTGCCGCCGCCGCAGCCATGCCCGGCGTTGTGCGGATCTTCACCGGCGCCGATTTCGAAGGCGTCGGCGGTCTGCCCTGCGGCTGGCAGGTGACAGACCGCTTTGGCGAGGTCATGCAAGAGCCCGCCCACCCGGTCTTGGCGCAGGGCAAAGTGCGCCATGTGGGCGATCCGATTGCAGCCGTGGTGGCCGATAGCGCAGAACAGGCCCGTGATGCGGCCGAGGCGATCGTGGTCGACATCGAGGCGCTGCCAGCGGTCATCAACATGAAAGAGGCGGTCCAGGACGGGGCCACCAAAGTGCATGACGATCTGACCTCAAATCTCTGTTATGATTGGGGTTTTGTGGAGGAAAACCGCGACGCGGTCGATCAGGCCATTCAAAATGCCGCCCATGTCACCACGCTGGAACTGGTGAACAACCGGCTGGTGGCCAACCCGATGGAGCCGCGTGTCGCGGTCGGCGATTTCAATCGCGCCACGGGGGAAAGCACGCTCTACACCACCTCGCAGAACCCCCATGTGATCCGTCTGTTGATGGGCGCCTTCGTGCTCGGCATTCCGGAACATAAATTGCGCGTGGTGGCGCCTGATGTGGGCGGCGGCTTCGGCTCCAAGATCTTCCACTACGCGGAAGAGGCCTTTTGTACCTTCGCTGCCAAGGCGCTGAACCGGGCGGTGAAATGGACATCGTCACGCTCGGAGGCCTTCATCTCGGATGCCCATGGTCGCGATCATGTCACCAAGATCGAACTGGCGCTGGATGCGGACAACAACTTCACCGCGCTGCGCACCGAAACCTACGCCAATATGGGCGCGTATCTGTCGACCTTTGCGCCCTCTGTGCCGACCTGGCTCCATGGCACGCTGATGGCGGGCAACTACAAGACGCCGCTGATCTATGTGAACGTCAAGGCGGTGTTCACCAATACGGTGGCGGTGGATGCCTATCGCGGCGCGGGTCGGCCCGAAGCCACCTATCAGCTGGAGCGCGTCATCGACAAAGCGGCGCGCGAGCTGGGTGTTGATCCGCTGGCGCTGCGGCGGCAGAATTTCATCACCGAATTCCCCTATGCCACCCCCGTGGCGGTTGAATATGACACCGGCGACTACCACGCCACTGTCGACAAGCTCGAAGAGATCGCCGATCTTGGTGGGTTTGCCGCCCGTCGTGCCGCCAGCGAGGCCAAGGGCAAGCTGCGCGGGCTGGGCGTCAATTGCTACATCGAAGCCTGCGGCATCGCGCCCTCCAATCTGGTGGGGCAGCTGGGTGCGCGCGCCGGGCTTTATGAAAGTGCTACGGTGCGGGTCAACGCCACCGGCGGCATTGTGGTGATGACCGGCAGCCACAGCCATGGCCAGGGCCATGAAACCGCCTTCCCGCAGGTGATCGCCGAGATGATCGGCATCCCCGAAGAGATGGTGGAGATCGAACATGGCGACACTGCCAACACCCCGATGGGCATGGGCACCTATGGCTCCCGCTCGCTGGCGGTGGGGGGCTCTGCCATGGTGCGCGCCACGGAAAAGATCATCGCCAAGGCCAAGAAGATCGCCGCCCATATCCTCGAGGCCTCGGACGCGGATATCGAGCTGAAGGATGGCCAGTTCAGCGTTGCGGGCACAGACAAATCCCTGGCCTGGGGGGATGTGACCCTGGCAGCCTATGTGCCGCACAACTATCCGCTGGAGGACATCGAACCCGGCCTGGAGGAGACCGCGTTCTACGATCCGGCCAATTTCACCTATCCCTCCGGGGCCTATGCCTGCGAGGTGGAGGTCGATCCGGATACTGGCAAAGTCAGCATCGAACGCTTTGCCGCGGCGGATGATTTTGGCAATATCGTCAACCCGATGATCGTCGATGGTCAGGTGCATGGCGGCATTGGTCAGGGCATCGGGCAAGCGTTGATGGAAGGCTGCATCTATGATGACAATGGCCAGTTGCTGTCAGCCTCTTTCATGGATTATGCGATGCCGCGGGCCGATGATCTGCCCTTTTATGAGGTGGATCATTCCTGCCAGACCCCTTGCACCCACAATCCGCTGGGGGTGAAGGGCTGCGGCGAAGCTGGCGCCATCGGCACCCCGCCTGCGGTGGTCAACGCGGTCATTGATGCGCTGCAGTCCGCAGGCAAACCGGTGACCCACATCGATATGCCGCTGAGCCCGGCGCGGGTCTGGGCGGCGATGAACCCATAAGGGGAGGCACATCGCAGAGCGGCCGCCAGATCCGGTTGCTGCAGACCGGGTCTGGATATTCTCATGAGGGTCATGGGGGGGGGGGCCCCCCAAACCCCCGGAGTATTTTCGGAAAGATGACAGCCGGCGCTCCGGTGGTCGGAAAGGAAACGAAAATGTATGAATTCGATTTTGTAAGACCTGCAACCATCGCAGAGGCGGTGCAGGCGCTCGCCGCAGACGAGGCCCAGGCCCTGGGCGGGGGGCAGACATTGCTGCCAACCATGAAGCAGCGTCTTGCGATGCCAGAGGCATTGGTCAGCCTGACCGGGATTGACGAGTTGCAAGGGGTCTGCCCGGATGGCGAGGCGCTGGCCATCGGCGCAGCGACCACCCACGCCGACGTGGAACGTGCGACCGCTGACAGCTATCCGGCTTTGGCAGCGCTGGCGGGTCAGATTGGCGATCCGGCGGTGCGCAACCGCGGCACAATTGGCGGTTCACTGGCCAACAATGACCCATCCGCCTGTTATCCGGCAGCGGCTTTGGCGAGCGGTGCAACCATCGTCACCCACCGCCGTGAGATCGCGGCGGATGAGTATTTCGAGGGTCTGTTCTCCACCGCGCTGGAAGAGGATGAAATCATCACCCATGTGCGGATGCCGGTGCCGCAGGCGGCGGCTTATGAGAAATTTGTCCAGCCGGCATCGCGCTTTGCCCTGGTTGGGGTGTTTGTTGCGCGGTTCGAAGATGGTGTGCGTGTGGCCGTGACAGGCGCCTCCGAGGAGGGTGTTTTCCGCTGGGAAGAGGCCGAAGCGGCGCTCAGCCAGTCGTTTTCAGCCGATGCGATTGCGGGGCTGAGCGTGGACCCTGACGGGATGATTGCGGATCTGCATGGCAGCAAAGCCTATCGCGCCCATCTGGTGCAGGTGATCACCAAACGGGCGGTGCAAGCGGCTGCGGCCTGATCTGATCTGCTTTGATCTGATCTGAGCAGTGGGTCATCGGCGCTGTCCTATGAGAGGAGTGTAAGTGGGCTGAGGTCGCAGAGCGCGACCACAGCTGCGCTGCTGGCCTTTGGCGCCTTTGATGGGGACGATTGATGAGCGCTGTTGTTCGGGTCAGGTCAGATCAGGTCGGGTCAGGTCCGCAGGTAGTCCGACATCGTATCCAGCAGCGTCTGGGTGCGCCCGGACAGATTGCGGATCTCCGTGGCGATCACTGCAAACCCCTTGCCCTGGTCGCCGATGCGGGCGGCTTCGATCGAGGCGTTGAAGGCGATCAGCTGGATATGGCGGCCAACGGTTTCGGCGTTTTCGATCGCATCACGCATGCCTTCGTCGCGGGCACTGTCGCGGGCCTTTTGCACATCGAACATGTTTTTGGTCATGTCGATCAGAAAGGCGGAGACCTGCGGCTCCACCTTATAGAGCGATTGCGCCGTCAGCGAGGGCATGGATGCCACGCGCTCCAGCACGCTGGAGCGGCTGCCCTCTGCGATCACATCGGCGAAAGGCTGCAGTGCCGCGATCGACTCGCGCCGCTGTGTTTTCAGATCCTCCGGCAGCTCATGATCAGCCTCCTTCAGCAGCTTGTCCAAACCGCTGGTCAGCATGTCGTGGGCGGCGGAAATGCGGCTGATGGATTGTTCCAGCAAGGAAACGCCGTCCTCCGCCGAATGGGTCGCATCTTCCTTGGCCAGCAGGACCAGGGCAAGCGATGCGGCACGGCAAGGGGCGATAGCCATGAAGGCGCTGTTTTGAACGTCGGCAAGAGGCTTCAAAGGAGGCTCCATCTTCTTTCGGATGTTATGTCGGTGACAACCGATCTCTGCCTTCCCAGCTAGGGGGTGAGCGTAAAGAAACCGTAAGTATGCCTCAAATCAAAAGAGGAATTTGCGTGTAAACTGCAGCCTTTGCCCGGAGGAACAGCACAGCGAGCAGAGCGCCGAGCGGATCTGTGTGGTTGTCAGGGTAGGGGCCAGCGGGGGGATAAAGCGAGGGCCGTTAACTGGCAGCCTTAACCGACAACTCTGTGGTGCCTGCTGCGGGCGCAACAAAAAACACCCCCGCGGCGATGGCCTGCGGGGGTGTGTCTGATGCCTGGCGGCGGCTTTCGCGATTCTATGGAGTGGCGCGGCCCGCGTGGACCGTGCCGCCTAATGCCGGATTATTTCTGCGGCAGAGGACCGATCATCATGATCATCTGACGACCTTCCATCTTGGGCATGTTTTCGACCTTGCCCAGGTCCTTGATGTCCTCGGCGACGCGCAGCAGCAGGTCGCGGCCCAGGTTCTGGTGTGCCATCTCACGGCCACGGAAGCGCAGGGTCACTTTGACCTTGTCGCCATTTTCCAGGAACTTGAAAACATTGCGCATTTTCACTTCGTAGTCATGGGTGTCCGTATTCGGGCGGAACTTGACCTCTTTGACTTCGATGATCTTCTGCTTCTTGCGCGCTTCGCTTTCCCGCTTCTGCTGTTCATATTTGAACTTGCCGTAGTCCATGATTTTGCAGACCGGCGGGGTCGCGTTGGGGGAGATTTCCACCAGATCGAGCCCGGCTTCTTCGGCCAGCTGCATGGCTTTGGCGGGATGAACCACACCGACGTTATCCCCATCAGCGCCAATCAGGCGCACTTCGGGGGCACGGATTTTTTCGTTCGTGCGCGGGCCGGTATCGCGTTGCGGCGGCGCATTATGGGGTCTGCGAGCTATGACGTCTATCCTTCTGTCGCGTCGGAAAAGTGCCCGGAAACTAACGCCCTCGGGCCGGTGATTCAAGCGTATTGCGGGTATGGACGGCGATATCGCGGTTTTCAAGGTTCTTTCTGCCACAGAGCGGGGGGCTGCGCCGCAACTTTGCCCGCCTGAACCGGTATTGCGGCTGCGGATCTGGCTGAGTTTGCGCAGGATTTACGCTGAGGTTGCGCATACGCTGAACATCTGCGCGCCACCCCGCGGTCCACTGGGCGTGCAGACCTCCCAGCCAAACAGGTCGCTGCGCGCCAGTTCTTGCCGACTGAAATGGGCCGGTCGGCGCGCGCTGGCCGATGACGTGCGCGCCGGATCTCTCCCCCTTGTGGGCGGGGCCGCGACGGGCCAGATCGGCGGCACATGCAACCGCAGGGCCTGCGTGCCCTGCCAATAAGGAGAACGAGCATGAAACCGGTTGTTATTGGTCTGGGGATCGGCGCCCTTGCGTTGGGCGGCTATGTTTACATGTCTGGCCTGCCACAGGGGGAGGCACCGGGTGTCACCGTGGTTGAGGAAGAAGAAGAGATCATCACCCCGGCCCCGGTCAACGCCACCTCGGGCATCGAAGAAGGACCTGTGGAGGACAGCGCCGCCGCATCCGAGACGCCCGCACCAACAGGCACCACAGAGGCAGCAGATGCAGAAGAGGCCGCCAATCAGGGGGCAGATGATGTGACAGCGTCCACACTTTCCTCTGCAGCTGAACAGGTGATCGAGAACGCCGCCGAGCAGGCGACACAGGCCGCAGAACGGGCTGCAGAACAGGCCACAGAAGAAACGCGCTCCGCGCTGCAGTCTTTGGCGGATGGTCTCGAAGAGGCCGCATCGCAGGCGGTTGAGGAGGCAGGTGAACAGCTGGTTGATCAGACAGCAGAGCAGACAGTAGAGCAGACAGCTGAGCAAGCGAGCGAGCAGGCGGGTGGCGACAGCACAGCAACCGACGATGCAACCGCAGCTGCCACAGCAACAGAGGATACCGCCACAGAGGGTACCGCTGCCGCAGCCGAGCTGCTGACCCTGGAGGGGTTTGATTTTGCCAAAGTGGTCGCGCTGATCGAGGCCTCTGATCTGGATGCCGCGCAAAAGACCGTGCTGCTGACCACCCTGGATCAGACCCGCAACAACCCAGCACTGCTGGAACAGATCCTGACCCGCACCGCCGAAGCGCTCGGCCTGAACTGAGGTCCGACAGAGCCCGTCATATCACCGGCAATCCCGCGCCCCACCACCCCCAGGGCGCGGGAGATGAGGGGGGCTGGGCGAGATGAAAAGGCGCGGTGGGTTTTGGAGGCTGCGAGAGCCGAAACAACCTCCCGGTGCAGACAAACCGGGATTTGGCAGCGGCTGCACAAATGCCGGCTCTAGACTTCAAGATGTGTCAATGGTGGTCGTTGTTGTAGTTGGATATCAACGTGTGGTTTTAGGAATGTCTTCACTTTCAATCCTACGGTTTATCGAGTGCCAGTGTGGAAACTAGGCACTAAGGTCATATCATGCGATTCACACTTCCTCTTCTTATTGTTGCAACGGTGTTGTCGGCTTGCGGCGGTCCGAAACTCACACCAGAGCAAAGGGTTCAGCGAGAGACAAATCTCGCTCAAACAAACGCTGCTCTGTCTGAAGCCAAGACCGTAACCGTCAATGGCAAAGCGTTTCGTGTCGCCCATGTGACCGAACGCAATCAAGCGCTGGTTGATCTTGTTGGAACTCCCACTGCGTATTTCGTCGCAGATGTAGAAGCCGCATCACGCGCAGCCACGGGATGTAATGGGAGGTTCAACCCGGGCATCCTGGCTTTCGTCGGCGGAAATATTGCGACAGCAGACCTCGCCGAATTGCGTACCAAAGTGTCAGGCCGCTTTGCGGGGTGGTCCGTTTCTTTGGCTTGCTGATTGATCACACTATGAGGTGGGGAGCGATAGCGGTCATATGTTTCATGACCTTAGGCTGTTCTGATCAGCAACCGCATTCGAACGCTAGAAATGCAATTGCCGAGGTAAATGCCCGCGAAAACCGCTTCCCATCTTACCCTCAATCCAACACGACATACCTGTCCTTTTCTCGCGCGCACGGATTTCAAGTCAATTATTTGGCTCCTCAAGGAAAAGCATGGCTTTGGTACCCCGGCAACAGACTTGGCGTGCCAGAAGAATACAAAAGGGATGTAGTGGCTGGACAACAGGTTATTTGTTGGCGCCACCCATCAAATAGCTACAACCCAGTAACGCGTAAACGGGGTGGTACGTTTGCGTGTCAAAACCTAGCTCTTTCACAGCGGACTATCGTGGCCGCCCTACCGGGTGACCCATTTGCGCTTAAGACTGGAAGAGTGCCATACGCACTAGACCGCTGCACTGCCCCTACACAGTTTCGCTTCGACCGAAATACCATTTCTTGCTGAAGATTGATCTCACGCTGATTTTTCAATCGTTGGTGCGCGCAAAGAACAACTGTCATTCCTGCTCTCTGCAGCATCACGCACTTTGGGTTCGGTCCGTTCGCCCGCTGCGGAGAGCATCGACAGCCACTCTGAGCCCATTCCTACGAATGCTGCAACAATCGCGAAGGTCTGCGTTGAAGCGTTTCCCGTGTATTACTGGTTGTCGGAAGAACGTAAAGTTTGCAACATGATCAAGCATGGTATTCGGAGCAGATGTTCGAAATTGAGAAAATCGACGGGCGCATTTCTGTTAGTGTGGGTATTGCCGCTCGGTAGTTCCGGTTGGGCGGCGGACGCTCCGTATTTTAATCTACCTTGGTTCCTGCAAGATGTTTTGGCGGCAACTCGGATAGGAAAATCAAACTACGAAGAGGTTCGAACTATGAGCGCGTTCGAAGCAGAAGTGCTTTTGCGCGACCGCGCGGAACCTACTTCTGCATGGATTATGCGCTCTACGGATGTGGGCGGGGATGTCATAGACCTAGATTGCACTGCTTTCATTTTGCGGGATTTCTCAGATTGGCAAAACGAAAACTCACAAGATGTAGGTAGTGTCCCTCAATGGCGTGAGGCTTTTCATGGAGTTGCAGTTTTTGCAGAACATTTTTCAGGTTTTAGTGGGTTAAGACAAGTCAACTTGGCGGCGGCGGTGGTTTCACCCGGCATTTCTGAGTACGCGTTTACCGATGGTCATACTGGCGCGATTTCGCGAGATTTCTTTGATATTGCAGCAATACGCAGAAGTGCTGGTTTCGACCGGATGCATGAAGGCATTTCGTTGCTCGAAATGCGGCTTCTATCGCATGACTCGTGCGATGGTTTTGAGCTCTACATCTGGGATTTCCAGAGGTGATTTTACGTCGAATTTGTAACCGCTAATTCAAAAAAAGCGGCCGTTGGCGGTTTGAAGTTCAAGGGCAGCAGGGTCCGCATCTTGCCCCTTCGCAACCCGCGCGGCGAAGGGCTGCTATTGCAAATTTATGCCAAGGGCCCTGCGTCCGCTTCGGGCTGGAAACAGCCACATGCACTGGCAACATCCAGCCAAGCGGCGATGGCAGATAAGGCCCCATTCCCGACACCAACCACCTCACGTCACCTGCGAGCTATGCTTCACAGACCACTTGGGCCGCACCAACGCGGGCGCGCTGATTGGCCGTCTTGATCGACGTCCTTATCGCTAGCGGGTGAAAAGCAACTGCTCGTTGCGCTGTTTCGCAGAAGGTCAGATACTGCGGGCCTGCCCAGTCGAACGGCCAGTCGAACGCCGAGGCGCGCTGGTGCGAACTGAAGATTTGCAAGGCAGGTGCTATGTCCGGTCACGTTATCTTTCTCCATGGTCCTTCCAGCAGCGGCAAATCCACGCTGGCCAAGGCGCTGCAAAGCCGGATCGATAAGCCGTTTCTTCATCTGTCGATAGACCATTTGCGCGATGCCGGGGTGTTGCCGGACGCGGGATTGGCCAGTGGCAGCTTTCACTGGTCGGATATGCGGATGGCGGTGTTTGACGGGTTCCACCGTTCTTTGCCAGCATTTCTGGTGGCCGGAAACAATGTGATCGTCGAGCATATTCTTGATAATCCGGGATGGTGTTGCGAGCTCAAACGCTTGCTGCGTCCTTTTGATGTTCTGTTTGTGGGGGTGTATTGCGATCTGGATGAGTTGTGTCGCAGGGAGCAGGTGCGCGGCGACCGTCCGCTGGGATCAGCGAAACAGGACTATCAGACCGTGCATGCAGGTCGCTGCTACGATCTGGAAATCGACAACAGCGGCGACAGGCTATCGCAAAACGTGGATGATATCCTGCATGCCTGGCGATCAGGCACCCGGGTTTCGGAGTTTGCGACGTAAAAAACCCCCGCCAATCGGGCAGGGGTTTTGTGTCGTCTTGCGCAAACTTGGCCAAACCGGCGTTGGCCAGCACTCATGCATACAGACCTGGGGTCAGGCCTGATGTCGGACCTGATGTCACCAGGGCCGATGCGCTGGGTGGGGGTCAGTCTAGGAAGGCTTTTTCCACCACGAAATGCGCGGGCTTGGAGTTGGCGCCTTCTTCCAGACCGTAGGTGTTTTCGAACAGGTCTTTGAGTTCGAGGTTGAAGGCCAGGTTGCCGCAGATCATCGCGCGGTCGCTTTCGGGGTTCAGCGGTGGCACGCCCAGATCGGCAAAGGCCTCGCCCGAGCGCATCAGGTCGGTGATGCGGCCCATCTTTGCGCTCTCTTCGCGGGTGGTGGTCGGGTAGTATTTGATCTTCTTCCAGAAGCCTTCGCCGATCACTTCGTTCAGCAGCTCGTCTTCTTTCAGGCTCTCGATCAACTCGCGGCCATAGGTCAGCTCGCCTGCTTCGCGGCAGGTGTGGGTGATGATGACCTCGTCGTAATCCTCATAGGTCTGCGGCTCGCGCAGGAGCGAGGCAAAGGGCGCAAAGCCGGTGCCGGTGGCAAAGAACCAGATGCGTTTGCCCGGCAGCAGCGCGTCATGCACCAGGGTGCCGACGGGTTTGGGGCGCAGGATGATTTCATCGCCCACTTTGATGTGCTGCAGCTTGGAGGTCAGCGGGCCGTCCGGCACCTTGATCGAGTAGAACTCCATTTCCTCGTCCCAGGAGGGCGATGCGATGGAATAGGCGCGCAACAGCGGCTTTTGCTTGCCGGTCTTTGGATCGGGATCGTTCATCAGGCCGATCATCACAAACTCGCCCGAACGGAACCGCAGCGACGCCGGGCGGGTGCAGCGGAAGGAGAACAGCCGGTCGGTCCAATGCTTCACATCGGTCACCGTCTGCGCATCGGGCAGCGCGGGGGTGGCTTTGGCGGGCTTCTGGTCGGTTGCTGTGTCGGTCACGGAGGTCATCTCATTCATCGATTGCACTGCCGGAGGAGTAGCCGGCACCTCTGATTAGTCTTTGATACATGTCAGGAAAACCCCTGATTTGTGACACCGGCCCTGCGCAATGTGCAACAGGACCGGTGTCAGGAACAGGTTTCGCTGGTTTTCCCGGGCTCAGTTTCAGTCTCGGGTCTGGCTGGCTCAGGCGTGATTGGAGGTCGCGCGCATGCGGGCCTGGTAGTTGTGGCTTTGCCAATTGGCGCGGAACACCCATTGGTCTTCGGGCTGACGTTGCGCCAATTCGTCGGAGATTTCCACCTCGTCAAAACCGGTGCGCCGCGCCATGGCGTATTGGTCGGAGATCACATGACCCTTGGCGCGCAGACGGCCCTTGTAGCCGATCAGCCGCAGGTGGCGGGCGATGGTAAAGCCGCGACCATCCGCAAAGGAGGGGAAATCCACGCGGATCATCTCCACGCCCTCCAGTTGATCATCCAGCGTCCGTGGATCGGTGTCAGAGGCCAGGTCGAGCACATTTGCGCCCTCAAACCCCGCGTCCCAGGTCTCTGGGCCAAAGCCCTCATCGGTGATGATGACAGTCATCTCTTATGCTCCTGTGCGGATGAATTTGCCATCCACCACGTGGATGCCGCATTCTTCCTTCGTCTGGTTGCGCCAGCGACCGGCGCGGGGATCTTCGCCTTCGGCGACCGGGCTGGTGCAGGGGGCACAGCCGATCGATGGGTAGCCCTTGGCCACCAGCGGGTGACGGGGCAGGCGGTTTTCGGTCATATAGGCGCGCACATCTTCTGGCGCCCAATGGGCCAGCGGGTTGACCTTGATCCGATTGGTGCCCTCCTCGATTTCAAAGAAATCAAGTGCAGCACGGGTGCCGGATTGGAACCGTTTGCGCCCGGTGATCCAGCCGTCAAACCCGGCCAGCGCCTTTTGCAGCGGCACGGTTTTGCGCAGGCTGCAGCAGGCGTCGGTGTCGGAAAACCGCAGAGCGCCATAGGGGTCCTTTTCGGCGATGTCATCGGCCCGAATGACCTGCACATTGCGCAGGCCCAGCCGCTCGCTCACCTCTTGCTGATAGACCAGCGTTTCGGTGAACAGCAGTTCGGTGTCGACAAACAGAACCGGCGTCAGCTGATCCACCAGCGCGGCCATGTGCAAGAGCACGACGGATTCGGCCCCAAAGGAGGACACCAGCGCGACATGGCCAGCGTCTTGCAGGGCCGCCTGCATCACCGCGGTTGCGGAGTGATGCTTGTAGCGTGCGTTCAGCGCTGCGACCTTTTCGACAAGGTCCTGATCCGGCGCTGTGCTGGCTGCCTGGCCTACCTCGTCGATTTGGCCTGTTTGGTCAGGCGGTGCGCCAGAGGGCAATCGGTCCTGGTCGGTGTCCACCATGGCTCAGGCCACCTTTTTCTCAACCGCGGGGTAGAGCGCTGCCTTGAAGGGATCCATGCCAACACGGCGATAGGTCTCCAGGAAGGTCTCTTCCTCGCTGTCGCGGATATCGAGATAGGCCAGCACGATGCGCTCCACCGCGGGCACGATCTCATCATAGGCAAAGCCGGGTCCGGTGCGGGTGCCGATGGCTGCGGTTTCGGTTGCATCACCACCCAGGGTGATCTGGTAGTTTTCCACACCCGCGCGGTCGAGGCCGAGAATACCGATATGGCCGACGTGGTGGTGGCCACAGGCGTTGATGCAGCCCGAGATCTTGATCTGCAGGTGGCCCACGTCGTGCTCCAGTTTCAATGCGTCAAAGCGGGTGGCGATTTCCTGAGCGACCGGGATCGAGCGGGCGGTGGCCAGCGCGCAATAGTCCATACCGGGGCAGGCGATGATGTCCGAAATCAGACCGATGTTGGCCGTGGCCAGACCGTGGTCTTTCAGGCGGGCATGGATCGCGGGCAGGTCGTTTTTGTGGACATGCGGCAGGATCACATTCTGCTCGTGGCTGATGCGCAGCTCGCCATAGCCATACTCTTCGGCCAGATCGGCCATCACGCGCATCTGCTCGGCGGTGGCATCGCCGGGCGTCTGGCCGTGGGCCTTGATCGAGATGGTGACGATGCTGTGGTTGTCCGCCTTATGCGCGGTCAGGTTGGTGTCGGCCCAGGAGCGGAAGACAGGATCGCTGTCATAGGCCGCCTGATAAGCATCGATGTCACCTGCGCGGAAGGCGGGGTTGGCGAAATGTGCCTTGATCTCTTCGAACAGGGCCAGATCGGCGCCGCCAAAGGTGGGGCGCACCAGCGCGAACCGCTCTTCTGTCAGCTCACGGATCTTGTCGAGACCCATTTCATGGACCGTGATCTTGATACGGGCCTTGTATTTGTTGTCGCGGCGACCGTGCTGGTTCCAGACCGAGACCACGGATTCGATGTAGGGCAGCAGATCGTCCTGACGGACAAACTCGTTCAGCACCTTGCCGATCATCGGGGTGCGGCCCAGACCGCCGCCCACCAGCACCTGATAGCCGATTTCGCCCGCGTCATTGCGCAGGATGCGCACCGCGAGGTCATGGGCTTTCAGCACCGCGCGGTCCTTTTCACCGGCGGAGACAGCGATCTTGAACTTGCGGCCCATGAACTGGAATTCCGGGTGATCGGTGGACCACTGGCGGATCAGTTCCGCGATCGGGCGGGGATCTTCGATTTCATCGGCTGCGGCACCGGCGAAATGGTCCGCTGTCACGTTGCGGATGGTGTTGCCCGAGGTCTGGATCGCGTGCAGATTTACCTCTGCCAGCGCGTCCAGCATATCTGGCACATCCTTCAGCTTGGGCCAGTTGTACTGGATGTTCTGACGGGTGGTGAAATGGCCGTAGCCCTTGTCCCACTTCTCCGCCAGCAACGCCAGCTGGCGCATCTGGTTGGCCGACAGGGTGCCATAAGGGATGGCAACCCGCAGCATATAGGCGTGCAGCTGCAGATACAGACCGTTCATCAGGCGCAGGGGCTTGAATTCATCTTCGGTCAGCGAGCCGTCGATGCGGCGCTCGACCTGCGCGCGGAACTGACGGTTGCGCTCTTCCAGGAAGGCAGTGTCGAAATCGTTGTACTTATACATTTGCTGCGGCCTCCTGTTTGCCGTGGCGGTAGTTCGATGGGCCGGTGCGGCGGAAGTCTTCGCGGAAATGGGTCGGCTCTGGGCCAGCCTCGCCCGCTTTGGCGTCGGTCAGGTAGATGCCAACCACGGTCAGCGCGTCTTTCTGCGCCTCCAGCAGGCGCAACTGCGAGACCGCTTCGTCTTCGATCAGCTCGGCCTCGGACATGTTGCGTGTCCAGGTGTCTGCGGCGGTGTAATAGATCACGTCACCTTCGAGCAGATCGTTGGCGGTGATGATTTTCGGCGTAAAGGGACGGGGCATTATGCAAGCTCCATGGTCAAATCGCTCAGGGCCTGGGCGCTGGCGCGCGGGGCAAGGCCAAGAAAGGTCAGCGCCGGGCCCGTCAGCTGGGCGGCGGCAAGGTCGGTGGGCAGGCGATCCAGGGTGGTTTCGATCACCCGCTGATCCGCCCGCGAGGCGTTTTCAATAATGGTCATCGGGGTGGCGCGGTCGGCGCCATGCATGATCAGGCGGCCCTGCACGAAACGAGAGGATTTCTTGCCCATGTAGATGGCCGCAACTTCGCCGGGACGCGCCAGAGCGGCCCAGTCGTGATCGGCAAACCCTTTCATGTCGTGGCCGGTCAAAAACCGCACAGAGGCATTGCGCCCCCGTTGGGTCAGGCTCTGGCCGATGCCCGCCACAGCGGCAGAGGCCGCGGTGATGCCCGGCATGATCTGATAACCCAGACCAGCCGCTTCGCAGGCGCTCAGCTCTTCGTCGAGGCGGCCAAACAGGGTGGGATCGCCAGATTTCAGCCGCAGGACTTTTTTCCCGGCCTGGGCATGGGCGACCAGACGGCGGCAAATTTCGTCCTGGCTGATCTGTGGGCCAAAGCCTTCTTTGCCGACATCTTCGAGCACGGCCTGTGCCCCTGCCAGCGCGAGGATCTCGGCGCTGACCAGACGGTCAAAGAGGATCACATCCGCGTCGTTCAACGCGCGCGCCACCTTCAGGGTCAGCAGATCAGGGTCACCGGGGCCGGAGCCTGCAAAAGCAACCTCGCCCGCGACCAGGGCACAACAGCCCGACCGCTGCTGCTGCTGCGGTGTGGTGGGGGCGATGGTGTCTGTGGGACCGGTCATATCTGGGCCTCGGCTGGTGTGTTTGACTTGTGCCTAGATATAGGAAATATTTCCTGTTATGCGCTACGTGTTCGCGGAAATAAGGAAAATCGTTCCAATCTGCCGCGCATCGAGAGTGGTTGATCCCGAAACAAGGAGAAAACAGGAATGACAGTGCGGATTGATGCCACGGACCGGAAAATCCTGGCTGAACTGCAGCGGGATGCGGGCCAATCGCTGGATGAAATCGCCCGTCGGGTGAGCAGTTCCAAGACCCCGGTCTGGAATCGCATCCGCAAGCTGCGCGAGGCTGGGGTGATCGGGCGTCAGACCATGGTTCTGGATGCGGATGCGCTGGGGTTTGAGGCCTGTTTTTTCGTGCTGATCCGCACCTCGGAACATGAGGCGACCTGGCAGGCAAAGTTCCTCAAGGCGCTGCGGGATCGCCCCGAAGTGCAAGAGGCGCACCGTTTGGCGGGCGACATCGATTACATCCTGAAGGTGCGGGTCAAAAATGCGCGCGCCTATGATGAGTTTTATCAGGCGCTGATTGCAGAGGTGCGGGTCCATAATGTGACCGCGCTCTTGTCGATGGAGGAGATCAAATCCACCACGCTGCTGCCGTTGGAAAGCGTGCCCACGGATTAAGCATCTGATCCATGTGGCTGGCCTTTGGGATCAGAGCCACCAGACGGGGGGTGCTATAAAGGGTGAAAAAGGGGGATATCCCCCTTTTTTATTGAGTATTTTTGGAAAGATGACAGGCTCTAGTTTGGACCTGATCCTGCGTCCTTTTTCAGGCGCTGTGCAGGGCCCAGCAACAGCCCCATAATGCGGCTGCGCCATGCGGAATCGTTCTGTGCCCTGCAAGCTGCGATATCAGACCGTGACCATCAGGCGCGTCAGCCCATGGAAATGGTAGGTGTTGTTGTATTCTGGCGGTTGCGCCAGACGCAGCTGCGGGCAGCGTTCAAACAGGATCGGCAGGGCGATCTGCATCTCCAACCGCGCGAGCGGCGCGCCGACACAGAAATGCAGACCCCCGCCAAAGCTCTTGTTCACTTTGGGTGGGCGTGTGGGGTCAAAACGCTCGGGATCAGACAGCACCTCCGGGTCGTGATTGGCCGCGGCCAGCAACAGCGCCACCTGATCGCCGCGCTGGAAGCTGTGGCCAAACATCTCCACCTCTTCGTAGGCATAGCGGGTGAACATATGCAGCGGCGGGTCGTAGCGCAGGATTTCCTCCACCAGTGCTTCGATCCCATCCGGGGTGAGCCAGGCCGGATCCCAGCCCTGCTGCAGCATGGTTTTGACGCCATTGCCCAGCGAATGCACCGTCGCCTCATGGCCTGCGTTCAGCAACAGGATGCAGGTGCCGATCAGCTCATCCGTCGACAGGCTCTCGCCGTCCTCTTCGGCCTGAATGAGCCGGGTGATCAGATCCTCGCCCGGTTCCTGGCGGCGTTTGTCCACGTAAGTTGTGAGAAAATCGATGAAGTCCTGGCTGGCGCGGGCGGCGGCATGTTCTGTCTCCTCGGTGCGCGAGGCCTGATACATGGCGACCATCTTATGCGACCAGTCCAACAGCTGCGGGGCCATTTCGGTGGGCACGCCCAACAGACGACAGATCGCCACCACCGGCACCTGGGTGCAATAAGCAGACAGCAGATCAAACGGTGCATCCTGGGGAAAGGCATCGATCAAGTCGTGGCACAGCTGGGTCAGCCCGGGGCCGAGGGCCTGCACCTCGCGGCTGGTGAACGCCCGCAGCACAAGGCGGCGCAGTCGGGTGTGGCGCGGGGGTTCCGCATCCAGCAGCGAATGGGCCTCGACCTGCAGGAATGGCGCCAGATGCGCCGGGCCGGGCTCCGCCAGTTCGGCCGGGATTTCGCGGCCAAACCGGCGGTCGCGCAGCAGCATATGGACGGCGGCATGAGAAAAGGCCGCCACCATGTCGTAGTCTTTCCAGAAATGCAGATGCCCGTCGCTGCGGGCTTTGGCATAAAACCCATAAGGAGACTGGACAAAATCGGGATCGGTGGGAGATTGAGTCAAAGTAATCATGACAGCAGGTGTCGCAATGGTGGCTGGTCAATGCAAGGGGCGCTTTGCTAGGTTGGCGCGATGACGCAGTTTCAGCAACATCGATGGATGATCCCGGCGCTTGTGCTCACCGTGGTGATGGCGATTGCCAGCGCGGTCTATGAGCTTGCCTATCGTCAGGCGCTCGACTCGCTGGGCGAACGCAGTGCTGCGGATCTGGCGCTGGCCTCGGACCGGGTGGCCACACAGCTGCAGGTCTATCAGGAATTGGCGGTGCTGATGGCGGGCCATCCGACCCTGAAGCGGTTGGACCGGGCTGATGCACGGGACGAGGCGCAGGCGGCGGCGCAGCAGCTGTTGCGTGAGGTGGCGGATAAAACCGCGGCGCTGGATGTGTTTTTTGTCGACCAGAGCGGGCGGGTCGTTGTCGCCGCCGCGGATGTGATGGGCCGCAGTGTCAGCGAGAGCGATTATTTCCAGCGCGCGATGCAGGGCGCGCTTGGCACCGGCTATGACGTGCTGGAGCCCGGGGGCCGGCGGGCCTATGTCTATGCTGCGCCGGATTTCGGGGTCGATGGCAAGGTGCGCGGCGCGTTGGTGGTGGTCGCAGACGTCGAGGATATGGAACAGACCTGGCGGGGGTCCCTGCCTGCGGTGTTTTTCACCAATCGCGGTGGCGAGGTGTTCATTGCCAATCGGCGCGAGCTGTTGTTCTGGCAGCGCAGCGATGCAGGCCCTGGCCTGCGGCCGCCCGATGGGCGCCCCGTGACCCTGCGGGCCTGGGATATCGGGCGTCACGAGATCTGGGATCTGCGCTGGTCACCCTATCTGCCGGAGCGCGCGCTGCATCAGGCGGTGAACCTGCCGCAGATCGGTATGGTGGGTGAAATCCTGGTGGATATCGCACCCGCGCGCCGCTTGGCCGCGCTGCAGGCGGCGGCGATGGCGGGGATCTGTCTGGCCTTTGGGGCGATGCTGGTGCTTGCCATTGAACGTCGCCGCACACTGGCAGAGGCCAATATGGTGCTGGAAAGCCGGGTGGCGGCGCGCACCAAGGCGCTGTCTGCGACCAATCTGCGGCTGACCCGCGAGGTGCAGGAACGCCAGGAGGCGGAGGCGGCGTTGAAACGGGCGCAGCAGGATCTGGTGCAGGCGGGCAAACTGTCGGCGTTGGGGCAGATGTCGGCAGGGATCAGCCATGAGCTGAACCAGCCGTTGATGGCGATCCAGCAGTTTGCCGAAAACGGCGAGGCCTTTGTTGCGCGGGGCAAGCCGGATCTGGCCGGTGAAAACCTGGGCCGGATTGCCCATATGGCGGCGCGGATGGCGCGGATCATCAAGAACCTGCGGGCCTTTGTGCGCAACGAAAGCGAGCCTATGGGCCGGGTTGATCTGGTGCAGGTGATCAACAGCGCGGCGGAATTGACCGAGCTGCGATTGAAAAAGGACGATGTGCGGCTGGTGTGGTCGCCGCCGCCGGGGCCGGTTTATGCCTGGGGGGGCGAGGTGCGCCTGTCGCAGGTGTTTGTAAACCTCATCAACAATGCCGCTGATGCGATGTTGCAGCAGAGCGCGCGTGAGATCCGCATCACCCTGCAGACTTTGCCGGCCGCCGAGGGGGCGGTGCCGCGCCATTGTGTCAGCCTGCGTGATATCGGGCCGGGGCTGCAGGAGCCGGAGAAGATTTTTGATCCGTTTTATTCCACCAAAGCGGTGGGCAGCTCTGAGGGCATGGGGCTGGGGTTGTCGATTTCCTACGGCCTGGTGCAAAGCTTTGGCGGCAAGATCCGCGGTGTGAATATCGCGCAGGCCGATGGCGGAGGTGCGGAGTTTACGGTTGAACTCGACGGCTGGAGCGCGCAGGAGGCGGGCGATGCGGCGGGGCCGGTCCAGAACCGCGCGCGCCTCGCAGCGGCAGAGCGCAAAGAGGGTGCAGAATGACCAACCGGGTCTTGGTGGTGGATGATGATGCGGCGGTGCGCACGGCTTTGGCGCAGACGTTGGAGCTGGCTGAATTCGACGTTGTCGCAGTGGGCTCTTTTGTGGCGGCCAAGGATCTGATTACGCCGGGATTTGACGGGGTGATCCTGTCCGACATGCGGATGCCGGGGCGCGATGGGTTCCATCTGCTGCACTATGTGCGCGATGTGGATGCGGATCTGCCGGTGATCCTGCTGACCGGCGAGGGCGACATTCCCATGGCGGTGCGTGCGATGGCGGATGGCGCGTTTGATTTTCTGGAAAAACCCTGCGCCAGCGCCGATCTGGTGGCGGTGGTGCGTCGGGCGCTGCAGGCACGTGCCCTGGTGCGCCAGACCCGAGAGCAGAAATCGCGGCTGGAAAGCGGCGATCCCGCAGCGCGGATGATTTTTGGCACCTCCCCGCAGGTCGACGATCTGCGCAGCCGCGCGCGCAGTGTGGCGGCAACCGGCGCGGAGGTGTTGGTGACCGGGGCGCCGGGCAGTGGGATTTCCAAAGTGGCGGAGGTCATTCATCTGCTGTCGCCACGCGGGCAGGCGGCTTTTGTCAAACGGCCCGCCGCCGGGCTGACGCCGCAGGGCTATGCAAGCCTGTGTCAGGACGCGGTGGGCGGCTCGCTCTATCTGGATGAAATATCGGCGCTGCCCAGCGAAACCCAATACGCGATGCTGGAGGCGCTGGAGCAGGGGCAGCAGACCCGTTTGCTGGTGGGGTCCGTGGTTGATCTGGGCGAGCTGGCCGCGCGCGGGGGATTTTTGGCGGATCTCTATTACCGGCTGGAGGTGATGCGGGTGCGCATACCGGCCCTTGCGGAGCGGCCTGCGGATATTCCGGTCCTGTTTTCGCATTATGTGGCGCAGGCCGCAGAACAGGCAGGGATTGCCACGCCCGATGTGCCGCAGGATCATCTGGCGGCCCTGATGGCGCAGGATTGGCCGGGCAATGCGCGCTCGTTGATGTCGGCGGCGATGCGATTTGTGCTGGGACTGCCGGAGGACAGCCCGGGGGCCACTGATCTGGGGCTGGCGGAGCAGCTGGCGCAGGTGGAGCGGTCGCTGTTGATCGCAGCGCTTGGTCGGCAGAACGGCAATGCGTCTGCCGCGGCCAAAGCGCTGAAGCTGCCGCGCAAAACGCTCTATGACAAATTGGCCCGTTACGGGATTCGCCCAGAAGATTACCGCCGCTGAGGCTGGGCCTCGGCCTGCGCTGGCGGTTCTGCGCTGTCGGTGCTGCGCTGTCGGTGCCATGCTCGCGGTGCTGAGTTGTGGCTGCTGCGTGGGGGGATCTGCGTCTGCGCTTTGGTGTCTCTTTGTGTCTGTTGGTGGCGGTTTGCCTCTTTAGGTCTGTGCTTGCCTTCTTTGTTTTGCCCAGTGGGCTGGTCGGGGTCGTCAGGATGGCGGCGCCGCCGGGACAGGCCGAGGGTGTCGGCCCGGTTTAGGCCCGGGTGCGGAGGTCTCTGGGCGCGGGTGTCAGTCCGACCCATGTCCGTTTGCATGTCTGTTTGGACGCCTGGTCCCGGTTTGCGGGTGTCAGCCGCATCGGGAACAGACTGGTCTCCGTGTCTCGGACCCAAATGGTGGGCCAGAGCGTGCTGGGTGATGTGCCAGACCACCCGTTGTGTCGCGACAGATCCAGACTGACACAGTGAGGTAAACCAGCCGTACCCAATGCGCGCGCTGATCACCATGGGGACGCAACACCCGCGTTTTATGGGCAGGGCATCTGCGTCCGGGTGTTGGAAAGCGGGCGATTCTGCCTGTCCAGAGCGGTGTCGCGATGTGTGCGGATTTCCGCACAGGTGGCTGGGGCCGCTGTGCGGGATTTCGCACAGTGCCGCCCGTGGCCTTGTGTCTGCGGATAAGGAACGGGATTTAGCCATCTGTTTTGGCTGATTAAAATTCATTTTTCACATTCTTGTAACGAATGCTTGAGCCCGCTGCGATGGGATTGGATGCTCGCTCCGGGGCTTTCGACTGTGCGAAAGCTATGGAGAAACTTCGGGAGGAATGACATGAAGTTTGTAACCGCTGCCGCCACCGCTGTGGCACTGACCATGACTGCAGGCACCGCTATGGCGGCTTGCGACGATGGTGAAATCGTCGTCAAATTCAGCCACGTGACCAACACCGACAAGCACCCAAAGGGTATCGCTGCGTCGCTGCTGGAAACCCGCGTGAACGAAGAGATGAACGGCACCATGTGCCTGGAAGTCTATCCGAACTCGACACTGTACAACGACAACAAAGTGCTCGAAGCGATGCTGCAGGGTGACGTGCAGCTGGCCGCGCCGTCGCTGTCGAAGTTCGAAAAATTCACCAAACAGTTCCGTCTGTTCGATCTGCCCTTCATGTTCAAAAACATCGAAGCGGTTGACGCGTTCCAAGCCTCCGAAAACGGCCAGGCCATGCTGGACAGCATGCAGCGCCGCGGCCTGCAGGGGCTGGCCTACTGGCACAACGGCATGAAGCAGATGTCGGCCAACAAGCCGCTGATCGACCCCAGCGATGCGGATGGTCTGAAGTTCCGCGTGCAGTCCTCTGACGTGCTGGTTGCGCAGATGGAAGCCATCGGTGGCAGCCCGCAGAAAATGGCCTTCTCCGAAGTCTATGGCGCGCTGCAGCAGGGTGTTGTGGATGGTCAGGAAAACACCTGGTCCAACATCTACGGCAAGAAGTTCTTTGAGGTGCAGGACGGCATCACCGAAACCAACCACGGTGCGCTGGACTATCTGGTTGTGACCTCTGTCGACTGGCTCGACAGCCTGGATCCAGCCGTGCGTGAGCAGTTCCTGACCATCCTGTCGGAAGTGACTGCGACCCGGAATGCAGAATCCACCAAAGTGAACGGCGAAGCCCGCCAGTCCATCATCGACGCAGGCGGTGTTGTGCGTGAGCTGACCCCAGAGCAGCGCGCATCCTGGGTCGAAGCGATGAAGCCGGTTTGGGACAAGTTCTCCGGCGATGTTGGTCAGGACATGATCGACGCGGCACAGTCCATCAACGCAGGCCTGTAAGGGTCTGATTTGAAAAGCTAACGGATCAGGCGTGTGCGGCGCCTGACCCACCCAGTTCGATGCAACACGGCATCACACGCAATTTTCCAAACATGTCGGGGAGAATGATATGGCGGGGGCAAGACCTGGCCCGACCGGGTTTATCAACAAGCTCGAAGAAACCCTTATTGCGCTGCTTCTGGGGCTGATGGCCCTGATCACATTTGCCAATGTGATCGCGCGGTTTGTGTTTAATTCCAACATTCTGTGGGCGCTTGAGCTGACAGTGTTCCTGTTTGCCTGGCTGGTGCTGCTCGGCGCATCCTATGCGGTGAAGGTGCATGCGCATCTGGGTGTGGATGCGATCCTGAACATGGTGTCACCGGCGACGCGTCGGGTGATCGGTCTGATCTCTGTCAGCTGCTGCCTGGTGTTCTCGCTGCTGCTGTTGAAGGGCGCTTATGATTATTGGGCGGTCTTTGCGGATCTGCCGCCGACCTCTGGCCGCTGGTTCCCAACAGGGTTTGACATGAAGGCGCGCAGCCAGAGTTTTTATGAGGTGCAAGATGTGCCCATGGTGGGGTTCCTGCGCTTTCTCGAAGACCTGATCAACTATGGTGATGCCTATGAGAAGCTGCCGAAAGTGGTGCCTTATGTGATCCTGCCGATCTCCATGCTGCTGATGGTCTACCGTTTTGCCCAGGCGGCGCTGCAGATCCTGCGTGGCGAGGCGGATCGTCTGGTGGCCAGCCATGAAGTTGAAGATGAGATCGCCGAAGTACAGGCGCAACGCGGGGAGCACGACTGATGGACGTGGTATTGCTGTTTTCCATGGTCATTGGCCTGCTGCTGATTGGTGTGCCGATCGCGGTGGCGCTTGGCCTCAGCTCGACTCTGTTCTTGCTGATCTATTCCGACAGCTCGCTGGCCTCGGTCGCAGGCACGCTGTTCGAAGCCTTTGAGGGGCATTTCACCCTCTTGGCGATCCCGTTCTTTATCCTTGCCTCCAGTTTCATGACCACCGGTGGTGTGGCGCGGCGGATCATCCGCTTTTCCATCGCCTGTGTGGGCCATTTGCCCGGCGGTCTGGCGATTGCGGGTGTTTTTGCCTGCATGTTGTTTGCGGCGCTGTCAGGCTCGTCGCCTGCGACGGTTGTGGCGATCGGATCCATCGTGATCGCAGGGATGCGCCAGGTGGGCTACACCAAGGAGTTTGCCGCCGGTGTGATCTGTAACGCCGGTACGCTGGGCATTCTGATCCCGCCTTCCATCGTGATGGTGGTCTATGCGGCGGCGGTTGAAGTCTCGGTCGGGCGGATGTTCCTGGCGGGGGTCATTCCGGGGCTGATGGCGGGCCTGATGCTGATGATCACCATCTACATCATGGCCAAGGTGAAAAACCTGCCCAAGGGCGAATGGCACGGCTGGGGAGAGATCTTTGCCTCGGCGCGCGATGCGGGCTGGGGTCTGTTCCTGATCGTCATCATCCTGGGTGGCATCTACGGCGGCATCTTTACCCCGACCGAAGCGGCGGCGGTGGCGGCGGTTTATGCGTTCTTCATTGCTTGCTTTGTCTACAAGGACATGGGGCCCCTGTCGCGGGGCGAGGACGCGCCGAAAATCTCGCTCCTCAGCAAACCTTATGCGCTGATCACCGCGTTCTTTCATCCCGACACCAAACACACGCTGTTTGAGGCGGGCAAGCTGACGGTCACCCTGTTGTTTGTGATCGCCAATGCGCTGATCCTGAAACACGTGCTGACCGATGAGCAGGTGCCACAGCAGATCGCCAATGCGATGCTGTCGGCGGGCTTTGGTCCGGTGATGTTCCTGATCGTCGTGAATGTGATCCTGCTGATCGGCGGTCAGTTCATGGAGCCCTCGGGTCTGCTGGTGATCGTGGCGCCGCTGGTGTTCCCGATTGCCATCGAACTGGGCATCGATCCGATCCATCTGGGCATCATCATGGTGGTGAATATGGAAATCGGCATGATCACACCGCCTGTGGGTCTGAACCTATTCGTGACCTCCGGCGTGGCCGGGATGCCGATGATGGGTGTGGTGAAGGCGGCTTTGCCATTCCTCGCCGTGCTCTTCGTGTTCCTGATTATGATCACTTATATTCCGTGGCTGTCGACGGTGTTGCCCAATGCGGTGATGGGGCCGGAGATCATAACCAAATAGGCCGGCTCCGTTGGTCTATATGCTCAAGAAAAGAGAAAGGCGCCCTGAGAAACCGGGGCGCCTTTTTACTGAATGGCTCTCAAAGAGAGATGAAAAAGGGGGCTTTGCCCCTCTGCGCTGGCGCGCATTCACCCCAGAGTATTTGTGGAAAGATGACGGGGCGGCGTCGCGCTTGGTGCTGTCATCTTTCCCTTAAATACTCAAATGCGCTTCAGCTGGCATCAAGCGCTTCGATGATGGGGGCGAAATCGGCTGCCTTGAGACTGGCGCCACCGACAAGCGCACCATCCACATCCGCAACCGCAAAGATCTCAGCAGCGTTGCTGGCTTTGACGGAGCCGCCATAAAGGAGACGGATGGCCGCTGCGGTCTCTGCGCCAAAACGCGCGCTCAGGCTAGCGCGCAGATCGCTGTGGACCTCGGCGATTTGCGCCAGCGTCGGGATCTTGCCGGTGCCGATGGCCCAAACCGGTTCATAGGCGACCACCACGGTTGCGCCTGTGCTGTTGTCGGGGAGGGAGCCTGTCAGCTGGTCGCGGACCACCGCCAGGGTGTTGCCCGCTTCGCGCTGTTGCAGGGTTTCGCCGACGCAGATGATGGCTGTCAGATCCGCGGCCATGGCGGCTTCGGCTTTGGCGCGGACCTGGGCGTCGGTTTCGCCGTGATCCGCGCGGCGTTCGGAGTGGCCGAGGATCACCGCGGTGGCACCGGCATCGCGCAGCATTTCGGCGCTGATGTCGCCGGTGTGGGCGCCGGAGGCCGCAGCGTGGCAATCCTGACCGCCAAGGGCGATGGCGCTGGTGGACAGGCGCTCGGCGGCGCGGGACAGTAGCGTGGTTGGGGGGCAGATCAGCACTTCTGCACTGGCGGCCGTGTTGGCCAACGCATCCAATGTGTCCAGCGCGGCTGCGGTGCCGTTCATTTTCCAGTTGCCTGCTGCCAGTTTGCGCCGCATGTGGTGGTCTCCCGTTTGAGTGGTTGTGGGCCCAGTTTGTTCTTTGGCCAGTTTGCCAAGTGGCCAGGTTGCCAAGTGTCCTGTCGGCCTGTTGGTAGCATCGTTGGTCTGGCATCACAATTGACTGCAAGGCCAAGCTTTGGGGCGAGTCTTGTGGACTGGCGTGGGAGGACCTGGCGCGCAAGCCTGATGCGTAACGCTGCCAGCTGTCGTTCAGGTGGAGAGGGCCGTCCAGTTCACGGACGAAAGACAGTTGGGCAGGACCGCGAGGGTCCCGCCGACACGGATTGCAGATATAGTGTGTGGTCTGTGCTGATGTTGCCTGCCTGGGCGTTTGCCGTTGCGCAGCGGCCCGGAGCCAAGCGGTGCCTTAGCCGACAGGCATGTCCTTGAAGCTGATGGATTCGCCGCAGCCGCAGGCATCTGTCACATTTGGATTCTTGAACTTGAACCCTGCTTCCAGCAGCGACACCTCATAGTCGATTTCGGTACCGAACAGGAACATCTGCGCCATGGGTGCGATCAGGACCCGCGCCCCTTCGTGTTCGACGACCTCATCGTTGGGGTCGGCTTCATCAACGTATTCCATCGTGTATTCCATGCCCGCACAGCCGCCTTTCTTGACGCCGATGCGCAGGCCTGAATGGCCGCCCTGGTCCATCAGCTTGGCGATCTGAGCGGCTGCTTTTTCGGTGATGGTGACCGCTTGTTTGCCGGGGATACCGAACATGTCATACTCCAATGTCGCGCGTTGCCTCTAATTTAGGGTGCTGGCGCGTCAGGCTCAAGGGGGCGCGTAGGACCTGTCGCTAACAAGCGATATGTCCGGTGTAGATAACATGCGATCTGTCCGGTTTTATCATGTCTCCGAAAGGAGGCGTTATGAAGCGGACAGAAGTGTTACAGGAAGTTCGACTTATGAAGTTCGAAGACGTGTATTCGCGGCGGACCGCGAACAAGCTGACGCAAGAGCAG
>NZ_JAJDWC010000016.1 GCF_022825805.1 Phaeobacter sp.
GCGAATACACGTCTTCGAACTTCATAAGTCGAACTTCCTGTAACACTTCTGTCCGCTTCATAACGCCTCCTTTCGGAGACATGATAAAACCGGACAGATCGCATGTTACCTACACCGGACATATCGCTTGTTAGCGACAACCGACTTGACACAAAACGGGAACATGAGTAGAACAAAGCGAAACTGAGGCAAAGGAAAGGTCAATCATGCTGACGAAGAAGCAGTTGGATTTGCTCGATTTCATTAACACCCGCCTGCAAAAGGACGGTGTGCCCCCCAGTTTCGATGAAATGAAAGTTGCGCTGGATCTGCGGTCCAAATCCGGCATCCACCGACTGATCACCGCCTTGGAAGAGCGGGGGTTCATCCGCCGCCTTGCCCATCGCGCCCGCGCGATTGAGGTGATCCGCCTGCCAGAAAGCCTGCAGACCCCTGATAACGCGACCGCACAGGCAGCCGCAGCTGAAAGCGCCGCTGGTCCATCCGCAGATCTGTCCGATGTCCCAGCCGCCGCAACGATCGCCGCGATGGAACTGCCTGTCATGGGCCGCATCGCAGCAGGTGTCCCGATTGAAGCGATTAACCAGGTGTCGCATCAGGTTGCTGTGCCGGCCTCCATGCTGTCCGCCCAGGGGCAACATTTCGCGCTGGAGGTCAACGGCGACTCGATGATTGAAGCGGGCATCAACGACGGCGACATCGTGGTGATCCGGGAAACAGCTGTCGCAGATGACGGCGACGTGGTTGTGGCCCTGGTAGATGGGCAAGAGGCCACATTGAAACGGATCTACCGCAAAGGCACCACAATTTCACTGGAGGCGGCAAACCCGGCCTATGAAACCCGCCACTACCCCCAGGATATGGTGAAGGTACAGGGCCGCTTGGTCGGTCTGATCCGCAGCTATTGAGGGCAACCTCACCCCGCATATCGCGATAGGCAAGCGTTTCAGGCGCGTCAGACAGGCCTGTCACATAGGTCCCTCAAACTGGCTGCTCACAGAGATCGCTCTTAGATGCCAGTCATTCAGACTAATCAGGGGGCTGATACCCTGGCTGGTCGCGCAGCCTTCTTCGTAGATCTCAGTGTTGCGGCCTAAACCGCAGCGCGGGTGCGCCGGTCCAAAGACGCGCCCCCACATACTCTCGCGTACTGATCCATTTGCCATCGGGCAACAACGCGAGGCTGCCGCTCGCTTCCAATGCGGGCTGGTCCACAATCTGACAGTCGCCTTTCAGCGCCAGTTCCTTATCAGAAACCACCACATCGCCCAGGTCGCAGATCTGCCAGTCCGCGGCCGCGCGTTTTCCCATCAGATGGATGAGACGCCCACCAGATGGCAGCGCCGTCACCATGCTGCGGCTCGGCAGTTGACCAACCTGCCCTTCAGTTGCGTGAACCGGCCACAACCCAGCCGCAATGTCCTGTGGCACAGCGCTGGCATCATTCTCAGCCCAGCGTTCGGCGGCAAACGCCTTGCCCTGCGGCCGTGACAGGGCGCGCTCCTGCTCGGTCATGATCCCGACCAACCCGCCGTCTGGCGCCACCAAAACCAACGGGCGCTGCGCCGTCACCCACACCACCAGAGCCACCAGGCAGACTGGCACCCCGACCAACCGCAAGCGCCCTTTCCACAATATACAGAGCAAAGCGCCCAGCGAAATCACCGGCAGCACCATCGCAGGCGGCATTGGGATCAACCGCTGCGCTCCCTCGAGGCCAGCCACAAACTCCGCCACCAACAGGATCCAGCGGATGCCCAGATCCATCAACAGGAAACCGATCCAATCGCCCCCAATGGGCGACAAAAGTAGCGCCAGAACGGCCGCAGGCGCCACCAACGCCCCCATCACAGGGACCGCCAACACATTGGCAATCAATCCATATTGCGACATCACATTGAAATGGGCCGCAGCAAAGGGCGCGGTCGCCAGCCCCGCAACGACGGAGGAGACGACGATCCCCGTCAGACCGCGGATCAGTCGGTTTTGTGGTCGCCTCTGCCAATCGCGCAGAGCAGAAAACACCGCAATCAAACCCACGGTCGCGGCAAAGCTCATCTGAAACCCAGCGCTGATCAGCGCCTCTGGCGTATGGGTCAGGATGATCATTGCCGCCAGCGCCACGGACCGCAGCGACAGCGCCCGCCGGTCCAGCAGCACAGCCACCAACATCACAGCCGCCATGATATAGGCGCGAGTGCTGGCGACCAGGCTGCCCGAGACAAACAAATACACCGTCGCCGCCAGCAAGGCGCCCAATGCGGCCCATTTCTTACTATCGCAGCGCAATGCAACGGCCGGAACCAGCGCAATCGCAAAACGCAGACCGCCAAAGACCACCGCGGTCAGCAACCCCATATGCAGCCCGGAAATCGCCAAAAGATGCGCCAGATTGCTGGCCCGCAGATCCGACAGCGCCTCAAGCGGGATGCCAACCCGGTCGCCGGTGGTGATGGCCACGGCGAACCCGCCGGTGTCCGCTGGCATCCGTGACAGGATCTGCTTTGACAGGCCAGCGCGCAACCGGTCAATCCACAGGTCCGAGGTGGGCCGCGCAATCAGCAGCACGGGCACCCGGGTGTATCCAACGGCGCCCAATTGCAAAAACCAGGCATGGCGGCGGAAATCGAACCCCGCGGGCTCCACCGGGCCCTGCGGTGGCAACAGATGCGCGGTGGTCATCACCCGCGCACCGATCGGCGGCGCGGCGACGCCATCGGGCAGTGACACACGCACCCGCTCTGGTGTGCGCTCAGGCGGCAGCCTATCAAGGCGCAGGTCATCTAGCGTAATGCGCAACTTGTCACTTGCGGAGCGATCCACCAGCACCACCCGACCCTCGATGGCGCCATAGCTGCGCCCCTCCAGCACCGGCGCGGCAAGGGAATGGCTGCGGTCGCTTGCGACCAAAAAACCGGACAGGGCAATCGCCACGACCGTTGCACCGATGACGGCAACCTCTGGGACCGCTGTGATATCCGCAACCGTTCCACCCTGATCAGCACTGCGCCGCCGGGCAAGCCAGATCATCAGCAGACAGCCCAGAACCATCGCGGCCATCACCGCCAGGAGCGTCCCGCTGGGTTCCGATCGCAAGGCAAAGTAAGCCCCGATCCCGCTCCCGTAGATCACCGGCACCCAGGGAAACAGATCGCCGCGCTGGGATTGCAGAACCTGGTCAACCCGTTCGATGGGACCCATGCTTGCTCCTTGCCGCTTGGCTCGGTAGACAGGCGTCAAAACTAGCTCTCTTATGGTTTCCAAAAGGTAAATCACCGCATGTCCAAACCGGTCGTCACCCGTTTCGCCCCCTCTCCAACTGGCTTTCTGCACATCGGTGGCGCGCGCACCGCGTTGTTCAACTGGCTTTATGCCCGCGGTCGGGGTGGCAAGTTCCTTCTGCGGATCGAAGACACCGACCGCGAGCGCTCAACACCCGAAGCCACCGCAGCCATTCTGCAAGGGATGGCCTGGCTCGGTCTGGACCATGATGGCGAGGTTGTGAGCCAATTCGAAGGTGCCGCGCGCCATGCCGAGGTCGCGCATCAACTGCTGGCAGAGGGCAAGGCCTACAAGTGTTTTGCCACTCAGGACGAAATCGCGGCCTTCCGCGAACAGGCCAAAGCGGATGGGAAATCAACGCTCTACCGCTCACCCTGGCGCGATGCCGACGCGTCTGCGCATCCGGATGCGCCTTATGTGGTCCGCATCAAAGCACCGCAAGACGGCAGCACTGTGATCCACGACGAGGTGCAGGGGGATGTCACCATCCGCAATGACCAGTTGGACGACATGATCCTGCTGCGCTCGGACGGCACGCCGGTCTACATGCTGGCGGTTGTGGTCGATGACCATGACATGGGCGTCACCCATGTGATCCGCGGCGACGACCATCTGAACAACGCCGCCCGCCAAATGATGATTTATAACGCGATGGGCTGGGACGTCCCGGTCTGGGCCCATATCCCACTGATCCACGGCCCCGATGGCAAGAAATTGTCCAAACGGCACGGGGCTTTGGGCGCGCAGGAATACCAGATCATGGGCTACCCTGCGGCAGGCATGCGCAACTATCTCGCGCGCCTGGGCTGGAGCCATGGGGATGACGAATATTTTACGGACGCGCAGGCCAAAGAGTGGTTTAATCTCGATGGGATCGGCAAGAGCCCGGCGCGCTTTGACACCAAGAAACTGGAAAACCTCTGTGGCCAGCATATCGCGGCGGCAGATGATGCTGCGTTGCGGAATGAACTGCAGGCGTTTTTGATCGCTGCGGGTCAGACACCGCTAAGTGACGCACAGTCAGAAAATATTGAACGCGCAATGTACTGCCTGAAAGATCGGGCGAAGACATTCCCTGAACTGACTGAAAAAGCACACTTTATCCTGACCAAACGCCCGATTGAGCGCGACGAGAAAGCCACAAAAGCGCTGTCATCTGTATCCGACGGTATACTGGAAGAATTGACGCCGCAGTTGCAAAATGCTAGCTGGACGCGAGACGATCTGGAGGCCTGTCTGACTGCGTTCGCAGATGCACAGGGTACAAAGTTTGGCAAATTGGCCGGTCCCCTGCGGGCTGTGCTTGCCGGACGTGCGGTAACCCCTTCAGTTTTCGACATGATGCTGATTCTGGGCCGGGATGAAACACTGGCCCGGCTCACCGATGTGACTGGATGAACTGCAGAGGTGCCCGCCGGGGCCATTAACCTCCAAGTAAGCCGGACACGCTATGACCTCACCTGCACCTAATACGTGCAGGTGCTGCCTGCACAGAGCTGGATAATACCCGCCTAAGTGCCTGTATCAGGAAGGGACATCTATGACCGATACACAGAAAACCGCCCAGCTGAGTCTGAATGGCGAAACTTACGAGCTTCCCATGTTCTCGCCAAGCGCCGGGCCTGATGTTCTGGATATCCGCAAACTCTACGCTCAGGCGGGTGTGTTCACCTATGACCCGGGCTTTACCTCGACCGCCAGCTGCGACAGCACAATCACCTATATCGATGGTGGCAAAGGCGAGTTGCTGCACCGTGGATATCCGATTGACCAGCTGGCGTCCAAATCCCACCACCTGGAAGTCTGCTATCTGCTGCTGTACGGCGAACTGCCAACCGCGGCACAGCTGGAAGACTTCGAAACCCGCGTAACCCGCCACACGATGGTGCATGAGCAGATGCTCAACTTCTTCCGTGGGTTCCGTCGCGATGCGCATCCGATGGCCACGCTGGTCGGCGTTGTGGGGGCGATGTCCGCCTTCTATCACGACTCCACCGACATCAACGATCCCTGGCAGCGCGAAGTGGCGGCCGTCCGCCTGATCGCCAAACTGCCCACCATCGCAGCGATGGCCTACAAATATTCCATCGGCCAGCCGTTTGTGTATCCGCGCAACGATCTGGATTATGCAGCGAACTTCCTGCACATGTGTTTCTCGGTCCCGGCCGAAGAATACCATGTTGACCCGATCCTGGCCCGCGCCATGGACCGGATCTTCATCCTGCACGCCGATCACGAACAGAACGCCTCCACCTCGACAGTGCGTCTGGCGTCCTCGTCCGGTGCCAACCCGTTCGCCTGTATCGCCGCTGGTATTGCCTGCCTCTGGGGGCCGGCACATGGTGGTGCGAACCAGGCATGTCTGGAAATGCTCAAGGAAATCGGCACTGTTGACCGCATCCCTGAGTTCATCGCCCGCGCCAAGGACAAGAACGATCCGTTCCGCCTGATGGGCTTTGGCCACCGGGTCTACAAGAACACCGACCCGCGCGCCAAAGTGCTGAAGCAATCGGCGGATGAGGTTCTGGAACTGCTCGGCGTTGAAAACAACCCACTCCTGCAGGTCGCCAAGGAACTGGAACAGACCGCGCTGAACGATGAATACTTCATCGAAAAGAAACTGTTCCCGAATGTCGATTTCTATTCCGGCATCATTCTGGAGGCCATGGGCTTCCCGACCTCGATGTTCACGCCAATCTTCGCGCTGTCGCGCACCGTTGGCTGGATTTCGCAGTGGAAGGAAATGATCGCAGATCCACAGAACAAAATTGGCCGCCCGCGTCAGCTGTATCTGGGTGAAACCGCGCGCGACTACGTGGATATCGAAAACCGCTGATCGCAACAGTGCTGGATCGTCCAGCACGCACAGCACGCGAACCAATTGCCCCCTGCTGACCCAGCAGGGGGCTTTTTTGTTCCCACAAACCGGGTGCGATGCAGGGACACACCCATAAGGTTCAAACCACGCCTGCAACAATGCGGCCCAATACCGAAAACTGTTTCCAGAAACAGGGAAAATTAACCCTGTTTCCCGCAATTTTAGCAGTATTTTCATATTCCTTTGACCGCCACACTTCCGCCGCAGTACCGCGTTAACACAACATTAAGATATTCTTTGACGGGAGTGCGGCATGATCGCTCTGATTTCTTTGCTGGGCATTGGGATGCCGGCTGGTTTGGTCCTGACCGATAGTGACGACGACACCAGCGATGACAGCGCAGCGAGCGGGCCAACCGACACGGCGGGCAACAGCATTGAACCCGAATTCCTCGGCACCTCCGGCAACGACCTCCTGTTTGGCACCGGCGCAGCCGAGGCGATCATGGCAGACGACGGCAATGACAGCGTCGATGCCCGCGGCGGCGATGACCGCATCGAAGGCAACGATGGCAATGACGACATCGACGGCGGTGACGGCGATGACAACCTGTTCGGCGATGCGGGCAACGACCGGTTGATGGGCGGCGTTGGTGATGATTTTTCACACGGCGGCGCGGATGACGACACGCTCGTCGACGGGCGCGGCAGCGATCATTTGGTGGGCGGTCAGGGCGATGATCTCATCATTGGTTCCGGCATTTTTGATCTCGGCCGCTACGAAGATTTCGTGCAGGGCCGACTGACTGCCAGCAGCGTGGAAGAGGTCGATCAACTGCTGGACTATGACATCACCCGCGACACTGATACCGCAGGCGACACGATCAACGCCGGTGCTGGTGATGATGGGATCATCTTCGGCATTGATGACACCGTGACCGGCGGCGACGGCGCGGACAGTTTCGAAACCGGCATCTGGCTGGAAGATGAAAGCGATCAGGCCACCATCACCGATTTCACCGGCACTGATGATCGTCTGATCTACTACTATCTGGAGGGGGAACCCGATCCCGATCTCGAGGTGGTGACCCGCGACAACAACACTGGCGGCACCGATGCCTTTCTGGTCGCCAATGGCGAGGAAGTCGTGCGGCTGGTGAACGCGGGTGGCGATTTCAACATCGAAGACCACGTGACCCTGATCGCTCGCCCTGCATAACTGCTCACCCTGCCTGGCGGCTCAGCACTGGGCCCGTATCCGGCGGCGCCCCTGTGTGATCCTCCGGAACCACTACAAAAGCCGCCGAAATTTCGGCGGCTTTGACGTTGCGATTTGGCGCAGTTTACGGGCCCTGCCACGCCGCTGCCACCCCCCGCCAGAGGCGAGCCTGTCAGCGGCCTTCGAATTTGGCGGGCCGTTTTTCCATGAAAGCCGTCACGCCCTCCATGAAATCACGGGTCTTGCCGCATCCCCCTTGCAGATGCGCCTCCTCCGACAGCTGTTCGGGCAGTGAATTGCCATAGCTCTGGCGGATCGCAGTCTTGATCGCCGCAAAGGCCTGCGTCGGGCCATTGGCCAGATAGGCCGCGCGGTCACGCCAATGGGCGTCAAAGGCGCTGTGCTCGACCGCTTCCCAGATCATGCCCCAGTCGCTGGCCTGCTGGGCGGTGATCCGATCGGCAAACAGCGCGGCCCCCATCGCTTTGGCCAGACCCATCTGCCGAGGCAAGAACCAGGTCCCACCCGCATCCGGGATCAGGCCAATGCGCGAAAACGCCTGCATGAAAAACGCCTGATCGCTGGCAATCACCACATCCGCCGCCAGCGCCAGATTGGCCCCAGCCCCAGCTGCAGGACCGTTCACCGCGGCAAGCGTCGGCACCGGGCAATTGTAAATCGCCTCCAGCATGGGCGTGTATTCATCCCGCAGCGTCCGCTCCAGATCCAGTTTGCCGCGATGGCCCGCGTCCGACAGATCCTGTCCGGAGCAAAACGCACTACCCGCGCCAGTGATCACAACAGCGCGTGCATCCCGAACGGCCTGTTGCAGCGCATGGGTGATCTCCGCGCGCATCAACCCTGTCAGCGCATTCATCTTTTCAGGACGGTTCAGCGTGACAATGGCCAGGCCATCCGACAGCGCATACTGAATTTCCTTGTAGTCCATTGCCGTCCCTCATGTTTGGTGGTCGCTGCAGAGTTGCTTATGCAAGGCCACAGGAAAAGGCAAACGCCGCGTAACCCCGCGAAAAATCCGCCGCACGACAAAGGCCTGCATCGGGTCAGTCTTTCAGGATGCGGTCCAACTGGGCTTTTTCCTGCGCGGTGAGCGCGTCGCCAGCCGCGGCCTCCTGCTCTGCCGCGGCGCTGCGGCCCCGCAGGTAGAACCCGGCCATCATCAGCGCCAGCAGCAACATCCCCGGCCCCGCCGCATACAACAGCCAGTTGGCACCTGTGACCTTGGGATTCAGCAGCACATATTCGCCATAGCGGTCCACGATAAAGGCCATCGCCTCTTCATCGCTGTCCCCCGCCACGAGCCGTTCCCGCACCAGCAAGCGCAGGTCACGGGCCAAATCCGCGTTGCTTTCATCGATGCTTTCGTTGCGGCACACCAGGCAGCGCAGGTCCTTGGACAGCAGTCTCGCCCGGGCCTCCAGCGCGGGATCCTCCAGGATTTCGTCCGGCTGAACGGCAAACACAGGATGTGGCAGCGCCACAAAGCCAACAGTTGCTGCCAACACCAGGGAAGAGAGCGTTTTGCGGATCATTCTGCAGGCACCCCGGATGAAGGACGCCGACGCGCGCCCGCCGCCACTCTGAACCGGCGATCACTGAGGCTGAGGAACCCGCCCAAAGCCATCAGCGCGCTGCCAAGCCAGATCCAGTTTGCGAGCGGCTTGATGTAGGTGCGCACGGTCCAGCCGCCGTTTGATTGCTGATCGCCGATCACCACATAGAGATCGCGCAAGAACCGGTAATCAATCGCAGCCTCCGTGGTGGGCATCTGTGCCACGGGATAGTCGCGTTTTTCCGGGTTCAGCACGGCGATGAATTTGCCTGCTTTGGTGACCTCGATATCCGCCATGGTGCTGAGATAGTTGGGCCCTGTGACGCGGCGCACATCCTTCAGCTCCAAGGTGTAGGGACCAACAGCAAAGGGTTTGTCGATCTCGGCAACGCGAATGTCCTCCGCCTGCCAGGCGGTCAGCCCGGCCACGGCAAACATGGTGACGCCAAGACCCGCGTGGGCAACAGCCTTGCCCCAATCCGCCCGTGGCAGGCGCAGCAGACGGCCAAACCGATCGGACGCGCCAGCGCGTATCCACAGATCAGCCGCCGCGCCAAACACCACCCAGGCACCCAGGAACAAACCAATCGGACCCAGGCCAGAGCGACCGGTTTGGATGGCCCAGGCCAACACCCCAAGCGCAATCACCAAGACAAAGACAAATCGCAGCCGCCAGGCCGTACGCCCCAGCACGCCGCGTTTCCACGGCAGCATCGATCCAACCGGCAGGATCAACCCAAGCACCACCATGAAGGGGGTAAAGGCCGCATCGAAAAACGGAGGCCCGACGCTCAATTTGCGGTCAAAGGCCATTTCCGCAACGACCGGCCAGAGCGTGCCGAAAAACACCACAAAACAGCTGACCGCGAGCAGGATGTTGTTGGCCACCAGCGCGGTCTCCCGGCTGACAACGCCAAAGACACCTTTGGCCTGCATCGCCTGGGCCCGTAGCGCGAACAGTGTCAGCGCACCACCGGTGAAGACCGCCAGAATGATCAGAATGAACACACCGCGTTCCGGATCATTGGCAAAGGCATGCACCGACGTCAAAAGACCAGAGCGGACGATGAATGTGCCAATCAGTGAGAAGCCAAAAGCCAGGATCGCCAACAGGATGGTCCAGCTTTTGAGGCTTTCGCGTTTTTCAACCACAATAGCGGAATGCAACAGCGCAGCAGCCAGGAGCCAGGGCATAAAGGAGGCGTTTTCCACCGGGTCCCAGAACCAGAACCCACCCCAACCCAATTCGTAATAGGCCCACCAGGAGCCAAGCGCGATGCCGATGGTCAGAAAGACCCAGGCCGCCAGGGTCCAGGGCCGCACCCAGCGGCCCCAGGCGGCATCCACGCGGCCTTCGATCAGGGCCGCCACGGCAAAGGAGAAGGCCATCGAGAGCCCGACATAGCCGAGGTATAGAAACGGAGGGTGGAACGCGAGGCCAGGGTCCTGCAGCAGCGGGTTCAGATCCTGGCCGTCGAACGGTGGCACAGAAAGCCGCAGAAACGGGTTCGACGTGAACAGGATAAACGCAAAAAACGCCACCCCGATCGAGGCCTGCACCGCCAGCACCCGCGCCTTCAGCGTTGGTGGCAAACCGTTGCCAAACACCGATGCCAGCGCACCAAACAGCGCAACGATCAGCACCCATAGCAGCATGGAGCCTTCGTGGTTGCCCCATGTGCCGCTTATTTTATAGAGCATCGGCTTCGCCGAATGGCTGTTCAGCGTCACCAGCCGCAACGAGAAATCAGAGGTCACAAAGGCCCATGTGAGGGCGCCGAAGGAAAACGCCGTGAACAGGAATTGTGCCTGCGCAGCCGGAACCGCAATCGCCATCCAACCCGGCCAGCGGTAATGCGCACCAATCAGGGGCACCACCATCTGGACCATGGCAATAACAAACGCGAGGATCAGGGCGAAATGACCGAGTTCTGTAATCATGCTGCGTTTATATGCCGAACCAGAAGGCGGGCCAATCGCAATCGGCGCGTCCTCACGCCGCAGTGAAAGCGGGTGAACACCGCCGCTGCGTTCGCGCCAAAGATGAGCAGACGCGATAAAACCCATCATTGCCCGCCCCTGTTTTTGCGCTGCATCCAGGCCTGCAGCGCAGGGTTTGCCTCTGGGAGCGGGTCTGGATCAATCTCAACCAGCTGGTCCTGTTCTGGCGCATCGTCATGCTGCGTCAGGCTGCGGACCCGGCGGGCCACTTGTGGTGCCTCGAACAGGTGGCCGGCGATATCCTGTTGAAACTCCTGATGTTTCAATTGCTGACGCGCACCAAAATAGAATGTCACGATAACCCCCAGCAGCCACCACAAGGGCTCTGGGACCAAGGCCAAGCCCTGCATCCGCGCGGCAAACCACAGGGGATCGACCATCGCAGCGCCCAGCAGCGCCAGCGTGCCAAGCGCGAGCATCGGCCGTGGCAACCGGTTGAGCCCATCGACAAAGCGGTCAAACCGCCCTTTGCGGGGCTGGGTGAATTCGGCGGCAAACTGTGCCAGGGCAGCGGACTGATGGTCGTGGCGGCGCTGCCCCGCTGCCTCGGCGTTTTCGCGAAACACCTCCATCGTTTCGACCACCAGATTGCGGTCCCGGCCAAACAGCCCCTGGATCAAATCCTGCAACACACCCGTGATCATCCCCATGACGTCACCCGCGCGTCAAATTCCTGCTGCGACAGGTGATAGGTCGGCGACATGAACGCCTCGGCCCGGGTGATCCAGCCGCCTTTGCCACCGCGTCGAGTGCGGGCGTATTTGCGGCTGGCTGGACGCCGGTCTGCGATCGCGAAGTAGTAATTGCGCCGCGCCACCCCATAGGCATCCCGCAGCGCGACGCGGCCAACCTCCGCAGCTTTGCGTGCCGCACCCGATGTTTGCGGGCCGATCCGCCCATCAACATCCACCGCATAACCCATCTGACACAGCAGTCGCTGCAGGATGCGCACCGCGTTGTCCCCTGCGTTCACGTACATATCAAACACCGATGGCTGCAGAATATCCGGCAACGCCCCGAGCCTTGGCTGATCGAAGTAATATTTGACGTAGAGGTCGACCGCCTGCGCCTGGCTGATGCGGGCCACATCCTGGGCATCGACCCGGCCATCCCCGGTCAGGTCCAGACCAAGACGGCGCATGGTGCCGATGGTGACGCCATGGTTGGTCACCCCACCGGGATCGTCGGGGTCGTTCACGAACCCGCCTTCGCGGGCGACAATCTCTTCGGCAATGGCTTTGATATCCTGCATGGTCGGATCCTTTTGTGACAAAAGTTCAGACCATGAGGATGTCAGACAAAAATGAGCGCCCCCCGACCAGGGCGCGCGCAGGGGTGGCAACACTGGCCACTGCGATTTGAAACCAATGAGTTGTGGAGTGCGTGAGCCGGCCCTGATCAGGGCCGGGCAATCCCAGGGTCAGCTCTCGTCAGAGCCTTTGTAGACGCCTTGTTCCTTCAACGCGTCCACGACCTCTTTCGGCATGTAGGTTTCATCGTGTTTTGCAAGAATTTCAGTCGCCTGGAAGACACCGTTGATGTAACGACCAGTGCCAACCATCCCTTCGTTTTCGGTGAAGAGATCAGGCAGAACCCCGGTGAAGGCGACAGGCACGCTGGCCCCGCCATCGGTGACGGAGAAGCGCACGGTTTCGCCCTGCCCGCGCACGATGCTGCCCTCTTCAACCAGACCACCGATCCGGAACACTTCCGTTTCGACGGGCGGTTCGGCCACGACCTGACTGGGCGAGCGGAAGAAATTGATCCCTTCGCGCATCGCATACCCGATGAGCGCTGTGGACACCACCAAGGCTGCGGTGGCCAGCATGATGACCTGGATCCTGCGTTGTTTCTTCAGCGACTTCATCGGGGCCTCTTTGCGTCGTCTGGGAGCGTCTTGGCACGGCGGCCAGTCAGCACCTGGTATCGGGATGTGGCGCCCTAGGGGAACAGGGGCGCCATCATCAATCCGGCGGTTTCATCCTCACCTAACATCAGGTTTGCGTTCTGCAAGGCCTGGCCACTGCTACCTTTTGTCAGGTTATCGAGCGCTGCAACCACAATGGCGCGCCCGTCGAGGCGATCCTGCACCACGCCGATATGGCAGAAGTTGGAGCCCCGCACATGGTGGGTCGATGGGGCCTCGCCAAACGGCAGCAGCGCGATGAAAGGTTCGTCGGCATAGGCCTTGGCAAAGGTATCATAGATCGTCTGAGCGTCGCCTTTGACATAGACGGTTGCCAGAATGCCGCGGTTTGCGGGCAGCAGATGCGGGGTGAACTGAACCTTCACCGGACGGCCAGCGATCTTGCTGAATTCCTGATCAAACTCGCCCAGATGCCGGTGGGTGCTGCCCAATGCATAAGCATGATAGCCCTCGCTCAGCTCGGCATGTAGCAGGTTTTCCTTCAGGCTCCGCCCCGCGCCAGAAACCGCGCATTTCAGATCAAGGATGATGTCGTCGAGATCAATGACCCCCGCGCTGATCAGCGGGCGCAGCGCAAACTGCCCGGTCGCCGCGTTGCAGCCGGTCCCGGCCACAAGCCGAGCGGCCTTGATCTCTTCGCGGTAGAATTCAGTCAACCCGTAGACCGCTTCGCCCTGCATGTGGACCGCGGAATGGGCATTGCCGTACCATTTTTCGTATTCCGCCGGGTCGCGCAGCCGGAAGTCCGCGGACAGATCAACGATTTTCAGATCCGCAGGCAGGGCTGCAATCACCTCTTGGCTGGTTTTATGCGGCAGGGCGCAGAAACACAGATCGATGTCAGTGAAATCAATTTCGCCAATCTTACAGAGGGTTGGCAGATCGAGATGCCGCAGATGCGGGAACACATCCGCCATAGCCAGGCCCGCTTTGCGCTCTGCCGACAGGGCTGCGATGGTCAGGGAAGGGTGCTGGGCAATCAAACGGACGAGTTCGGCGCCCGTGTAGCCGGATGCGCCAAGAATAGCCACTTTATGGGTCATATCGGACCTCTTCATACTCGGGGTAAATCAGGGTGTGGCACGGGTGTCATGCCAGGCAGACTATCAGATCTGCAGCGGGCGGGCTTTGTCACAGGTCAAAAAGCGGACAAAGCCATGCCAATCGCCGCGCGCCTCAATCAGGCGGATTGAAAGGTGATTTCTCGTCGCAAAAATTGCGTCGCGCGGGTGCTGACGCGGCTGGCATCACCGGTGGTGAGATATCCGCCCTCGCCAGAACCCAGCATCTGTGGGTGCCGGGTGAGATAATCGGCCAAGCTATCCGCCACCAGATTGCCCTGGCTGAACACGGTCACATCCGGGCCGAGCGCTGCCTGAAACGCCTCTTCCATCAGCGGATAATGCGTGCAGCCCAGGATCGCGGCCTCGGGCTTGGGCATTTTGCGCAGCAGCGCGTCCACATGGCTTTTGACCAGGGCTTCCGCCAGGATCATGTCGCCATCTTCGATGGCATCCACCAGACCGCCGCAGGACTGCGCCTCTACGTCAACGCCGATGGCGCGAAACGCCAGTTCCCGTTGAAACGCGCGGCTTGCCACCGTGGCCGGTGTCGCAAAGAGCGCGACATGTTTGGTGGCCACTTCCCGTGGCGGGGAATTGTCCCCCCACTGCCGTTCGGTGAGCGCCTCGATCAGGGGCACAAAGACACCCAGCACCCGTTTGCCCTCGGGCACGCCCGCTTCTTGCATCCGGCGCAGTGCCGCTGCAGAGGCGGTGTTGCAGGCCAGAATGACCAGATCACAGCCACGCGCCCACATTTGATGGACGGCGTCGTTGGTCAGTTGAAACACATCCTCAGCATCTCGCACCCCGTAAGGCGCGCGCGCGTTATCGCCGAAGTAGAGAAACTCCACATCGGGAAGCCGCCGTTGCGCGGCATCCAGAACGGTCAGCCCGCCCAGGCCGGAATCGAAGATACCTACAGCCATCTGTCTCTCTCGTTGCCCGCTTAGACGCGGTGTTTGTGCTCGAACTCATACCCGTATGCCACGGATTTGAGCGACGTCGGAGATAGCTCATACGTTGCTTTGCGCAGGAAATCCATCATTGCTTTTGTCTCACCCGCAAGCGGATCGAGAACATCGCGCCCGATCGGCTCGCCGATGACCACGCGGACCGGTGTGTCGACGCGTTTTTTGAACTCCTGGATCAACAAACCCATGCGCAATGTCGCGTGCATATGGCTGGCAATCTGAAACAGACGCGAGGTATGGCCGTCGAAAAACACCGGCACCACAACCGCCTCTGATTTGGCGATCATCCGGGCCGTAAAACCCCGCCAGCCTGGATCCATAGGATGCGCAAAGGGCGTCACCCCCGTGGACACCGTCCCGCCCGGAAAAATACCAATGGCACCGCCCTGCCCGAGGTACTCGAGAGCGGTCTTGCGGGTCATCAGATTGGTGCGCATCGCCTCTTTGGTTTCGGCGAAATCAACGGGGAGGATCACCTTGTTGAGATCTTCTGCCCGGCGGAACACCTGATGGGCAAGGATGCGGAAATCGCCGCGCGTCTCAGCCAGAATATGGCCCATCATCAGCCCATCCAGAATGCCGTAGGGATGGTTTGCGATCAGGACCGCGGGTTGGTCCGCAGGAATATTGCACAGCGCGCCGCCCACGATATCAAGTGTCAGCCCGTAGCGGTCGGCCATCACGCTCCAGAAACTGCGCCCGGCGGCGATCTCCTGCTCATACCCTGCGGCCCGCCGGATAAGGCTGAGACGGCCGGTTGTGTTTTCCATCAGCCGGATCATCGCGCGCCCGGCACGGGTTGAGGCGGAATGCGCGTAGGAAATGTCGCGGGTGAGATGGCGCTGTGCCTGCATGGTGGCGTCTCCGTCTTGTCTCGCAGGATCTGGTCTCGCAGGATCTGTCTAGACCCGGAGCGATCCATGCGACAGATCCATGACAAAGGTGTGACAGCCTGCGGTGTTCCGCCCGACCATAAAAACAGGGCGCCCTGATGAGAGAGCGCCCTGCAAAAGACTGGTGTTGGCTGGCAGTGTTTATCGCCAGTGTCTATCGCCGATGTTCACTGCAGGGCTTACTGCGCCGCGGTCTTCATCGGTTCGCCACCTTGGCGCAGCAGTGCCAAGATCTCTTCGCGCCGTTTTGCGGCCTTGGCGGCGTTGTCTTCTTTCACCGGGCCAAAGCCGCGAATGTCCAAAGGTAGCTCTGCCAGTGCGATCAGTGGCTCCATGATTTCTGGCGCTGCTTTGGGCAGCCATTCCTTCATGTCGGCCTCATATTGCGCGATCAGCGCCCGCTCCATCCGCCGCTCGGCGGTGTAGCCGAACACATCCAGCGGGGTGCCACGCAGCGTTTTGAACTTCGCCAGAAGACGCAGCCAACGCTCCAGGCCCGGGCCAAACTTGCGTTTCTTGGGTCGCCCGTTCGGGTCCTTCCCAGTGAGCATGGGCGGCGCGAGATTGTAGGAGATCTTCAGATCGCCTTCGAATTCGGCTTCTGCCTTTTCCCGGCTCGACAGCAACAGGCGGGCGACCTCGTATTCGTCCTTGTAGGACAACAGCTTGTGATAGCCCTTTGCGACCGCTTCCTTCAGCGCCTTGTCCGAAATACCGGCGAGCAGTTTGCCATAGCGCTTGGCCAGGCGTGGACCCTGATAGTCGACCAACTGCGCCTTGCGGAAGGCGATTTTCTCCTCCAGCGACTTGGGCAGTTCGACCACATTGGGCGCCATCAGACGCGCGGCCTCCTGTGGGTAGAGCACCGCCCAGCGACCGATGTCAAAGGCGCGCAGGTTGCGCTCCACCGCTGCGCCATTGAGCGTGATGGCCTGCTGGATCGCCTTCAGCGAGATCGGCAACAGACCGCGCTGCCAAGCCGCGCCAAAGACCATCATGTTCGAAAAGATCGAATCTCCCATGCTGACGCGGGCGAGGTCCGAGGCGTCAAACAGATCCAGACGATCCCGCAACCGTGCTTCCAACGCCACTTGCAGGCGGTCACTTGGGATCTGGAATTCGGTGTTGCGGGTGAAATCACCGGTGATGATCTCGTGGCTGTTGACCACGGCGCCGGTCTTGCCGGTTTTCATCAGGCCGATGGTTTTCGCCCCGGCTGACACCACCAGATCCCCGCCGATCAGGGCATCACATTCACCTGTGGACACACGGATTGCGCTGATATCCTCGGGTTTGTTGGCGATGCGGCAATGGATATGGACTGCGCCGCCCTTCTGGGCAAGGCCAGCCATTTCCATCATGCCTGCGCCCTTGCCATCAATCTGCGCGGCCTGTGCCAGCACCGCACCGATGGTGACAACCCCCGTGCCGCCGACGCCAGTGATCACAACATTATGAGTGCCCTGGATGGTCGGCAGCTCCGGTGTCGGCAGATCCGGCAGGTCCAATGCGGCGGTCGGTTCCTTGCGGATCTTTGCGCCTTCGATGGTGAGGAAGGACGGGCAGAACCCTTTGACGCAGCTGAAATCCTTGTTGCAGGAGGATTGATCAATTGCGCGCTTGCGGCCAAGTTCCGTTTCCTTGGGCACCACAGAGACACAGTTGGACTGCACCCCGCAGTCGCCACAACCTTCGCAGACGTCGAAGTTGATGAACACGCGCTGGTCAGGATCCGGGAACAGGCCCTTTTTGCGGCGGCGGCGTTTTTCAGCCGCACAGGTCTGCACATAGATGATGGCAGAAACGCCTGCGACCTGTTCGAACTCCTTCTGCACGGTCATCAACTCGGCCCGTTCATGCATCCGCATACCTGCTGGGAACAGGCTGGCGTTGACGTCCTCTTTTTCGTCGTAGACCACGGCGATGGTTTTGACGCCCATGGCCGTCAACTCATGGGCAATCTGCTGCGCACTCAGGCCGCCCTCTGCCTCCTGCCCGCCGGTCATGGCGACAGCGTCGTTGTAGAGGATCTTGAAGGTGATGTTGGTGCCTTCGGCCAATGCCGCGCGGATCGCCTGCACACCGGAGTGGTTGTAGGTGCCGTCGCCGAGGTTCTGGAACACATGGGTGCGGTTCGAGAACGGTGCCTCCCCGACCCAGTTCACGCCCTCGCCCCCCATATGGGTGAAGCCAGTGGTTTCACGGTCCATCCACTGCACCATGAAGTGGCAGCCGATACCGGCATAGGCGCGCGAGCCATCAGGCAATTTGGTGGAGGAGTTGTGCGGACAGCCCGAGCAGAAATATGGCAGGCGGGCGGCGATTTCCTCTGCATTGTCAGAGCGTTTTGCATCCTCCAGCGCGGTCATACCCGCACGGATGGCCTCGGTCTCGCGCCCTTCTTCGATCAGGATCTGCCCCAGTTTTTCAGCGATCATAATCGGATCAAGCGCGTATTTCGTCGGGAACAGCTCCTCGCGGTGCATCGCGCCCGCGCCGCCCTTGTACCAGCCATAGACACGGCGGCCGCGGCGGTCATCAAAGATGGCTTCTTTGATCTGGATCTCGATCAGCTTGCGCTTTTCTTCGACCACAACAATCAGGTCGAGCCCATCGGCCCATTCGTTGAACCCTTTCATGTCCAGCGGCCAGGTCTGACCCACCTTATAGGTGGTGATCCCCAACCGTTCGGCCATGGTTTCATCGATGTTCAAGAGTGACATCGCATGCACCAGATCGAGCCAGTTCTTGCCAGCAGCGACAAAGCCGATCTTGGCACCCGGCTTGCCCCACATCCGCTTGTCCATCTTATTGGCGTGGCTGTAGGCCTCTGCCGCAAAGCGTTTGTAGTCGATGATGCGGTTTTCCTGGCGGAACCGGTCGTCATCCAGACGGATGTTCAGCCCATCTGCAGGCATATCGAATTCTGGTGTGACCAAAGACATCCGATCAGGGTTGCCATCCACCACAGATGTGACCTCAATCGTGTCTTTCATCGTCTTCAGCCCAGTCCAGAGGCCGGAAAACCGGCTCAGACCAATGCCATAGATGCCATAGTCGAGAATTTCCTGCACCCCAGCCGGGCTGACAATCGGCAGGTAGCAATCCATCAGCGCCCATTCGGACTGATGCAGCACGGTCGAGCTTTCGCCCGTGTGGTCATCGCCCATCGCCATCACGACGCCGCCGTATTTGGAGGATCCAGCCATATTGGCGTGACGGATGGCATCGCCAGAGCGGTCCACCCCCGGCCCCTTGCCGTACCACAGACCAAAGACACCGTCATATTTGCCTTCGCCGCGCACCTCAGCCTGCTGCGCGCCCCACAGAGCGGTCACGGCGAGATCTTCGTTCAGCCCGTATTGGAAGGTGACATCGCTGGCGGTAAGGTGTTTTTCCGCCCGTTTCATCTGCATGTCGACCGCACCGAGCGGCGAGCCGCGGTATCCGGTGACCAGCCCTGCGGTGTTCAACCCTGCCTGGCGATCGCGGTGTTTTTGCATCAACATCAGACGCACCAGCGCCTGGGTTCCGTTCAACATGACCTGCGATTTGGTCAGATCAAACTTGTCATTCAGCGAGATCTTCTGCGTGCTCATTCTTGGCCTCCCCAGCCTCGACTAGCTTGCTGCATACCCTGAAATAATAGGTCACAATTGCTGACCTGTATACTGTTTTTTGCCCTCGTCGTTTTCCCGGCATTGGTCTCATTGCGTTTCGCAGCACCAATGAAATTGAAAATGTCGATACATTTCATATAGGGTCAAAGCGAGGCATCGAAAGTGACGGGTATGGACTGGGACAAGCTAAGAATATTTCACGCAGTGGCAGATGCAGGCAGTTTGACCCACGCGGGGGACAAGCTGAATTTGTCACAATCCGCGGTCAGCCGGCAGATCCGGGCGCTCGAAGAGAGCCTCAGCTCCACCCTGTTTCACCGCCATGCGCGGGGACTGATTCTCACCGAACAGGGCGAACTGCTGTTTGATGCCACCAAATCCATGTCCAAACGGCTTGAGGCGGCGTCTGCGCGGATCCGCGACAGCGAGGAAGAGGTGTTTGGCGAACTGCGGGTCACCACCACCTTTGGATTCGGCACGCTGTGGCTCGCGCCCCGCCTGACCAAACTCTATGAACAATATCCGGACCTAAAGATCGACCTGATGCTGGAGGAACGGGTTCTGGACCTGCCCATGCGCGAGGCCGATGTTGCCATCCGCATGAAAGAACCCAGTCAGGCCGATCTAATCCGCAAGCGGTTGATGACGGTGCAGATGAAACTCTACGCCTCGCGCTCCTATGTGGAACGTCACGGGATGCCGGAAGTGGCCGAAGACATCGGAGCACATCGGTTGATCTGTCAAAATCCCCGTTCGGCGCAGGTCGGCTCGGCTGCGGTTCTGGTGCAGAAACTGATGACCCACAATCCGTCATCATTGCTGACAGTGAACAACTATTTCGGCGTGTTGCAGGGCGTTCTGCACGATTTGGGCATCGGTGTGCTGCCCGATTACGTGACCGAAGACTTCCCGGATCTGGTGCCGGTGCTGTCGGATGAGGACACCAACCCGGTTCCGGTCTACCTCGCCTACCCCGAAGAATTGCGCCATTCGCGGCGGATTTCGGCGTTCCGCGACTTTGTGCAGAACGAGATCATCGCCCATCGCAAACACATGAAAGAGCTTGGCAAATTGTAGCCATGCAAAAAACGCATGGCAGCAATGCTATTTTCTAAGGCTGAATATACTTGATCGGGCGACACAGCGCCCCTAAATCAGCTCATGAAGACAGCAACACTGCGGTCTTCATACCTCCCTGTTGGACTTCGGCCGAGCTTAGTGCTCGGCCTTTTTTTTGCGCCTGCCGCGAACTGGATTTCGCGGCGTCGACATGGGACTTTGCAGGTGGCGCCCTCCTGCTAAGTCATTGCCCTGCTGACACATATTATAGGGCGTCATATCAAAGTGGGCGCAAATTGCCGGAGGCCGTCACAGTGCAGCACGGCACCCTGCCGCTTTTCTAAAGCGCAAACTCTTAAGCAGAGGTGAACCGCACCGGGCAATCCGCATCCTTATTTGGCAGCAAAATTGCGCCGGACCGCAAACGCACCTACGGCTGCGAGCCTGGACACGAAATCTGGTCTGTGCAGCGCCCAACATGACAAAATGCGCTTTTTTCTTCCCCCTCGGCCCTGCTTGCCCTACAAGGCGCGCAATCGCAGCCATTGGGGGACGACAAAGGGATGCAGGAACCTGCCATCACGCCTGAACTGATTGCCAATCACGGGCTGAAGCCCGATGAATATGATCTGATCCTGGAAATCATCGGGCGGGAGCCGACCTTCACCGAGCTGGGTATTTTCTCGGCCATGTGGAACGAACACTGTTCCTACAAATCCTCCAAGAAATGGCTGCGCACCCTGCCGACCGACGGTCCACAGGTGATCTGTGGCCCCGGCGAAAACGCAGGCATCGTTGATATTGGCGATGGTGATGCGGTGGTTTTCAAAATGGAAAGCCACAACCACCCATCCTACATCGAACCCTATCAGGGCGCGGCCACCGGTGTTGGCGGCATTCTGCGCGACGTCTTCACCATGGGCGCGCGCCCCATTGCGTCGATGAACGCGCTGTCCTTTGGCGAACCGGCCCACCATAAGACCCGACAGCTGGTCAATGGCGTGGTCGAGGGCATTGGCGGCTACGGCAACTGCTTTGGCGTGCCTTGCGTCGGCGGTGAGGTCCGTTTCCACCCCGCCTACAACGGCAACTGCTTGGTGAACGCCTTTGCAGCCGGTCTGGCCAAAACAGATGGCATTTTCTATTCTGCCGCGTCGGGCGTTGGCATGCCGGTGGTCTATCTTGGTGCCGAAACCGGTCGCGACGGGGTTGGTGGCGCCACCATGGCCTCGGCCGAGTTTGACGACACCATCGAAGAAAAACGCCCCACGGTTCAGGTTGGTGATCCCTTCACAGAAAAACGCCTGATGGAAGCCACGCTGGAACTGATGCAGACCGGAGCGGTGATCTCGATCCAGGATATGGGGGCCGCCGGGCTGACCTGTTCTGCGGTTGAAATGGGCGACAAAGGTGGGCTGGGCGTGCGTCTGGATCTCGAAAACGTGCCGCAGCGCGAAGAGAACATGACCGCCTATGAAATGATGCTGTCGGAATCCCAAGAGCGGATGCTGATGGTGTTGAAGCCCGAACTCGAAGCCGAAGCGCGCGCCGTGTTCGAGAAATGGGATCTGGATTTCGCGATCGTCGGTGAAACCATCGCCGAAGACCGCTTCCTGATCATGCACAACGGTGAAGTGAAGGCCGATCTGGTTCTGTCCAAGCTGTCCTCTACCGCGCCGGAATATGACAGACCCTGGGTCGAAACCCCGGTGCCAGAGGCCCTGACAGATGCGGATGTGCCGACGATCGACCCGATCGACGGGCTGCGCGCGCTGCTGGCGAGCCCGAACTATGCGGGCAAACAGTGGGTCTATGAACAATATGACACCACCGTCATGGGCGACACGGCGCGCCGTCCGGGCGCAGGCTCTGGCATCGTGCGGGTCCACGGCACCGACAAACAGCTCGCGTTCACCTCCGATGTGACCCCGCGCTATGTGAAGGCCAACCCGTTCGAAGGCGGCAAGCAAGCGGTGGCAGAAGCCTATCGCAACCTCACCGCCATCGGTGCAAAACCCTTGGCCACCACCGACAACCTGAACTTCGGCAACCCTGAAAAGCCAGAGATCATGGGCCAATTTGTCGGCGCAATCAAAGGCATCGGAGCCGCAGTTGAAGCACTGGATATGCCCATCGTGTCGGGCAACGTGTCTCTGTACAACGAAACCGATGGCCAGGCGATCTTGCCGACCCCGACCATTGGCGCCGTTGGCCTGATTGCCGCTGGCGAAGAAGCCATTGTCGGCGAAGCGCGTGAAGGTCACGTGGCACTGCTGGTGGGCGATACCGTGGGCCATCTGGGTCAATCCGCGCTGCTGGCAGAGGTGTTCAACCGCGAAGACGGCGATGCGCCGGCAGTGGATCTGGAACTGGAAAAGCGCAACGGTGAATTCATCCGCGCCAATCGCGACTTCATCAAGGCCTGCACCGACCTGTCCGACGGCGGCCTGGCGCTGGCCGCGTTTGAAATGGCCGAAACCGCGGGCGTTGGCGTTCAACTGGATGCTGGCGACACCCAGACGCTCTTTGGCGAGGATCAGGGGCGCTATCTGATCGCCTGCAACTTCGATCAGGCCGAAGCACTGATGATGGCAGCAGGCCAGGCCGGTGTCAGCATCACCACAGTTGGCAAATTTGGCGGCGATACGGTCCGGATGGGTGGCTCTGACGCTGCGCTGAGCGATCTGAGCGAAGTGTTCCGCTCCAGCTTTGCCGCTGCGGTGGCGTGATCTGCGCCATGAGCGCGACCTGCTCATATGACATTGCAGACGGGTGGGACAGAAACGCTGTCCTGCCCGTTTTGCTTTTGTCGGTCACACCATCCATCAGCGTGACTGCGCCATGACAGACCTGCATTTGCCGAACTCGCAGTTGCCGGACTTGCACTTGCCCGAGCTGGACGCCGATTGCAGCCGCTGTGCGGCCCTGTGCTGTGTGGCCTATCCCTTTGCCGAAACCGAAGATTTTGCCATCCTGAAGGACACGGACACGCCCTGCCCGAACCTGTCAGAGACCTGTTTCGACTGCCGCATCCACCAGGGGCTATCCCAACAAGGGTTCGGCGGCTGTGTGGCCTATTCCTGCGCCGGTGCGGGCCAACGGGTCACGCAACATTTGTTTGACGGCGAAACCTGGCGCGACGATCCCGATCTGCTGCAGCACATGACCCATGCCCTGCGAGTGGTGCGGCCGATTCACGAAGCCTTGCTGATCCTGCGAGAGGCCCTGCTGCTGCCCCTGCCCGATCCGGTGCGCCAGCACTGTGCCGGGTTGATCAACACGCTGGCCGTGGCGGATGCGACCTCCATCTGGGACTTTGAAGAGGGTGAGGTGCAGGACGCGTTGGCCAGCGTACCGGAATTTGTGGCGACACTGGCCCCTTATGTGGCGCACCGGCGCTAATCCTGCTTGCAGCACCCTTGGTGGCGACCTACATTTTCAGCAGCTAGAACATAAGGAAATATGCTGGATGCCGATGCAAGCCCATGAAATCGAAGAGCTGCTGCGTGAGAGTTTTCCCGATGCGGAAATCCAGGTCGGTGGCCATGATGGGGTCCATATGTCCGCCATGGTGATCGATGAAAGTTTTCGCGGAAAGAACCGGGTCCAGCAGCAGCGCGCGGTCTATGCTGCGTTGAAGGGCAAGATGGACGGGTCCGACGGGGAACTGCACGCCTTGGCTCTGACCACCAAGGCACCGGAATAACACCGGCATGGCGATGCGCGTTCTGACCCGTTTGATTTTACCGCCGGATGTCACTGTCACGTGCTGTGGCATTCAGGGGTTTGATCTGCGCATCGCCGGTTGCCGCAGCGCAGATGGCGTTATGCGGACACGGGGCGCGACAGGCAAACTAACAGGCAATCCGACGGGCACAGCAACCATCACAGGGGGCTGTTTCGATGACAGAACTGCTGGCCAATGACGGGTTGATGGCCGTTCTGGTGATCGGTGTTATTGTGCTCGCCGGTGTCGTTGCCTGGGTCAATCAAAGCCGCAGCCCCTTTGTGGAGGAAGATGACGACCCCCGGTATCATACCCTGCGGTCTGATTATCAGTCCGGCATGGGCGGGGGCGCTATGCGCACCTGGAAAGTGCCCAAAGATCCCGATGAATATGCGCGATTTTTTGTCCCCAAGGGTCTGGCAACAGACCAGTCCGCCGCCCTGACAGATCAATCCGCAGACGCGTTAGAGGCAAGTGGCACAGACACAAAGAAGAGCGGGAGATGACAGCTGTTCTGCGATCCTGACCCGTCGACCCCATCCATCACCCTGCCCCATCGGCCCCATCCATCGCCCTGCCCCATCGGCCCCCTCCTATAAACCTGACCAACCCCAATCGCTGACACTTTGACCGGATAAAGCGGTCTGTCTTGTTCCAGACACATCCGCCGCCCTGCCCCGAACTCTGACCTTGGCAGGCCCACCAAACAGACCTCGCCGCATCGTGGGTCTTTCAAATCGCAAGCGACTGCCGTATATCCAAACCAACCGAAATCGGATTAAAGCCCGAGAGGAAACGCAAAATGACTGACGTAAAATCCCGTATCGACGATTTGGTAAAAGCCAATGACGTGGTCCTGTTCATGAAGGGCACTAAGGACATGCCCCAGTGTGGCTTTTCCTCGCGTGTGGCGGGCGTGTTGAACTACATCGGGTTGAGCTATGCCGATGTGAACGTGCTGGCAGACGAAGAAATCCGCCAGGGCATCAAAGACTACTCCGATTGGCCGACCATCCCACAGCTCTACGTCAAGGGAGAGTTCGTTGGCGGCTGCGACATCATCACCGAGATGACGCTGTCGGGCGAACTGGATGGTATGTTCGAAGAAAACGGCGTCGCCTTCGACAAGGCCGCTGCTGACAAAATCCGCGAAGCCAACGGCTGATCCGCGGTTTCCAGTTCCGCAAACCTAGGCGCGCCAATTTAACCGCGCCAATCTAAGCGCGCTGGTCTGAAACAAAAAACACCCTGCGATCGCTCGCAGGGTGTTTTTGTTTGGCGTGTTGAGCACCTAGCCGATGCTCGCTCAACTCTGTGTCGTTGTCTCTTCCATCTGCTGGGCCAAGGCCTCGCTGCGCGCGGCAAGCTCTGCCAGCGTTTCTGTCACCAGAGGCGGCACCACCGGCACTTCGATACGTTCGGGCTCTGGTGCCGGTGCGGCGCGCAGCTCGGCCAATTCAGCGGTGCGCTCTGCCAGCTCGGCCTCGACCTCTTTGATCCGATCTTCGACCGCTGCGGTTTTGTCCGCCAGCATCAGACCCGCCATCAACAGCATCCGTGCTTCGGGCATCCGGCCGATCTGATCAGACAGCACCTGCGCCTCGTCATCGAGCATTTTGGCCGCTGCGTGCAGATAGCTTTCTTCGCCGACCTGGCAGGACACTTCAAAGCCGCGCCCACCGATATGGATTGTCACTTCGGGCATCAGAGATCTTCTCCCTCTGGCAGTGGTTGCGCAGTGCGCGCGGTGGGCATGGTTGTGCTCAGCGCCTCAGCAGCCGTGGGGTCAGCACCTGCAGCTGGCTGGATTTCGGGCGCCGGCGCAGCGGCTGGGTCAACGTCCATGAGAGGTTCAGCCATACTCAAAGGCTCCGCGCTGGGGGCTGGTTCTGGCGTCACATCAGCGATGTCCAGCTGCTCGGCAGTGCCAACAAGATCCCCGGGTGTTTCGAGTTCCGCAGATGCCTGCGGTGTATTGTCTGTATCCTCGGCCCCACCATCCGTCGCATCTGAAGGATCAGCCCAGGCAGAGGGGGCATCTGCAGGTGCCGCGACGGAAGTTTCATCCACACCGGCCGCAGCCACATCCGCTGGCGCATCACCGGCTGCGGCCAAGAGCGGCTCCAACTTCGCCAGGATCGCACTGACATGGGCTTTTTCGCTGCTCAGGTTTGCTTGCAGAGCCTCAACCTCGGATTGCAGGGCGGCGTTGATCAGATCCGGATCGCCAATGCCCGCGCTGTTGGCTTCACGCAGCGCCGCATTGGACGCGCGCAGCTGTTCGACCGTCGCGCTGAGTTCCTGATGGGCATGATCCAGGCGCACCAATGTCTCGTTCTGGGCCTGGAGATCTTCTTGACTTGGTGCTTGTTGAGTTGGCGTGTCTTGAACTGCCGCTGCGTCTGTCGCGGCACTGGCCACTGCAGCTGCGGTCTCTGCAGCGCTTTCGGCGGCAGCTTCGGCGGCGACAAGCGCCGCTTGCGACTGTGACAGTTCCTGGCGCAGTGTCTCCACCTCGCCTGTCAGCGCGGCGACCTGATCTTCGAGTTGAGACTGATCTGCCCCCACATCGCTCGCGGGTTCCTGCGCAGCCGCTTCAACCGCCTGGGCCTCTGCATCGGCGCGCAGTTGCGCGACACTGGCACGGGCTTCGTCCAATTCGTCCTGCAGCACCTCGCGGGCGGAGGCCGCTTCGTTGCCCTGGATCTCCAGCTCCTGCTTTAGACGGGCCACTTCCGCCTTGAGCACATCGCCCTCTGCCTTCAGCGCGTCCCGCTCGGCGGTGTTGCCAACCTCATTGCGCAGCAGTTCGACCTCGGCCTGCAAAGCGGCCACTTCGCCGACATCATCCGTGGCGGCGGGCGCCGCAGCGGCGGCTTGCTCGGCCTCGACCAGTTGGGCACGCAGCACTTTCACCCGCTCTTCCAGCTGGGCATTGGCGAGGCGTTCTTCCTCCAGATCACGGGTGAGACTGTCCTGCAGGGCAGCGGTTTGGGTCTGGGCCTCTGCCTGCGCTTTTGCCTGTGCTTCGGTGGCACTGCGCGCCGTGGCCTGCAAGGCGTTGGCACCTGCACCAATGCGATCCATTGCAGCCAGAATCCGTCCCTGCAACTCTTCGATCTGCTCCATGCCTGTCCCTTCGCGACCTCGTGACAATATGCTGCGCGGCGTGCCGGATCGATCCGGTCTGCGCCCTGGCGCCCGTCGGGATCTGGCAGATCCGGAAATCCACCCTGGCTCGCGTCAAGCGCGAATCACACCGACCAAAGCACCACATGCTCAGTTTAGTTTATGCAGGGATAAATTACCCCCTGTTTGCTTTCAAGCACTTGCAGCATTTCCTTCGCGCAAGATACTGCGCAAATGCTTGATCTTTGTCATTTCATCGTTATTGAGCGCGTAGTCTGCCCAAAACCCAGAGGAAAATTCCAGTGGATCTGACCGCCCTGCGCACCGCCAACCCCGAACATTGGACCAAGGCCGCGGCTATCCGTGCCCTTGCGCTCGACGCTGTTGCTGCGGCCAATTCGGGCCATACCGGCATGCCCATCGGCATGGCCGATGTCGCAACCGTGCTGTTTGAAAAGCACATGAAATTTGACGTGGCCGCACCGCAGTGGCCCGACCGGGACCGTTTCATCCTGTCCGCCGGTCACGGATCGATGTTGATTTATGGTCTGCTCTATCTGATGGGCGACAAACAGGTCACGCTGGAGCAGATCAAGAACTTCCGCCAGATGGGCGCATTGACCGCGGGTCATCCAGAAAACTTCCTGATCGACGCCGTTGAAACCACCACCGGCCCCCTGGGCCAGGGCATTGCCAATGCCGTTGGTTTTGCGATGGCAGAAGAGCTGCAGCGCGCCCAATACGGTCGCAAACTGGTGGATCACCACACTTATGTGATCGCAGGCGACGGCTGCCTGATGGAAGGCGTCAGCCAGGAGGCCATCGGTCTCGCCGGGCGCCACTCGCTCGGCAAGCTGATTGTTCTGTGGGACAACAACAACATCACCATCGACGGCACGGTCGAGCTGTCGGATCGCACCAACCAGGTTCAGCGCTTCAAGGCGTCGGGCTGGCATGTGCAGGAAATCGACGGTCACGACCCCAAAGCCATTGATGCCGCGATCGAAGCCGCGAAAAAGACCAAAAAGCCCTCCATGATTGCCTGCAAGACCCATATCGCTTTGGGTCACGCAGCGCAGGACACCTCCAAAGGTCACGGCGCGCTGACCGATGCAGACCAGCTGAAAGCCGCAAAAGACGCCTATGGCTGGACCGGTGGCCCGTTTGAAGTGCCCGCAGACATCAAAGCCCAGTGGGAAGCCATCGGCCAGCGCGGTGCCGAGGCACGCGCCGAATGGGAAGCCCGCTTTGCCGAAACATCCCAGCAGAAACAGGACCGTTTCAACCGCGCCTATGCGCTGGAAGCCCCCAAGAAGCTCTCTGCTGCGGTCAAAGCACTGAAGAAACAGGTCAGCGAAGATCAACCGAAAGTCGCCACCCGCAAAGCATCGGAAATGGCACTTGCGGTGATCAACCCGCTGATGCCTGAAACCGTCGGTGGCTCTGCCGACCTGACCGGCTCCAACAACACCAAGACCGGCGATCTCGGCGTCTTTGACACGGACAATCGCAAGGGTCGCTACATCTACTGGGGGATCCGGGAACACGGTATGGCCTCCGCGATGAACGGCATGGCGCTGCACGGCGGCATCCGCCCCTATGGCGGCACCTTCTTCTGTTTCACCGACTACGCTCGCCCAGCAATGCGTCTGGCGGCCCTCTCGAAACTGCCGACAGTCTTCGTGATGACCCACGATTCCATCGGCGTTGGCGAAGATGGCCCGACCCACCAGCCGGTGGAGCATCTGGCGATCTGTCGCGCGACCCCGAACACCAATGTGTTCCGTCCCGCAGATGCGGTGGAAACCGCAGAGGCCTGGGAAATCGCCCTGACCGAGAAAGAAACCCCCTCGGTCATGACGCTGACCCGTCAGAACCTGCCGACTGTGCGCACCGAGCACAAACTGAACAACCTCACCGCCAAAGGCGCCTATGTGCTGGCAGAAGCCGAAGGTAAGCGTCAGGTCATCCTGATCGCCACGGGCTCTGAGGTGTCGGTCGCGATGGAGGCAAAGGCCCAGCTGGAAGCCGAAGGCATCGGCACCCGCGTTGTGTCCATGCCCTGCATGGAGCTGTTTGCCGCCCAGGACGAAGCCTATCGTCGCAAGGTCCTGCCCGCAGGTCCGGTTCGCGTGGGCATCGAAGCCGCTGTCCGCGACGGTGGCTGGGACCGCTGGCTCTTGGGTGAGCGCGGCCAGGAGAAGAAAGCCGCATTCGTCGGCATGGACCGCTTCGGCGCCTCCGCCCCGGCGGGTGAGCTGTTCGAGAAATTCGGCATCACCGCCGCTGGCACCGTGGCAAAGGTGAAAGAGCTGTTGGGCTAAGCCAACGTCCCATACGGTTGAAACACGAAGGGCACCCAATCGGGTGCCCTTTTTGTTTTGGAATGGCTGCTGTGCGGACCCTGCTGCCGTTCGCTGCACCCGCTTGGTTTCCGCTGCGGCTGCGCGGGTTTCGGGGGGACAAGCAGGAACTTGACCTTCTCTGCAGGTGCGAAACAGTCAGGGCGAAACGTAGGAAACCGACATTCAGGCAGCGCCACAGGCAGTTCCGGATCCACAGCGCCGCAGGTCGGATTCTAGCCCAGCATTTTGCAATATTCGGCGCAAAGCGTGAGCGAAGGGTACGGTTGTAGCAACGCTTCTCTGCAGCTACTTTCTTTCCTCGCTAACCACGGCCGAAAGTCTGGGTGCAGTCTTCCCCCTACTGGGTGCATTCGAAAAATTAAAGTTTTCCAAAGTTATGCTGAATAAAAAATTCAAAATATTATGAGCTCAATCCTCCTCCCCTCCCTCTGATTATTAACTATAGTCAAAACTCGTCAAGGAAATCTTTCTTTCAAATACATCCACATCCAGTACCCTCACTTCTATTTCATCTCCAATTGCCTTCGCGGCATCCTCATCATTGCATTTGCTAGTGTGCAATAGCCCAGTAAAGGAATCCTCCAGTCGAACAAATATTCCAAATTGCTTTATATTAACCACTACTCCTTTCGCCATTGTTCCGGGCGGATAGCGTTCATCCAATCCTGCCCAAGATCCGGCTAGCTGGCCTTCGCGCTCTTTGATGGTTTTAACGAGAGAATTGACGGCCAAAAGCTCACCAATGTCGCTATCAGAAAAAACCAAATCCAAATCTTGGCTTAGTGTGTCCCTCTCACTCTTCAAGAAATTCACAGCTGTTTTTGCATTCATAAGTGAACTCCGATTGTCGAAGTGCAACCTTGGATTGTAGCTTCGATCTACGACTGACCGAGCGACAGCCTCTTGGCGAAACCACGTGTCTTCAGAAACTGCAGCTAGATAGTGAGGGTTTCCTAGCATGTACAAATGCGTCCTGCCCGCTGGACTGATTGTTATCAGGTCATCTAGTGTTAACCCAACCATTCTAAAGTCTTCGCTGACAATACAGAAATGTCGCGCCAGATAATTAATTTCTCTGGTTAATACACCTTCATCAATGCCGATTTTGCGCAAGTCATCGAGTAGGTCCCTACCTCGTGTGTAGCCATCCTTTCTTGCTCCCTTTCCGACGTGCGCGACATTTGCGAGGAATCTTAGAATCGCAATTCTTGAAAAGTAGCTAGGTCTGTCATCGTCAATTTCGGAGGAGAAGAGATTGACAACATACGAATAGTCGCTGTCATAGTATCTCTTCTTTGACCTCAAAACTACCCTACTTACGAGAGATATCGGAAGGGAATAAGACCCTTTCGATTGCACCATCTTTACGATGTGATCTTCTGAAATATGTCCACTTGAGCAGAACTCCAGGAATATTTCCATTGCCCGCCGCATGTTGCGCCCTGCCAACCCAATTAACAGACGCCTAATATTTGAATTTGAGTCGAACACTAACTTCAGAATAGAGTTTAGGTACGACACCTTATCAGCCGCGGTGTATGTGGCTTTCATAGAGTTCGGGAGGTCGTAGGAAAATTTCTCTTCCGGATTTTCTTTAAGCTTGGAGATAGCATAATCAACCCGTGATCTAAGTATCAAATCGAACCTGGGTGACTCAATACGGAAGGCCAAATCCTTGAGCGCTGTATCTAAAGGAGGTAAGTTTAGATTCCTGTCATAGGTCTCCTCTCGCAATGGTAAAAATACCATGGCGTTAAATTCATTCCTTAGCCACTGAGCCGCCTCAAACATTAATAGTTGCTCTTCTAAGAGACGCTTGTCACAGTTATCTAAAACGATCACGACTAATGCCGAGTGTCGGCTCGAAACATACTTACAATATGATTGCGCTCGATAATGCGCGTTCTCGACACATCCGGTGAGTATTTCCGCAAGCTTCTCATTGTATTTCGTCTTATCATGTTCGTAGAGCCTTCCCACGCCCTTTCGAAAGGTCTCCACGTCAGTTCTAAAAATTTTTCGAAGCGTCTCAAGTTCGTCGAAGGCGATATCACTCTCTACACTTCGTATTCTTTCTATTATCTCTACGCGAAGCCAGTTGTAGATCTCTTCCTTTGAAACCGGAGCTTGATTCATATTCAAATGAATCCAGCGTGTACTTCTTTTCACATCATTTGGGAGGGCTTTTACTCTCAAATGATCAACGAAAGTGGTTTTTCCGGAACCAGCAGCACCAACCAATAGCATTACTTGGTTCGTTAGCTTGTCGCCCTGCCTGAGCTTTTTGATAATCTGCTCCGGCTCAGATGTATCTTCAATAGTAGTTGTATTGTTCTCGGATGGGGGAACAATCGCCCGAAACGTTCTATCAATGGAATCTACATAGCGTTCGCGGCGTTTGGACGGAATATAGCATTCGGATGCAACCACATTGCGCTCTTCAATGTTCGCAGGATCAAAGACACCTCTGAAATCTGTTTTTATAGTAGTTCCGAAGGAGTTTAGCCCTACCTCCTCGCTTTGCGCGGCGATTCCTCCCACCATTTTTCGCGGCTTCCAATATCGTTTGGGTCTGATTTTTTTAGTACCGCCTCGCCCCGTTTGGACATTTGATTGTGGCCATACGCTTCCAAGAAGGCTGAAAAATCGACATCCGCTTGACTGAAATTTTTTGCTAATATGTCAAACTCCGGAGACTCTGTGTTTGCGCGACCGGCAATCAGTCTTTCTCCATTGCATGCAATAACATGCTGTACAGGATCGACCTGCGCACTATATCGCGCGTTCAATTCTGACGAATATAGTCTTGCCTCACGCATCGCTTCCTCAAGGTCTTCGCCTACCGCTTTGGCTTCGATCACCAAAAGAGGAATACCTGCATGTACAAAAACGTAATCGGGGTAGTAGTTCTTTTTCGATTTTCCCTTACCTATTGTGATACTCTTGATGCTAACTTTCGTGAAAATTCCATCTTCCGGCAGCGCCAAGCCGTGAGGAGCTTGCGAAGTCAAAAGAGGCCAAATTATCTTTTGTTCCACATCACTTTCGGTTCTTAGATTGTCGGCTTGGAAATTTTCTGGCATTGCGGATTCGTCTCTATTATTTTTGGCTAAATTACTACCGTAGTGAGCCTTTCGAGCTCGGGTGTTGCTGTGTGTTCAAGTAACGCTAACTTCGGTAGTGCACCTAGCCAAGTAAAACCTACTATCGCTCATCGATTAGCGGCGGGGTGGATCCGCTAACGTACAGTCGTTGAGAGTTGAGTTTCCTATGTGCAGCGCAGCGACGACCTTGCCCCGCTAGGTCTTGCTTTGGACTGCTGGCCGTCATTGCGCCTGCGACAGGCGCGGGGTCTTTTTCCACAAGTTGGTCATAAGCATGTTGGAAATGCTCTAAAGCAGACGAATCGCTGGACTGGTGAAGCTGCTCCGCAGCAACGATAGGTAATGTGAACGACAGGTGAGGGCTGCGACAGATAATGTGCGATTGCAGCATGCAGCCTGATCGGCAATGACAGCAAAGGGCTCACAACAGACATCGCTCCAGTCACCGGTGGGCGATCAATGCGCAGCATTTTTCCCCGAAACTGCCGCAATCACCGGACCCACAATCTTCGTCGCAAGCGGGATCAGCGCGAGGCCGTAGGCGAGGCCCAGCACTCCATCCATTGCAGCTTTGGCGGTCCATTCGGCAAAGCCTTCCCAAGCGGCAGGCACGGCGTGGCCGACGGCATAGGCCCAGTCGTGGATCAGATGCCCCGGCGCGCCCACGCCCAACTCCTCCAGCCCGTGGATCATGATCGAGCCCCCAACCCACAACATCGCGGCGGTGCCGATCACCGACAGCGTCCACAAGAGCACCGGCATGAACCGGACCAACCCGCGCCCCAGACCGCGACCAATGGGGGTCGGCGCGTTTTTGGTGAGGTAAAGCCCCACATCGTCCATCTTCACGATCAGCGCGACGGAGCCATAGACCGCGACGGTGACGCCAATGGCAACCACGGCCAGTGTGGCTGCCTGCATCCAGACATTCGGGGCCTCGATGGCGGCCAGCGAGATGGTCATGATCTCGGCCGACAGAATGAAATCGGTCTTGATCGCGCCCTTGATCTTCTGCTCTTCCAGGTGGCCTGGGTCCTTGACGCTCATGTCCTCGTCGATGGCATGGCTGGCGTGGGGAAACAGCACGTGAAAGATCTTCTCCGCGCCTTCGAAACACAGGTAGCTGCCGCCCAGCATCAACAGAGGGGTGATCAGCCAGGGGGCAAAATTGGCCAACAGCATGGCCACCGGCAGCAGCAACACCAGCTTGTTGAAAAATGATCCGCGGGCGATGCGCCAGATGATCGGCAGTTCACGGGCAGGCGCAAAGCCCTGCACATATTTGGGCGTTACGGCCGCATCGTCGATGATGACGCCAGCGGTCTTGGCCCCCGCCTTACCGGCAGCGGCGGCGACATCATCGATGGATGTGGCCGCAACCTTCGCCAGGGCTGCCACATCGTCCATCAGGGCCAGTAAACCGCTCATTGTGATCTCTCTTTCGCATCTGCCATTCTTGCTCTGGCTCCACCCTACCCATTCACCTGCCCAGCACAACCCGACATGACAGGCGCATCCCCCGTGGGATCTGCCGCTTTTGCCAGAGGGACTGCCACGCGGCGATTTTCGTTATCGCCATCAGTCATTTTCGTTACCGCCACCATCGCATTTTTGCGCTAACACAAGGGTTTTATATACCTTTTCGCACTTTTGCGGCTGTGATTTGGGCGCTATAGCGAGGACAAGTCTGCTGGTTTTGGAGAAACGCATATGACCATCAAAGTCGGGATCAACGGGTTCGGCCGCATCGGGCGCTGCACCCTGGCGCATATCGCGGCCTCTGGCCGGGAAGATATCGAAGTGGTCAAGGTCAATGCGACAGGCCCGCTGGAAACGGCTGCACATCTGCTGAAATACGACAGCGTCCACGGGCGTTTCCCCAATGAGGTGACATTGGGCGAAGGCACCATGAACCTGGGCCGCGGCGACATGCAGATGTTCTCGACCTACAATATGGACGAGCTGGACTGGAGCGGCTGTGACATCGTTCTGGAATGCACCGGCAAGTTCAACGACGGCGAAAAAGCCAAGGCGCATCTGGCGCAGGGCGCCAAGAAAGTTCTGCTTTCGGCACCGGGCAAAAACGTCGACAAGACCATCGTGTTTGGCGTCAATGATGACCAGCTGCGCGCCGGGGATGTCATGGTCTCTAACGGATCCTGCACCACCAACTGCCTGGCTCCGCTCGCCAAGGTCCTGGATGAAACCGTGGGCATCGACAGCGGCATCATGACGACAATCCACGCCTACACCGGCGACCAGCCAACCCTGGACCGCCGCCACAGCGATCTGTACCGCGCCCGCGCTGCTGCCATGGCGATGATCCCGACCTCCACTGGCGCTGCCAAGGCACTGGGAGAGGTGCTGCCAAACCTCAAAGGTCGTCTGGACGGCTCCGCGATCCGCGTGCCGACACCGAATGTGTCAGCCGTGGACCTGACCTTCCGCGCCTCCAAGAAGACATCTGTGACCGAGATCAATGCGATCATGAGCGAAGCCGCCAAGGGGTCCATGTCGCGTGTTCTGGGGTATGAGCCTGCGCCGCTGGTGTCTGTGGATTTCAACCACACCGAACACAGCTCCATCTTTGCGCCAGATCAGACCCGCGTCGTTGAAGAGCAGCTGGTCCGCGTTCTGGCCTGGTATGACAACGAATGGGCCTTCTCGGTGCGTATGGCCGATGTGGCCGTGGCCATGGGTCGCCTGGGCTAAGCCCCGCACACAGACTTGTTTTCAAACGCTCGGTCAGGCATATCTGATCGGGCGTTTCACGTTTTGGATCCCCAACATGACCAATCAGATTTCTCTTTGGCTCGGCGGTCTCCTGCTGGTGGCGATCGCTGTTGATGTGACGCTGTTTGGCCCCGATCACATGCTGTTTCTGGGCAAGCGCCTGTTTGAGCTGATTGATTGGCTGGCCTTCTGGCGGTGAGGGCCGCGCTGGTCACGGTCCAGACATCACCAGGCGCAACCATCTACAGGCGAAATCATCTACAGACGCATCCATCTAAAGACACAACGGTGACCGCTGCAAAACCGCTGAGGCGCAAAGCGCGCCACAATCCCGCCTGATCCAAAGCGCCTGAGGCCCACCACAAGCCGCCGCCAATCTGAGACCTAGCAGGTGGACCCGGCGACGTGCGCCGGGGATCCGGTGTTCAGCCTTTCAGCCGCTTGATCAATTCTTCTTCGACCATCGGCGGGACAAATTTCGACACATCCCCACCAAGACGCGCGATCTCCTTGACCAGTTTGGAGGCAATCGCCTGATGGCGCGCTTCGGCCATCAAAAACACGGTTTCCACCGAACTGTCGAGCGCGCGGTTCATGCCAACCATCTGGAATTCATATTCGAAATCGGCAACCGCCCGCAGGCCGCGCACGATGATCTGCGCGCCGACATCGCGGGCGCAATCGATCAACAGGTTCTCAAACGGATGGGCGACAATCTCGGTGCCGGTCTGTTCGCTCAGCTTGGCGCATTCCGCTTCGATCATGGCAACCCGCTCTTCCAAGGAGAACAACGGCCCCTTGTCGCGGTTGATCGCAACGCCGATCACCAGCTTGTCGACCAAAGCACTGGCCCGGCGAATGATGTCGATATGCCCCAAGGTGATGGGATCGAATGTCCCGGGGTACAAGCCAATACGCATAAGGCCCCTCCTGCCTGCTGGTTGGTTGCGCGCAGGCAAACATGTTTTTTGCCCGCCGCGCAAGAGCGTGAAAATACCGAATATTCTCGCGTCATCCCATCGGTCGCGACGTCACCCCTGCAGGCACCTGCGGGTTTGGCCGGATAGCGCTGTTCAGACACACTATGCGACAGGGGAAGATCGCGACGGGGAAAGATCGCTCAGCGGGTGTGAGCGATCAAAACCGGTGTGGTATCTCCTGGGGCAATCAGTGCCCCATGATCATCCCTTCCAGCGCATTCTTTTCCATCGCCACTTCGGCCAGCTGCGCCTTGACCACATCCCCCAGTGACACCAGGCCGATCAGCTTGTCATCTTCCACCACCGGCATGTGCCGGAACCGGCCCTCTGTCATGTCTTTCAGCACCTGTTCCACATTGGACTGGCTGGTGCAGGTCACCAGTTTGCGGGTCATGTAATCTGACACCGCCCCCTCCATGCAGGACGATCCGCTGCGCGCCAGTTCCCGCACAATGTCGCGCTCCGACAGGATGCCATCGGCGGTTTCACCGTTTTCGGAGACAACGACGGTGCCGATTTTATGGTCTGCCAGCAGTTCCGCGGCCTGTGAAATGGTTGCATTGGGCGCGATTGTGACCACACCAGAGCTTGCCTTTGACTTCAGAATGAATTGAATCAGCATGGGCGCTCCTCAGTTGTTATAATAACTTGCGTCTCCTGAGGGTTGCGGGATCGCTGGTTCAAGTCAAGCCTTCCAGCCGGGTCACCTCATCGCGCAGCCCCTTCAGCAAAGCCTGCGCAAATCGATTGAGCCGGTCGCTGCGCTGATCGCCCTGATGGCGCACCAGATAAAAACTGCGGGTCAGGCTGATCTTGTCAGTCAGCACTTTGCGCAGGGAGCGGTGCGACGGCAGGGTGAAATCATGCGCTACACAAAGCGCTGTGCCTTCGGCGGCCATTTTGATCTGCACCGATACCGAATTGGAGGCCAGCGCGACGCGTTCCACACCCAGATCATTGAGGTAATCCAACTCGCGGTCGAAGATCATGTCGGGAATATAGCCGATCATCTTGTGCCGTTTCAGATCCTCCAGCTTCTCGATGGGTGGATGGTCGCGCAGATAATGACGTGATCCGACAAGGTGCAATTTATAGTCGGTGATTTTCTGCACCAACAACTGGCCCGCCGTGGGCGCACTGACCGTGACCGCCATATCCGCCTCGCGGCGCGACAGGTTGATCACCCGTGGCAGGGCCACGATCTGAATATCAAGATCAGGATTGTCTTCGCTGATGCGGGCGCAGACCTGGGGCAACAGGTAGTTGGCGCTGCCATCCGGCGCCCCAATGCGGATCTGTCCCGACAGAGTGTCGCTGGGCCCGACCAAGGCCTCCTGGCCTGCGCGCATCGCCTGCTCTGCCGCCTCGGCATGGCTCAACAGCCGGTCCCCTGCGGCGCTCAGCGCGTAGCCTTGCGGGGATTTCACGAACAACGGCGTCTCCAAAGCCTCTTCAAACCGTGAAATCCGCCGTCCCACCGTGGCCGGATCCATCTTCAGCGCCCGGCCCGCCCCCGACAGGCTGCTTTCCCGCGCGACCGCCAGAAACACCCGCATATCATCCCACTGTGGATCCATGAGCCTGTTCTCCTCATCGTGTTACAGCCCCTCGTTAAGGTGCTGTTAACCCTTTGCGTTCCTGCAAAGCCTCTTTGGGATCTTTCCTCTTTTGGGATCATTTTTGCAAGCCTAGGATGACGCCAACTGCAAAAAGAGGAGGATCCGATGCAAGAACTCGGTCACTTTATCAACGGTCAGATTGTTGCGGGCACCTCGGGCCGCAGCGACGACGTGTTCAACCCGGCAACGGGCGAATCCCAGTACAAATGCGCCATGGCCAGCGCGGCGGAAACCACCGACGCCATCGAAAAAGCGGCCGCTGCTCAGCCTGCATGGGGCGCCACCAACCCGCAAAAGCGCGCCCGCGTGATGATGAAAATGGTCGCGCTGATGAACCGCGACATGGACAAGCTGGCCGAAGCGCTGTCGCGCGAACACGGCAAGACCATCCCGGACGCCAAAGGCGATCTGCAGCGCGGTCTGGAAGTGATCGAATACTGCATCGGTGCGCCACAGATGCTGAAGGGTGAATTCACCGACAGCGCAGGCCCCGGCATCGACATGTATTCCATGCGCCAGCCGCTGGGTGTTGTCGGCTCCATCATGCCCTTCAACTTCCCCGCAATGATGCCGCTGTGGCACGTGGGCCCTGCCCTGGCCTGCGGCAACGCTGTGGTCCTGAAACCGTCCGAGCGCGACCCATCCGTTCCGCTGATGCTGGCCGAGCTGTTCGTCGAGGCGGGCCTGCCTGCCGGTGTGTTCCAGGTCATCAACGGCGACAAAGAAGCCGTGGACACTATCCTGGACAGCGAAATCATCCAGGGCGTGTCCTTTGTGGGTTCCACCCCGATTGCCCAGTACATCTACTCCCGTGCGACAGCCAACGGCAAACGCGCGCAGTGCTTTGGTGGCGCCAAAAACCATCTGATCGTGATGCCTGACGCCGACATGGACCAGGCCGCTGACGCGCTGGTTGGGGCCGGTTTCGGCGCCGCAGGCGAACGCTGCATGGCGATTTCCGTGGCCGTTCCGGTGGGCGAAGAAACCGCAGACCGGCTGATCGAAAAGCTGATCCCGCGCATCGAAAAGCTGAAGGTCGGCCCCTACACCGCCGGAGACGACGTCGATCTGGGCCCAGTGGTGACCGCAGCTGCCAAAGACCGCATTCTCGGCCTGATCAACTCCGGTGTCGAACAGGGCGCAACCCTGGTGGTCGACAACCGCGACTTCAAACTGCAGGGCTATGAAGACGGCTTCTTCGTTGGCCCGCACCTGTTTGACCACGTCACACCCGACATGGACATCTACAAGCAGGAAATCTTTGGCCCCGTTCTGTCCACCGTCCGCGCTGGCACCTACGAAGAGGCGCTGAAGCTGGCAATGGACCACGAGTACGGCAACGGCACCGCGATCTTCACCCGCGATGGCGACACCGCGCGCGATTTCGCAAGCCGGGTCAACATCGGCATGGTCGGCATCAACGTGCCAATCCCTGTGCCGCTGGCCTATCACACCTTTGGTGGCTGGAAGAAATCCATGTTTGGCGATCTGAACCAGCATGGCCCGGACAGCTTCAAGTTCTACACCCGCACCAAGACCGTGACCTCGCGCTGGCCGTCGGGCATCAAGGAAGGTGGCGAGTTCAACTTTAAGGCGATGGACTGACCCTCAGCTCACCGCAGCTTAACGCACGCATGGCCTTGGCACCCGCCGGGGCCATGTTGCGTTTTGCAGACCGCTTTTGTCGCGATGGCGGTAAAATAACAGAAAGTGACTGAAAAAAGCCGGATCCGACGTTGTGTCGCGGTAATTTTGCTTGCTCCGTTGGCTCGTTGCTTTATCCGGCAAGGATAAGAACAAAGATGTCAGGTCGATGAGCACAGAAGATATGTCCCCCAAGTCGCAGACCGCGCAAGCAACAGCCCCTGTTTCCGCACGCGCCCAATCCGGCGTAGCCCCCACCTCCGGCGCATCCAGCCAATCCGACGCGCCAGGTCTCTCGGGCCGCAGCGCCCGCGAATGGACCAAAGTGCTGGCGCAATACCGCGATCCCAGCACCCTGCGCAGCAGCTTTGAATTGGCTGTCACCGTGGTGCCGTTTGTTGCGTTTTGGGCGCTGGCCTGGTGGTCCCTGTCGGTGAGCTACTGGTTGACACTGGCGCTGAGCCTGCCGATCGCGGCCTTCCTCTTGCGGCTGTTCACAATCCAGCATGATTGCGGCCATGGCTCGTTCTTTCAGAACCGCCATCTCAGCGACTGGACCGGGCGGATCATCGGGGTTCTGACGCTCACCCCCTATGATGTCTGGCGCCGCACCCATTCCATTCACCACAGCAGCCACGGCCATCTTGGCAAACGCGGTATGGGCGACATTCACACCATGACGGTGGCCGAATACTACGCCGAAGGCCGCTGGGGTCGGTTGATGTACCGTCTGTACCGTCATCCCATCGTGCTGTTTGTGCTTGGACCCGGGTATCTGTTCTTTCTGCAAAACCGTATCCCCTTTGGCCTGATGGGGCAGAAACGCTATTGGGCCAGCGCGATGGGCACCAACCTGTCCATCCTGATTGCGGTGGCGGTGATCTGGTACATCGGTGGGCTGATGCCAGTGCTGCTGATTTTTGTGCCCGCAACGCTGATCGCGGCGACAGCTGGTTTGTGGCTGTTTTACGTCCAGCATCAGTTTGAGACCACCACCTGGGAACAGGAAGACGCCTGGCAGCTGCATGACGCGGCGCTGCACGGCAGCTCACACTATGTGCTGCCACCGGTCCTGCAATGGCTGAGCGCCAATATCGGCATCCACCATGTCCACCACCTCTACAGCCGCATTCCGTTCTATCGCCTGCCAGAGGTGCTGCGCGATCACGACGAGCTGGCGCAGAGCAACCGGATGACCATCCGTGAGAGCTTTGCCAATGCACGGCTGCATCTGTGGGACGAGGACAGCAAACGCCTGCTTTCGTTCGCCCAGGCCCGCGCGCTGATCCATCAGCCGACCTGAGCGCGAAGATACAATCTGCTGCGCGGCCGATGCCTTGCGATCGCGCCCCCAATGGATCCAGTACAGTGTGGGGCGGATTGTCTTGGGCCGCGCGCAGTCTTATGCGGCAGGCATTGCAGGTCTTGGATCCCGTGAATGCGCGCTACACGACAGTGTCCGTACACAACAGTGCCCGCTACACAACCTTGTGAGGTGGCCTGAAACCCCCGATCAGCCTCTTGGGAAACCGCTCCACCGCGCTTAAGTTGCACGCCAAAAGCAACGAGCAGCTGACCGAGGTTTCCCATGCACAAGGCCAAACTGACCCGCCGCACCACACTTCTTGGATTGGGCGCAACCCTTGCCACCCCAACCGTGCTGCGGGCACAATCCGATGATGCGTTCCCACAAACCGAACGCCCCATCAGCGACCAAGTGCCTGTGAAGCGCAATATTTCCTCGTTCCAACAACAGGACTGGCGCGCGCATTTCGACGAATTGGGCGTTGGCTGCATCCTGGCCGACATCGACTCCCGAGCATTGCACTATTGGGGCGGGGATGGCGAAACCTATCGGCTGTTCCCCTCCTCCGTCCCGATGAGCGAAGAGCTGACCAAACGGGGCTATTCCGAAATCGTGCGCAAACGCGAAAACCCCAGCTGGACGCCGACCGCATCAATGCGCGAACGCGACCCGAGTTTGCCCATCCGTATGAACGGGGGCGAACCCGGCAACCCGCTCGGCACACGGGCGATGTATCTGACCTGGCCCGCCTATCTGGTGCACGGAACCCACGACACCCGCAAGATTGGCCGCCAAAGCAGCTCTGGCTGTATCGGGCTCTACAATCAGCACGTCGAGGAGCTCTACGACCTGGTCGAAATCGGCACCAAAATCCGCTTGTTATAAGCAACGAGCGTTGGGGGGATCTTTGCCGCCAGATCTCCCTGCGCTGGGGCCGATCAGAATGTGCTGGTGGGGCCTGAGCGATTTAGCCGCCTTAAGAGAGACCTCACGCTGGGTACAGCGAACATCGGCTGTCCCATCGCGTCGGAGCAGTGGTCAACAGTCGGGTGGCGCCCAACTAGGCGTGTTCATCGCGGCTATGCATCGGCCGCAGGATAAGCGGCTCCCGATCCCGAGAACCGCTTGATTTAGCACCGACCACTGATAATCCGCGTGTAGAGGTCAGAGCCCCATATGCTCCGGCTTCTTGCCCGCATCATAGTGGCGCACCGCCTTGGTCAGCAGCGCTTCGAAATCGCGTGTGTACTGCTCACTATCATAAAGCGGCGTGGCAAACACATTGTCGCTCAGCTTCTGTTTGATGGCAGCCAGCGCCTCTCGATCGGTCGCCAGTTTCAGCGCCAGCTCGAAATATGCCTCTTTGCTATCGCAGGCCAGTTCCGGGCACCCGATGGCGTGCACAATACTGGTCGCAACCCGCGCCGCAAACTGTTGGCCCGTCTTGGTGACAACAGGCACGCCAGCCCACAGCGTTTCACTGGCCGTCGTGTGTGCGTTACACGCAAACGTATCAAGGAAGATGTCGACCAGCGTGATCCGCTCAAAATGGTCTTCCGTCGCGCATCTCGGGGCAAAAATCACTCTGTCCGCTCCAACCCCGCGCTTTTCCGCTTCCTGCTTGATGTTGACTTGAATTTCTTCTCGATCTGCGAGGAACCACAAAACGCTGTCTGGAACTGCCTTCAGCAGCTTCATCCAGACATCAAACTCTTCCGGGCCAACCTTGTTTGGGTTGTTGAAACTGCCAAAAACAATTGCGTCTTCCGGCAAACCGAGCTGAGCGCGGGTAAACTTTTTCTTGGGCAAGGGTCTTGTGTTGTCATTGGGCTGATAGCACTGCGGCATATACAGGATTTTCTCTGACATGTGCTTGCGTGCCTCCGCGGGGATGGTCAGCGGATCGGCCAGAAAATAATCGATTGCCTTTAAACCGGTTGTCCCCGGATAACCAAGATAGGACACCTGAACCGGCGCCGCACGGTTGGCAAAAATCCGCATCCGCCCCCCAGTTGTATACCCCTTCAAATCCAAGGCGGCATCGATTTTGTCAGCGCGCGCAATCTCCGCCACCTCGAAATCGGTTTTATCTTTAACGGAGAGATACTGATCCGAGTTCTTTTTCACGAACTCCGTCAAATCTGGGTCGTGTGTCGCGGTGTAGTCATAAACAAAAATCTCGAATTTATCGCGATCATGGAGTTCAAGAACCCGTCTGAGCAATTGCATCGTGGCATGGTGAAAGAAGTCATTGGAGAAATATCCAATCCGGATCTTCCGGTTTTCAGCACTGTCTCTTTCAAATCTCACTACTGTCGGTGCTACCTTGGTCATCCTCTTTGCTGCCGCGACCGCGCGGCGTTTCAGCAAAGTTGGATTGTCGGAAAACAGGAAAGGTGTGAATTGATCGCCCTTCGCCACGGCGTTGCCAAGCACGCGTTCAACGTTTTTTGTGTCCTCGTAAATCGACCAGTCGCAAAAATCCAACTTGAGCCGCATCATACGCACAAGGGTCGAAGCGTCCTCTGGATCCAGTTGATGCGCCGTCTCAAAAAACGCTTTGGCATCAACCACCCGTTTCGCCTCCATAAGGATCGTTCCGACAGCGGTATACCAAGCCGGGTTTAGAGGTTCGAGTTTGACGGCGCCCAATATCGCTTTCACTGCCTGATCAAACCGCTTCGTGACCCAGTAAACCTGTGCCAATTGCGCCCACAACACCGCAGCATTTGGGATAGCTTCGACAAGTTCCGTGTATAGTTTTTCCGCCAAGGCGAAATCGCCGTTTTGGATTGCCTTTTCAGCGGTGACAATAATGTTGCGATATGTGTCCCGCGCAAGATCAGGATGTGCGGTTTTCCAATCAATCGCGATATCAAGCAGATCTTTGCGCAACGGCTTGTTCATGGGGGCTGACCCTTCACCTGACGGGCTGGCAATCCAGCCGGGTTGTAACAAATTTCCGACAGATTGATCGAAAAAGCCTAAGAAACGGTTCACCTGTGACCGGCAGCCACGGGTTTCTGCACGCTGTAAGTGTTGCCCCCGACGTCACAGCATTCCTGCACTGCCGATTTGCATGGCTGCCGCTTGCTCTGTCGCGGCGAGAGCGCTAAGAAAGAAACAATCGTTCAATTATCACGACCCGTGCGGTCTGCATCGTTCGGGCCGCGTCTACACGAGGGAGGACATGCCGTGGATTTTGCGTTGACCGAGGAACAGACCGCCATTTTCGATATGGCCTATGGGTTTGGCCAAGAGCATATCGCCCCCTTTGCCCGCCAATGGGAGGCTGACGGCACCATCCCCAAATCGCTCTGGCCCCAGGTCGGAGAGCTGGGATTTGGCGGACTGTACGTCAGCGAAGACGGCGGCGGCGCGGGCCTCTCACGTCTTGATGCCACATTGGTGTTCGAAGCGCTCTCGATGGCCTGCCCCTCTGTTGCGGCCTTTTTGTCGATCCACAACATGTGCGCCAAAATGCTGGACAGTTTTGCCAGCGATGAGATGAAATCCCGCATCATGCCGGATGTTCTGTCACTGAACACTGTGCTCAGTTACTGCCTGACCGAACCGGGATCTGGTTCGGATGCGGCGGCCCTGAAAACCCGCGCCAGCCGCACCAACACGGGCTACACGCTGAACGGTACAAAGGCGTTTATTTCCGGCGGCGGATACTCCGATGCCTATGTCTGCATGGTGCGCACCGGCGAGGATGGCCCCAAAGGCATCTCGACGGTCTATGTCGAAGATGGCACAGCAGGTCTGTCCTTCGGCGGGCTCGAAGACAAAATGGGCTGGAAAAGCCAACCCACCGCGCAGGTACAGTTCGATGACTGCGCAATCCCGTCTGAAAACCTGGTTGGCGAAGAAGGCGCCGGGTTCAAATACGCCATGATGGGGCTGGACGGTGGCCGCCTGAATATCGCGGCCTGCTCGTTGGGGGCCGCGCAGATGGCGATCAATATGACGCTGCAATACATGTCCGAGCGCAAGGCATTCGGCCAGTCCATCGATCAGTTCCAGGGCTTGCAATTCCGCCTGGCGGATATGGAAATCGAACTGCAAGCCGCCCGTGTTTTCCTGCGCCAAGCGGCCTGGAAACTGGATCAGGGCGCTCCAGATGCCACCAAACATTGCGCCATGGCCAAGAAATTTGTCACCGAATCCGGGTCCAAGGTTGTCGATCAATGCCTGCAGCTGCACGGCGGCTATGGCTATCTGGCCGACTATGGCATCGAGAAACTGGTTCGCGATCTGCGGGTGCATCAGATCCTCGAAGGGACCAATGAAATCATGCGCTTGATCACCGCCCGCCAGATGCTGGCCGAGCACCGTTGAGCCTGACCATGGATGATATCTCTATCCGCCAGGTCGGCCGCGCCGGTCGCATCACCCTCACCCGTCCCAAGGCGTTGAATGCGCTGAGCTATGACATGTGTCTGGCAGTTGATGCCGCATTGAAGCAATGGGCCAAGGATGACAGCGTCGATCTGGTGGTCATGGATGCCTCAGGCGACAAAGCCTTCTGCGCCGGCGGCGACATTGCCGAGCTGTATCAAACGGGCACCTCTGGTGATTTCGCCTACGGGCAGACCTTCTGGCGCGATGAATACCGGATGAACGCCCGGATCTTCGAATACCCCAAACCGGTGGTGAGCTTCCTGCAAGGGTTCGTCATGGGCGGCGGTGTCGGCCTTGGCTGTCACGGCAGCCACCGGGTGGTCTGTGACAGCACCCGCATCGCCATGCCCGAGGTCAGCATCGGTCTGATCCCCGATGTGGGCGGCACCTTGATGCTGGCGATGGCCAGCGGACGCCTTGGCGAGTATCTTGGTCTCACCGGGGCACGGATGCGCGCGGCCGATGCGATCTACGCGGGCTTTGCCGATCTGTTCATCACGCAGGACCAATGGCCCGACCTGATCGCAGAACTGGAAACCAGCGGTCAGATTGACGCCCTGAGCGAGGCCAGCAGCCCAGCAGGCGAGAGCCGTCTGCAGGCCCAGCAGCCCGACATCGATCGCCTGTTTGCGGGCGGCAGCTACGGCGATATCCTCGCTGCGCTGCGCGCGGATACCAGCAGCTTTGCGCAGGACACGCTCACCGCGCTCACCGTCAACGCGCCCCTGTCCCTGGCCTGCACCGTGGAGCTGCTGCACCAGCTGCGCGCGGCCCCGCTCAGCATCCGCGCGGCGCTTGAACTGGAATACCGATTTACGCACCGGGCGATGCAACAGGGTGATTTCCTGGAAGGCATCCGCGCGCTCATCATCGACAAGGACAAAAGCCCGAAATGGCAGTATGACGATCACGATGTCCCGGCCCAGGCGGTTCAGGCGCTGTTGCAGCCCCTTGGAGCCGAGACATTGCGATTTGAGGAGGACAACTGAATGAACATCGGATTTATCGGGCTCGGCAATATGGGCGGCCCCATGGCCAGCAATCTGGCGCGCGCCGGTCACACCGTCACCGGATTTGACAGCGCGGATGTTGCGGTAGAGGGCGTCACTATGGCCGCCTCCGCCAAAGCTGCCGCAGAAGGTGCCGAAGTCGTCATCACCATGCTGCCCAATGGCGACATTCTGCGCAGTGTCGCCGCCGAACTGGTGCCCGCGATGGCCAAAGGCGCGACGCTGGTGGATTGCTCCACCGTTGATGTGAACAGCGCCCGCAGCGTGGCGCAGGACTGCACAGAGGCAGGGTTGCAATGGGTGGATGCGCCTGTTTCGGGCGGCATTGGCGGTGCTGCGGGCGGCACTCTCACCTTCATGGCAGGCGGCAGCACCGCCGCATTTGCGGCCGCAGAACCGCTATTTGACATCATGGGCCAAAAGGCTGTGCATTGCGGCGACGCCGGCGCCGGACAGGCGGCCAAGATCTGCAACAACATGATCCTCGGCATCACCATGATCGGCACCTGCGAAGCCTTTGCGCTGGCGGACAAGCTTGGTCTCGACCGACAGAAAATGTTCGATGTGGTCTCCACCTCGTCAGGCTACAGCTGGTCGATGAACGCCTATTGCCCCGCGCCGGGCGTGGGCCCGCAATCGCCTGCGGACAATGACTACACCCCCGGCTTCGCCTCCGAGCTGATGCTCAAGGATCTGCGCTTGTCGCAGCAGGCCGCCGACAGCGTGGATGCAGACACCCCAATGGGTGCCCTGGCGCAGGCGCTTTATGCGCTCTTCGTCGAAGAAGAAGGCGGCGCAGGCAAGGATTTCAGCGCCATGCTGCCGCGTTTCGTCAACAGCAGCCGCCACGACCGCTGATCTACACGCTTCGGCGGCGGCGGATACCAAAAAAAACACATGATCTTATACTGGCGCGGATTGAATAGATCCGCGCCAATCACCCGTGCGTAAGCGCGCAAACACCAGCAAACGCAATACCAGTTTACTCCGGCGCGCGGGACCGATCCTGCAACGCCAGTCAGCACCAGCTCGCCCTGTCATCTTTCCTCAAATACTCCGGGGTGAATTGGCCGCAGGCCAAGGGGGGCAGCGCCCCCAAGCCTGACACACACTCACAATCAGCCTTCGCAGCCCGCGCGCACAACTGCCACACGCAGCGGCTGCGCGTCTTGGCGCGGCTTACTCAGCTGCCACTTTCTTTGGGGCCAGCATATCTTTCAGATAGCGCCCGGTGTGGCTGCGCGGCTCGGCTGCGACATCTTCTGGCGTGCCCGCAGCAACGATCTCGCCGCCGCCATCACCGCCCTCAGGGCCAATGTCGATGATCCAATCAGCCGTTTTCACCACATCGAGGTTGTGTTCGATCACCACCACGGAATTGCCCTGATCGACCAATTCATGCAGTACTTCCAGCAGCTTGCGCACATCCTCGAAATGCAGGCCCGTTGTGGGCTCATCCAGGATATAGAGCGTCCGGCCGGTCGACCGTTTGGCCAATTCCTTCGACAGCTTCACCCGCTGCGCTTCGCCGCCCGATAGGGTCGTCGCCTGTTGGCCCACTTTGATATAGCCAAGACCCACCCGCATCAGCGCATCCATCTTGTCGCGAATGGACGGCACCGCGCTGAAGAACTGCTGCGCGTCCTCCACGGTCATATCCAGAACATCCGCGATGCTCTTGCCTTTGAATTGGGTCTCCAGCGTCTCGCGATTGTAGCGCGCCCCTTTGCAGGTCTCGCACTCCACATAGACATCCGGCAGGAAGTGCATCTCGATCTTGATCACCCCATCGCCCTGGCAAGCCTCGCAGCGCCCGCCTTTGACGTTGAAGGAGAACCGCCCTGGTTTGTAGCCGCGGGTCTTGGCCTCCGGCAGTCCGGCAAACCACTCCCGGATCGGCGTGAAGGCACCGGTGTAGGTGGCCGGGTTGGAGCGCGGCGTCCGGCCGATGGGGCGCTGATCAATGTCGATCACCTTGTCCAGATGCTCCAGCCCCTTGATGGTTTCGCATGGCGCCGGTGTCTGGCGCGCACCATTGAGCCGCATCGACGCGGTTTTGAACAGGGTCTCGATGGTCAGCGTGGATTTGCCGCCGCCCGACACGCCGGTCACGCAGAGGAATTTGCCCAGAGGGAATTCGGCAGTGACGTTTTTCAGGTTGTTGCCAGTGGCTTTCACCACTTTCACCGATTTGCGATTGCCTTTGCGCCGGGTGCTCGGCACGGCGATTTCACGGGTGCCCGAAAGATATTGCCCGGTGATCGACCCCGTATCATCTGCGATCTGCTTGGGCGTGCCGTGGCTCACCACCTGGCCGCCATGCACCCCAGCGCCCGGCCCGATGTCAAAGACATAATCCGCCTCGCGGATCGCATCCTCGTCATGTTCCACCACGATCACCGTATTGCCCTGATCGCGCAGGTTTTTCAGCGTGTCCAACAGCCGGTCATTGTCACGTTGGTGCAGCCCGATTGACGGCTCATCCAACACATAAAGCACCCCTGTCAGCCCCGAACCGATCTGCGAGGCAAGCCGGATCCGCTGGCTTTCGCCGCCCGACAGCGTGCCCGCATTTCGGCTCAGCGTCAGGTATTCCAGCCCAACATTGTTCAAGAACCCCAGACGCTCGCGGATTTCCTTCACGATGGCGCGGGCGATTTCCTGTTTTTGCGTCGACAGATGGTTTGGCACATCTTCGATCCAGGCCAGGGCCGCGCGGATCGACATCTGCACCACCTGCCCCACATGCAGACCCGCGATCTTCACTGCCAGCGCCTCTTCGCGCAGACGATAGCCATCACAGCTGCCGCAGGAGCGGTTGTTCTGGTAGCGTTCGAATTCTTCGCGGATCCAGTTGGAATCGGTCTCGCGGTAACGCCGTTCCATATTGGGGATCACCCCCTCAAACACACGCTCCACCTGATAGACACGACCGCCTTCGTCATAGCGGAACATGATTTCTTCTTCGCCCGAGCCATAGAGAAACACCTGCTGCACTTTCTTTGGCAGGTCTTTCCACTTGGTGTTCTTATCGAACTGGTAGTGTTTGGCGATGGCCTCTATGGTCTGGAGGAAATAAGGCGATTTGCCTTTGCGCCAGGGGGCGAGCGCACCGTCGTAGATCTTCAGGTTCTGATCGGGGACCACCAGCCGTTCGTCAAAGAACAGCTCCACCCCCAGACCGTCGCAATCCGGGCAGGCCCCAAATGGCGCGTTGAACGAAAACAGCCGGGGTTCAATTTCGGGAATGGTGAAACCACTGACCGGGCAGGCAAAATTTTCACTGAAGGTGATGCGCTCCGGATCGCCTTCGCGTGGGGCGGTTTCCAGAATTGCAATGCCATCGGCGAGGTCCAGCGCAGTGCGCAAACTGTCGGCCAGACGGGTTTCCAGGCCTTCGCGCACCACGATGCGGTCGACCACGACATCGATGTCATGGCGGAACTTCTTGTCCAATGTTGGCGGCTCGTCCAGCTCGTAGAATTCACCATCGACCTTGACCCGCTGGAAGCCTTGTTTGCGCAGCTCCAGGAATTCCTTGCGGTATTCGCCTTTGCGGTCGCGCACGATTGGCGCCAGCAGGTAGCCGCGGGTGCCCTCCTCCAGGGTCATCACACGGTCGACCATATCCTGCACTTGCTGGGCTTCGATGGGCAGGCCTGTGGTGGGTGAATAGGGCGTGCCTGCGCGGGCAAACAACAGGCGCAGGTAATCGTAAATCTCGGTGACCGTGCCAACCGTCGAGCGTGGGTTTTTCGACGTGGTTTTCTGTTCGATGGAAATCGCCGGGGACAGACCGCTGATGTGATCCACATCCGGCTTTTCCATCATGTCGAGGAACTGGCGGGCATAGGCCGACAGGCTCTCCACATAGCGGCGCTGCCCTTCGGCATAGATGGTGTCAAAAGCGAGGGAGGATTTGCCCGAACCGGACAGGCCAGTGATCACCACCAGCTGATCGCGCGGAATATCCACGTCGATGCCCTTCAGGTTGTGCTCACGCGCGCCGCGCACCTCGATTGATTTCAGTTCAGCCATAATGCCCCCAAACGTCCTAGCGGCGCCAATTGGCGCTACTCGCCTCTACAAATAGGCAGTCCCGCCCGAGTCTCCAACAGAAAAATGAGAACGTAAAGGGAACGCGCTCAATTGGCGGTCTGTTGCTGACGCAGCCGCAGGCGACCCAGCACCGCATGGGCTGCAAAGCCGCCGAAAAACAGCACCAACATCACCGCCATCAGACCGTCATAACCCGCCAGTGCGATGGCCGCGACCATCAGTGGCGTCCCGGCGGAGTTGCCCAGATTGCCTGCCTGGCTCATGGCGCCATTGGATTGCGCCTGATCTGCGGCTGCATCATTCAGCTGCGGCACGGCGGCAAAGCTCGCACCCTGTACCAGACCGAAGGCCGCAGCCAAAGCAAAACACGCCAGCGGTGCACTCGGCATCATCCAGAGCCACAGCCCCGCCAGCGCCGACAGGGCAAAGCCCAGCTGCACCACCTGCACCGCTGTCACCTTGCGCAGCAGCCAAACACCGATGGTCATCGAGGTCGCAATGCTGATCAGGGGCATCGCACCGATCACCGCGACGCGCACGGTCTCATCCAGGAAGGGCGGCAGCACGGTCAACAGGGCCACAAAACAGCTGGTGTAGAAAATCCAACCTGCAGCAGGCGCAATCTTCGCCGCGGAGGAATAAATCTGCAGATGCAGCGCAGGCAGCTCCGCCAGCGGTGGCAACGGCAAGCGCGGCGGCACCTGCACCGATTTCAGCACGTGACCCAGCACCAGCGCCAGCACGCCCATGATCACGCCGTGGGCGGCAAACAGACCAGTGACGCCCACCACTCCAACCAGCGGCAAGCCCAACCAGGCCAACAACGCAAAAGAGACGCCAAAGAATGTGCTCCACATCGACAGCGCCGTGCCACGGTGGTTCGGGCTGCAGATCTGCGGGATCAACGTCGGTGCGGCCACAACGATACCCAGATGCGACAGTCCTTCGATCAGGCGGGTGGCCAGGAACACGCCGTAAGGCAAATGCAACGCCTGCAGCAGCGACATCGCCGCGCCAATCCACAGCGCCCAGACCAGGCTGCGCCGATAGCCGAAAGAGGCCACAAAACCACCGGCCACAACGCCCATCAGGATACCCAAAAGGCCAACCATCGACATCGTCAGGCTGAGACTGTTGCCCGCCTGCGGATAGAGCGCAGCGAGTTGATCAAACACAATGCTGATCTTGCCGTATTGCGCCCCCGCGCCAAGGCCAGCGGCCCAGATGATCAGAACCACGCTCCAACGGGTGATAGGCTGAGACGTCATAGATGCGATCCTCATTCTTTCGCAGTCTTTGCAACTCCGCAGCAGGGAAGACAGAGGCATCGCTCGGCTCACCCGCCTCCCCATTTCCAAAGCCCACTGTGGTGTCAAACCCCAAACTGCGGGCTCTTATAAAACCCGCATATCTGAACGCACATGTCTGAACCTAAGTGTCAGCGTTGGTCATTGGGGCTGAAACAGCGGCGACCCAAGGCACCTGCCCTCTGCGCTGCGGCGCAAGCGCGCTTCATACTGCGGCGCGTCACAAAGCGCCAGTGCCTGCGCAGCAAAATTCACCAGACAGCGCAGCAGGCCCAGTGACTGGCCCGATGTGGACCTGGCCTGATGCGGATCTGGCCTGATGCGGATCTGGCCCTACACGGATCTGGGTCATGTAAAACCGAGGTCTTGTGAGATCAGGGACGTATGCAAGCGCGACCAGCTGCAATTTCGGCGAGGCACAAAAAAGCCCGGAGCTTTTGGCCCCGGGCATATCTGTCTGACTGTCTGAATGATCTACCAGTCTGGCAGGCTTACATGTGGATCACGCGGTCAAAGGCGTCCAACACGCTTTCATGCATCATTTCCGACAGGGTCGGATGCGGGAACACGGTGTGCATCAGATCCTCTTCGGTGGTTTCCAGCTGACGGCCAACCACATAGCCCTGGATCATCTCGGTCACTTCTGCGCCGACCATATGGGCCCCCAGCAGCTCGCCGGTCTTGGCGTCAAACACGGTCTTCACCATCCCTTCCTGCTCGCCAAGGGCAATCGCCTTGCCGTTGCCGATGAACGGGAAGCGGCCCACTTTGATGTCATAGCCCAGCTCTTTGGCTTTTGCTTCGCTATAGCCGACCGAAGCCACCTGCGGATGGCAGTAAGTGCAGCCTGCGATGCTTTCCGGTTTGACGGGATGCACCGATTTGCCCGCGATCAGCTCGGCCACCATGACCCCTTCGTGCGAAGCCTTGTGCGCAAGCCAAGGTGCCCCGGCGATATCGCCAATCGCATAGAGCCCATCAACGCCCGTGCGACAGTAGGCATCTGTGACCACATGGGTCCGATCAATAGTGACGCCAAGCGCCTCCAGCCCCAGTCCTTCGACATTGCCGACGATCCCAACGGCAGAAATCACGGTGTCGAATTCCTGTTTCTGGATCTTGCCGCCAACCTCGATATGGGCGGTGACAGTGCCACCATCGGCGGTGGGCGCACGGTCCAACTGTTTGACCATGGCTTTTTCCATGATCTTCATGCCCTGTTTGACGAATTGCTTCTTGGCGAAGGCGGAGATTTCCGCGTCCTCAACAGGCAGCACCCGGTCCATAACCTCAACAACGGTCGTGTCCGCGCCCAACGTGTTGTAGAAGCTGGCAAATTCGATACCGATGGCGCCCGATCCAATGACCAGCAAGCGCTTTGGCATCCGCACCGGTTGCAGCGCATGTTTATAGGTCCAGACCAGATTGCCGTCTGCCTCCAGGCCGGGCAGTTCGCGTGCCCGTGCGCCGGTGGCCAGAACGATGTTCTTGGCGCTCAGCTCGGTGGTGCCCTTGTCGGTCTTGACGCTGACCTGGCCCTTGGCGGGGATCGTTGCCTCCCCCATCACCACATCGATCTTGTTCTTCTTCATCAGATGACCAATGCCGGACGACAGCTGCTTGGCCACCCCGCGCGAGCGTTTCACCACCGCATCCAGATCATAGCTGATGTTGTCAGCCTTGAGACCGAACTCCTTGGCGCGTTCCATCAGGTGGAACACCTCGGAGGAGCGCAGCATCGCTTTCGTCGGGATGCAGCCCCAGTTGAGGCAGATGCCCCCCATATGTTCGCGCTCGACGATGCAGGTCTTCAGACCCAGCTGAGCGGCGCGGATCGCCGCCACATAGCCGCCGGGTCCGGCGCCGATTACGATCAGGTCATAGGTTTGTGCGGCCATGCTGTTTCCTCGCCTTCAACAGGATCTCTGAAAATTAGTTCACCGTTAAACTATTTTTATCTGCACTGCAATCTTACAGTGCTGCGGCACAGCGCCCTGCCCCTGGTTTTGCTCATGACGCCGCTCACAGGCCTGATCCTTGATCACATCATAGGCACAATCAAGGACCGATCTGACAAGCCACGCATCCCCCATCTGCAGGCGTCTTCACCGCGACCGCACCCTAGCGCCAAACCCGTCAACAAAATCAAAAGAACCGCACAGAGCGCATCCGGCCCCGTGCGGTTCTCTTTATCACGTCTGGTCAAAAGACCCGATTGCAGCGCTTAGGCGACCACTTCCAACTGCCGCACAGTGCTGCCATAACCACCGGCCATCACGTAATCCAACTCGGGCGCAGTGCTGTTGCGCGCCAGTGCCTCGTTGCGATAGGGGAAACGCCCAAACTGGCGGATCACTTCGCGATGGGCACGCGCGTGCAGCAGGTTTGAGGCACCGTTCTTTGGCATCCGCTCCAGCATCAGGCGCACGCAACGCTCCTGATCGCAGAGGTTTTCCGAATGCATCAACGGCAGATAGAAAAACTGCCGCTGAGGCTCGTCGATCTTCAGATCCCAGGATTTGTTGATCGCGCATTTTGCCGCCGACAGTGCCTGCCCGTCGCTGGCGAAGGCCTCTGCCGCATTGCGGAACATATTGCGCGGCAGCTGATCGGTCAGAATGATGAACGCCAGCACGCCACGCGGCCCCGTGCGCCAGTAATCACAGCCGCCCTCGCGCGCCAATTGCCAGGTTGTCTCAAACCGCGCCCGGATGTCTGCATCCAGGGCCTCGTCTTGCAGATACCACCCTTTCTCGCCCACCTCATTGAGCCAGAAATTCAGGATGTCGTCGGGACCCGCCATAGGTCTGTCTCCATTTGTCCTTCCACAGGTCAAGTGAGGCAATTTTTGGCGCCGCGTGACAAGGGCAAGCCCGTCACGTTTTACGTCAGTCCCGACATTTTCGTGAGCTTTTGGTCATAAAACCACCGGGTTAGCGCAATCAGGCAGCATCTGTGGTCGCTTCATTGGCAGCTTCCTGCTCTTCGATGTCGGTCTCGATCGCATATTCCTGCGCAAACTCCACCGCAACCGGCGAAGAGGTGGGCAACATGGGCGACATGATTCCGGTCTCTTCGCTGGGAATCGCCGGACGCTGCGTGGTGCGGTAGGCCGCGTAAGCCCCCAGTGCCAGCAGCAGGATCGCCATGAACAAGAAGAAGCCAGGCGCGCCAAAGACCGAGTCGCTCATCATCCAGCCAGTGATCAGCGGCCCTGCAACCGCACCAAGCCCGTTGATGAACACCAGACCACCCGATGCGGCCGGCATATCATCATGTTCGAGATAGTCATTGGTGTGGGCAATCAGCAGCGAATAAAGCGGGTTGGTCATGCCACCGATCACAAAGGCCGCAACCAGCAACAGCAGGAAATTGCCGCCCATCAGCATGGCAACAACCGCCGCGGCACCACCACTGGTGGCACCAAACAGGATCAGGATCCGGCGGTCCATCCGGTCGGAAAACCAGCCCAGCGGATATTGCAGGACCAAAGCGCCCACATAGAAGGTCGCCACAAAGATCGAAATCTGGGTCAGGCTCAGCCCGGCAGAAGCCGCATAAACCGCGCTCATGCCAAATTGTGCAGAGAACACGCCGCCCAGCAGGAACATCCCCACACAGCCCAATGGCGAGGCCTGCAACAGATTGCCCAGAGGCATCGGCTTGGTCGTGTCAAACGCAGGCGTTGGCGAAATCGACAGCAAAATCGGAGCAAAGGAGACAGACACCACGACCGAGGCAATGACGAAGGTTTCATAACCACCGGGATCCGCCACCAGAAACAGGCCCTGGGCGGAGACGATCCCCACCATCTGCACAATCATATAGAGCGACAGCGCTTTGCCGCGGTTGGCATTGTCAGAAGCGTTGTTCAGCCAGCTTTCCGCGGTGACATACACGCCCGAGAAACAGAACCCGATGACAATACGTCCCAGCACCCAGGCCCAGGGGCTGGCCACCGCCGGATAGAGGATCATCACCGCCGAAATGAAAGAGGCCAGCGCCGCAAAAACCCGCACATGGCCGACCCGGCGGATCATCTCCGGGGCCAGTTTCGATCCCCCCAGAAAGCCGATGAAATAGGCCGACATCACACAGGACATCTCAAAGGTGCTGAACCCTTCCAGATCGCCGCGCACCCCCAGCAGCGTGCCCTGCAGGCCATTGCCCACCATCAGCATGCCCATGCCCAGCAACAGCGCCCATGCGCTTGAAAGAACCTGCCACATTGCGCGTGTCTCCTATGTGTTTGTCTCAATGCCTCGGTGACGCTGGTTGCCGCTCTGGGTCTGGCCAACGCCTGTTATGTCAATCCGATGGTGCCGCTCAATCCGTGTACATCGGCCTAATCCCAGTCTTATGCGGACCGAATATCAACTCAACTCTGGCCCGAACCCAAACAGCGTACCGGCACACAAGCCAAATCGCACAGCCCAAAAACCAACAGCCCAAAGACCAAAGGGCCCAGCACGCAGAAACTGCGGCCGGACCGGACCCGGACACCATCCGGTTTCTCAGACCTGACAGATGTGCCAGGTGGATTCTGTCAAACTTCCGCCAAAGGAGGGATCAAAAGCGACGCATCCCCATAAGAGAAGAACCGATATTTTTCCTGCACCGCATGGGCATAGATGCTGCGAATGCAGTCCGCGCCCATCAGTGCCGACACCAGCATCATCAGGGTCGATTTCGGCAGGTGGAAATTGGTCATCAACCCATCCGCCACATGAAAGTGGAAGCCTGGATAGATGAAAATATCAGTATCACCCTCCCAGGGGGCGATGGCCCCTGTTTCGGCGGCTGCGCTTTCAATCAGGCGCAGGGCGGTTGTGCCCACCGGGATCACCCGTCCCCCGGCGGCTTTGGTCGCCGCAATCTCGGCCGCCGCCGTTGCGCTGACCCGGCCCCATTCGGAGTGCATCTTGTGTTGGGTGACGTCATCGACCTTTACGGGCAGAAAGGTGCCCGCGCCAACATGCAGGGTCACAAAGCTGAAGCTGACCCCCTGCGCCTGCAACGCGGCCAGCAGCGGTTCGTCAAAATGCAACGACGCTGTAGGCGCCGCCACCGCTCCGGAGTTTTCCGCCCAGACCGTCTGGTAATCCGTTTTGTCCTGATCATCTGCAGGCCGTTTGGCCGCGATATAAGGTGGCAGCGGCATCGCGCCCGCCTCTGCCAGGGCGGCATCGAAATCTGCGCCCACACAATTGAACACCAAATGGCCCTGCCCGTCCTCAACGCGTTCCAGCCGAGCAGACAGCTGATCGGAGAAGACGATCTCCTCGCCGATCTTGACCTTTTTCAGCGGCTTCAACAGCGCGCTCCAGCTGCCATTGGCGGCGGGCTCCAGCAGGGTCACCTCCACCTTGGCGGCCATTGGTCCCTGGGCGGTGTCGCGATGGCGCAAACCGCTGAGCCTTGCGGGGATCACCTTGGTGTCGTTCAGCACCAACCGGTCCCCCGGACGCAGCCATTGGCCCAGATCGGCCACAGTGGCATCGGTGATCTGCGCGCCTTGCGCGACGAGCAGACGGGCGGAGGTGCGGGGAACCGCCGGTCGGGTGGCGATCAGCTCATCGGGGAGATCAAAGTCAAAATCACTGAGTTTCATGCGCCGCCATATAGGGTGTCATCGCACAATTGGCCAACAGGTTTTCACGTCCGAGGTCTGCCAGAGTGCAGCACCGCGCCCGCCGCGCTCAGCGATCCTCCCCCGGAGAGCGCGAATAGGCCGGCCGGTCCCGTTCGGATCGTGGCGTGGGGGGCGGCGCAGGTTCCTCACCTGGCAGGGTTGGGGCCGGGCCACGGAAAATCTCGCGGAACATGCCGGGGGCGAGCCCTGACAGTGGGTTCACTTGCACCTGCGGGTCATCTGCCGTCCCTTTTAGAGTGAAGGCAAACCCGATCAGCCCCTCGCCCTTGCGCGTCAACACCCGCCCGATGGCATTCAGGATATAGATCGGTGACAGCACGCCACGCATGTTCAGCGCACTGGTCTGCAAATCATAGTTCCCATCCAGCGACAGCCCCATGGATGGTCCCACGGCGCTGCTGTCGCGGATGATCAGATGCGTGGGACCCAGGCGGAAATTCGCCTCCACATTGGTAAACAGGATGCCCTGACCCGCCAGCTGATCGATCAGCCCCACCAGGCTCAGCGCATTGATCAGCGCCGCCATGGAGGGCGCTTCTTTGATGCGGGTGTTGCGGACATTGATCTGACCATCATATTCGCCCGCCGCGCCTGGTGCGGGCACCAGCGACATCTCAAAACTGCCACCAGAGCCGTGACGCAGCACCCCTGCCGCACGGAACACACCGCCTGCATCGTCAGACCGGATCCGGGTGGCAAAATCATTGCCCTTCGGCACAACCACCCCATCGACACGGGTCTGCCCGTTCAGCCGCGCTGAAAACTCCCCATTGAAACCGCCGGTGGTGGAAAACCGCCCTTCATAATCCGTGAGCGCAATGCTGTCGGTCACCTGCACCTGATCCAGCCGCAGGGTGATCGGGCCACCGCCCTGGGCGGACCCAGACGCGCCGCCGCCTTGCCCCCCAGCCTCAGAACCCTCTGGCATGCGCCGCAAATCCAGAGTGCCAGAGCTGACCGAAATCGCAGGCTGACGGTTTCCCCGCGTGCTCAGCGTCAGCGCACCGCGAAACCAATCCCCCACGCGGAGCGCGCCAAACTGCGCCTGTTCAAACGCACCCCCATCTCCCAGCCGCACCTGGCCCTGCGCCGACAGCCCAGGGGCCTCCAGCCGCAACAGATCGACCTGCGGGGGCTGCGCCAATGTCGCCTCCAACTCCAGCTGACCGGTGCGCGCCTGCGGCAACCGCCAGGACAGCGCATCAATGCGCAGGCCCACACCATCCAGATCGCTGTTCACAAACAGACGCGGCGGCTGATCCGGTGTAATCTCCACCCTATAGTTGACCTCGCCCAGACCATTGACACTGCCGGGCGGCAACGTGATGCGCAGCGCCTGCAGACTGTCCGCTGACAGCTCCAGCGTGCCCTCCACTTCGACCGGGGGCGCGCCTTCGGGCCGCGCTGCCAGACGCAGGGCTGCCGGTCCAACCGCCTGTTGCCAGCGCGCGGTGGCCGGAATACCGCTCAGCGCGCCCGCACCGCGCAGGTTCACATGATCCTGATCACCGCTGATTTGCAGCACCTCGGCAGTGACCACCTCTTCGGGGACAAGGCGCGCACTGCGCACGTCGCGGATCTGCCCTTTGTAGTGATAACGAATCTCCTCCGGCTGCACCCCATTGCGCAGGGGCAGTGACAGCGTGCCATCCAGAACCACCCGACCATCCGCCAGATCCACTGGCAACCCGGCCTTATCCATGATCTGCAAGGGTGGACGATTGAGCAACGACAAAGCCGCCGTCACCGATCCTTCTGCGACCACACGGGCAATCCCGGGCCCGCCATCCCGCACCGAGGTGTCGGGAATGATGAAGGAGGTGCCCGCCGCATCCACCGGCCCGCCCTCGTCCGCCATCACAAAACCCGAGGTCGCAATCGCCACCAATCGGGTGCCATGCAGGCTGAACTGACCGGCGGCCTGTTGCAGCGGTGGCAGGGACTTCTGAAACCGGACCTTGGCCTCTTCGAAAGCGAGGTCGAGATGCACAAACGGCTTTTCCGTGCCGCGCCCGCGGAGTGCAAAATTCACATCCCGCGCCATGCCCTCCAACAGGTTCTCCTGCACCCATTGGCGGGGTTTGGGCGGCGCGGCCAGCGGCCAGACCTCTTTGACCCGCGCTGCTGAGATCTGATTGGCCCGCCCATTCAGCGCATAACGCCAGCCATCCGCACCGGCGGTGACATCACCGTCCAGCAGGATGCGCGTGTCACCATCACGCACCAACATCTCGCCCAGGCGCAGGCGAAACGGATCCAGCTCCAGCTTGAAATCCATGGTGACCCCAGCCAGATCCACCGGCGCCTCGCTCAGCTGATTGTGGTTGAGACTGATGTCCTGAAACCGCAGTTGCCCCACCAGATCGGTCAACTGGCCATTGTCGACCCCCATCAGATGGGCCCGCCCATCCATGCTGCCGGACCCCCAGCCGGTGTTGACCGACAGCTCGTTGAACCGCAGCTCCTGCAAGTCGGGCAGATAGGTGAAATAGCTCTGCGCGCCCTGGATCGCGACCGGCCGGGCCTGGGGTGTTGGCTGCACCACGCCTTCGCCGATCTGCAGACTGGCGGAGACCGGACCCAGCAGACCGTCGCTGTCGATACCGCCCCGCAACGAACCGGAAATTGGCGCCCGCAGCACCTCCAGCCAGCCCAAAGCGGCGGATTGCGCGGCGATGTCTTCGCTGGCGACCGAATTGACCAGCACCCCGAATTGCGCCGCCTTGTCGCCGATGGCTGAATCGTAATTGGCCTCGATCGTGCCGACGTAATCCCGCCCGCTCAGCAGCGAGAAACCTGCCGCCAGATCAATGTCCTGCCCGCGGCGCTCCATGCGGATGCTGCCGCCATCAAGGGTCCAGACCCGCCCCAACCGTGCATCTTCGTAGCGCAGGGTCACGGCCTCGGTTTCAATCGAAACCAGCGCCGACAGGATCGGCGTTTCCAGTTGCCGGTCCCATTGTTCGATCAGCTCCGGCAGGGTCGCCGCCTCGCGCAGCGGTGCCTCCCCCTCGGCAAGGCTCAGCGCCAGCCCACCGTCGATCTCTCGGGTCAACGTGCCATACAGCCCTGACAGGCTGATCGATTTGGGCCGCACCTGTCCGCGCAGCAAAGGCCGCATCGCCAGGGAGGCCTGCGCATCCGCAAGCCGGACAAGCCGCGCACCATCGGCGTCCTGCAGGGTCACATCGCGCAGGCTGACCCGCGGCCGCCATCCCTGATTGACCACCACTTGAATGCCGCCAAAGGCGATGCTGAGGCCGCCGAGATGCTGCTCCAGCCGCTGCTCCACCCGGCTGCGCAGCCAATCCGGCGCATCAAACCGTGTCCCGATCCCGAGATAGACAAACCCGCCCAACAGCAGGGCAGCCACGACCGCGACCACCGCGGCCACGCGCAGCAATACCCGCCCCAACCGGCGCAGTCCCCCGGGCGGTTTGGGTATCGCGGGTTCGGCGAATGTTTCGGAGGCCGCCGCAGTGGTAATTATCTGCTTGGCAGCAACCTGCGCCCCGCCGTCGGGCTCTGGTTGCGGACCGGGCACAGCGCGGGCCGTTGCCGGTGCCCCAGGCTCGTCAACGTCAAACAAGTCTTTCTCTGGCGGCGCAACGGCGCGCGCCACGGGCACATCACCGCTGTCAACAGGACCACTAGCAACAGGACCACTTGCAACAAGATCATTGGCGACACGATCACTGGCGACACGATCACTGGCGGCAGGCGCCTCGCCCCCCGCAACAGACGCCTCATCCTTGCCAGCAGGTGCATCAACCGGTTGCGCCGCCTCTGCATCCTCCAGAGGGGCGGGCACGACCGCATCTGCAGGCGCGTCATGGCCAGCCTCTGCTGTTGGATCCGCAGAGGCCGCCGCTTTTGGGGGGACCGGTTTAATCCTTGCTTTCCCTTTGTCCGTAATGGCCTATGTGTCGCACGCACCCTTTGCGAAACCGATTGGAGACCTCATTATGCTCGCTCCCAAAGATCCAGCTCCTCTGTTCACCCTGCCCCGCGATGGCGGCGAGTCCGTTGCCCTTGACACCCTGCGCGGCAAAGCCGTCGTGCTGTTCTTCTATCCCCGCGATGATACCCCGGGCTGCACCAAGGAATCCATCGGATTTTCTGAACATCTGCAGGCCTTTGCCGATGCCGGAGCCGCTGTCTATGGAATTTCCAAAGATACCGTGGCGAAACACGAAAAATTCATCACCAAACATGAGCTGACCACCCCGCTGCTGTCCGACGCAGATGGCACCACCTGTGAGGATTACGGGGTCTGGAAAGAAAAGAACATGTACGGCAAGACCTATTGGGGCATCGAACGCTCCACCTTCCTGATCGACGCAGACGGTCAGATCGCGCAGATTTGGCGCAAGGTCAAAGTGAACGGCCACGTCGAAGAGGTGCTGGAGGCCGTCAAAGCGCTCTGAGCCGCAGGGCAAACCGGTTCAGCCTTGCAGTGCCGTCGGCTTGATGGCACTGCAGCGCCAACAAGATCCCGATCCGCCCGACCGTTTGAACCGCAAACAACACGGCCACCTATGACCCGGCCACGCGTTACCTGGCCCCTCACATCCTGGCCGCCACCAATACCAAGGACCTTTTCCATGACCGCCGCCGATCTCGACCAAGCGCCCGCATCCAGCCTCGCTCAGATGGCCGAAGAGGTGCTGCGCACAGCAGACGGGCGGGAGAAAACGGCCCTGTCCCGCCGCCACGCCACAGCCTGGCGCGCAGCGCGCGATGGTTCCGGCCCTGCGATCGACATCGGCACCGCAAACCCGCCCCTGCATCCGGCCCGCCCGGACCAACCCGCGCTGCTCAGCCCGCGGGATGTGCCCCGCCGCCGCCCTGGCTCCGAGGCTGGTCGCATCGCGCTGTTGCATGCGGTGGCCCATATCGAATTGAACGCGGTGGATCTGCACTGGGACATCATTGCCCGGTTTTCCCACGTGCCCATGCCGCTGGGGTTCTTTGATGACTGGGTCAAGGCCGCGGACGAAGAATCCAAACATTTCAACCTGATGTGCGACTGTCTTGAAGCGCTTGGCAGCCACTATGGCGCCTTGCCTGCCCACGCCGGGATGTGGCGCGCAGCCGAGGACACCGCCACCGATCTGATGGGGCGCCTCGCCGTGGTGCCCATGGTGCTGGAGGCCCGTGGACTCGATGTGACCCCCAGCATGATCGAGATCTTTCGCAAAGCCAAACTGACACAGGCCATCGAGGCGCTGGAGGTGATCTACGCCGAGGAGGTCAGCCATGTCGCCTATGGCTCGAAATGGTTCCACTTCCTCTGTGGGCGCGACAACCTCGACCCGAAAGAGGTATTCCACCAGCTGGTGCGCAAATATTTCCGGGGTCAGCTGAAACCGCCCTTCAACGATGAAAAACGCGCCGAAGCCGGGATCGCACCCGATTTCTATTGGCCCCTGGCCGAGGATATCACCGACACACCCGCCGCACTGCGCTGAGGTTTTGCCACTGCGACCTGCGGCTCCGCACGCACCCGCACCGCTGGCCGCAAACGCAGCGGGCGGGACCGCCAAACCTCTGCCAAGCCCCAGCCAAACCTCTGTGAAACCCCTGCAAAAACAGAACGCTGCATGCATCCTGCAAACTGCCTGCACGCCCTGCGTGAGTGGCCCCATCCGCCTTGCACGCCATTGCACAAACTGAGCGGTTTTTCGCTGAAATCACGGTCGATTGGGGCAAAACCACCGCAGAACCAAGCCGCCCAGAGCTGACCTTTTGGTCCACAGACTTGCCCAAAGCCCGCTGGGTGGCTATTCCCTTGCGGCAGGGCGCTGGACCGCTCTGGCCAAAAGGACTACGCCTTTCGCCGTAGTTCTTCGCCGCAACGGTCCTGCCGCGACAAAAGCATCTGTGATATTCGCGCCCAACGGGCCGGATACGCCCCCGGATGAAATACCGGTGGCACGACTGGGACAGAACAAGGATCATCGCGTGCGCACACGTTTGGGGATCAAAATACACTCGTTTCTCGAACGCCGTTTCCCGGAACGGCGGGTCTTTCTGAAATCCGACTCTGACACGCGATTTATACGGCTGCGGTCCGAAACCCAGCTGTTTGCGGCCCTCGGGCTTGCGGCACTGGTCGCCTGGTCCATCGTGGCGACCGCCATCGTGCTGATGGACAGCATCGGGTCTGGCAATTTCCGCGAACAGGCCAAGCGCGATCAATCCACCTATCGTGCGCGGCTGAACGCGCTCTCCGAGGAACGTGACGACCGCGCCGCCGAAGCGCTGGCAGCGCAGGAACGGTTCAACGCCGCCCTGCTGCAGATCTCGGTGATGCAATCGGAGCTGCTGGCATCCGAGACGCGCCGGCGCGAGCTGGAAACCGGGATCGAGGTGATCCAGACCACGCTGCGCGAAACCATGTCCGAGCGGGAGACCGCGCGCAGCGCGCTGGCCGCACTGGAACAGGAAACCGCTGCCGACACCGCCAGCCACCGCCGCGCTGCAAGCGCCCCGGTGCAGATGCAGTTTATGGCGGACGCGCTGGCCGAAACCGCCGCCGAGCGTGACCAGATCGAAGCCGATGCCCGCTCCGCACTGGATGAGCGCGATGATCTGCGGCTTGAACTGCGCCTGATGGATGAACGCAACGATCAGATCTTCCGCCAGCTCGAAGAAGCAATGGAAATCTCGGTCGAGCCGCTGGACAAAATGTTCCGCAGCGCCGGAATGCCCACCGACCGGATCCTTGAACAGGTGCGGCGCGGCTATAGCGGACAGGGGGGACCCCTCACCCCTTTGGCCCTGTCCACGCGCGGTGAAGAACCCTCCCCCGAGGAACTGCGCGCCAACAAGCTGCTGCAGCAGATGGACAAGCTGAACCTCTATCGCTTGGCAGCCCAGCAAGCACCGTTTTCGACGCCCGTGAACCTCAATACCGTGCGCTTCACCTCTGGTTTTGGCTTGCGCCGCCACCCGATCACAGGCGGGCGGCGGATGCACAACGGGGTGGATTATGCCGGACGCCACGGCACAGACATCTTTGCCACCGCTGATGGTGTGGTGACTTTTGCAGGCTGGCAATCCGGCTATGGCAAACTGGTCACCATCCAGCACGCCTTTGGCATTGAGACGAAATATGCCCATAACACAAACATCCGCGTAAAGGTCGGTCAAAGGGTCTCGCGCGGGGATCACATTGCTGATATGGGTAACACCGGACGGTCCACCGGGACCCACCTCCATTATGAGGTCAGGGTCAACGGCAAGCCCGTAAACCCATTGATCTACATCAAGGCTGCGAGAAATGTTTTCTAAGAGCAAAATCAACGAGCCCGGCCAGAAAACGGCCGAAGCAACCCCAGCGGCGCCTGCGCCGTCCTCCGCTCCGGTGCCGCCCGCCAGCGATTTCAAGGCGACCGCACCCAAGGCAAAGCCGCCAGCCTCCGTGCTCAGCTCTGATCTGCACATCACCGGCAATCTGAAAACCACCGGTGACATCCAGGTCGAAGGCACCGTCGAAGGCGACATCCGCGCCCACCTGCTCACCATCGGTGAAAGCGCCACAATCAAAGGCGAAGTGACCGCTGATGACGTGGTGATCAACGGCCGCATCGTGGGCCGTGTGCGCGGGCTGAAGGTCCGCCTGACTTCGACCGCCCGTGTCGAAGGCGACATCATCCACAAGACCATCGCCATCGAAAGCGGCGCACATTTCGAAGGCTCCGTGCAGCGTCAGGACGACCCCCTGAACCCGGGCAAAGCCGCCGCTCCCCGCGCTGCCGCACCAGCTTCGGCGCCCGCTGCTGCCCCGTCCGCAGCCGTGACCGCCGCAACAGCCGCAGCCAAAGCCGAAGGCTAAGCTGCCGGGCCGCAGCCCCTCAGCGCTGCCGGACACAACAAAAAACCACCGCAAGCATCGGCCTGCGGTGGTTTTTCTTTGACGACAACACCCCTAAAAGCAGCAAAAATGTTACAGATGCGCAGGGGTAACGAATTCCCTGCCTTGAACACGGCCCCATTTCCAGCGCAATAGTTCCCTGACTTGAATTCACCAAAACGATTTTAACCAGAACCACATCGCCAAGACAACACCGACCAAATTACACCAGCAGAATTGCACGAAGCCCAAGGAGCTGCTCCCAATGGCCACATTTACCGTGAATGATTCCAACAACCGTTGAAGTATACGGGATTTTCAGAGCTTCCAGATCAACAACCCGACGGCTGGGAACGTTAACAACTCCCTTATTGAGGTCTACGGCAGCACCAACAGCGGAAACAGTTTCCTCGGCACGTTCACCGGCCGATTCAGTGTATTTGGCTCATCTATCTTCGGCACAATTAACGGCATCACATTCCAGATCGATGGTTCAGCTGTGTTCTCGGTCAGCGGCCTGGACTTGTCCTACAGCACCTTCGCCAATACATTTTCGCCGTCCCTCTTCGAGACAGCGGCCACAAAAGGCGATGATCTCTTCACCATCAACTCACCCTTCGGCGGTGTATGGCGTTTGGGCGATGGCAATGACACGATCAACGCTGGAAGCAGCTGGGACTACATCTTTGGAGGCAGCGGAACGGATCGGCTGATCGTCGATCGGGCCTTTTCCGACGCCAGTTTTTCCTCCCGCTTCAGCAGTGTCACCGTCACAACACAAGAAGGTCGCGACGAGCTGAGTTCGATTGAACTTGTTCAATTCAACGACCGCACTGTGGGCCTGACAGTGGGATCTGCCTCAAACGAAACCCTGAACGGCGACAACAGAGCCGCAACATCCCACGATGTATTGCTCGGTGGTATCGGGTCTGACACCATCAATGGCTACTCCGGAAACGACCTGCTTCTGGGGGAGGACGGCAACGACACACTGTCCGGTCAACGGGGCAATGATACCCTGCAGGGCGGAGAGGGCGACGATCGGCTCATGGGCGGTTTCAACGCAGACCGGCTCTTCGGCGATTCAGGCGCGGACACGCTGCTGGGCGGCAACGGCTGGGATCGCCTGGAAGGCGGCGCGCAGGCGGATCGTCTCTTCGGTGGCGGCGGTGCAGATACGCTGAAGGGTGGCTCCGGCCCGGATCTCCTGAATGGGGGTTCTGGTGATGACCTGCTGCTGGGCGGCGGCGGCAACGACATCCTGATCGGGGGCACCGGGCGGGATGAGCTGCTGGGTCAAACCGGTGACGATCGCCTGACCGGCGGCGCCTACGCTGACACTTTCGTCTTCAACCAGGGCTATGGCAACGACACGATCACCGATTTCTCGGCCGGTCAGGACCTTATCGAGATCCGCAGTGGCGCAAACGGGCTGGCGGATCTGACGTTCACCGCGATGGGGGATGACGTCCAGATCACCTTTGCCAATGTGACCATTCTGGTCGAAAACATCGCTCTGGCCGACCTGGACAACGCCGAGAATTTCCTGTTCTGACAAGGCTTTGGCAGTATCTGCCGTGAGCAGACCAACGACATGAAAGGCGCCCGTACCACCGGGCGCCTTTTGTTCTGATGGCACAGCGCTCTGCGCCCTCTATGCAACAGGCGCGCGCAGTGGTTAACAAAACGTTAACGACCCCTTTGTGAAAAAAGTGAACATTGCTAGGGTCTTGCCAAAGCACCTTAAGGTGCAACAGGCAAAGACCAGAGCAGACGAACCCATGACCGACGTCACCGTACCAGCGGCGGCCAATACCGCGCCGCCCCTTGATTTTTCGACCTTTGATTTCGCCCAGGCCAGCGTGTTGTTTGCCGACGGCACCACCGTGGTGCTGAGGCACAACGACCATGTGCTGCGCTTCACTGGCAGTTTTGCCTTTGACGATCAGGGCAATCTGACCGCAGACAGCATGTTGCAAGGGTTCGAACTGTTCTTCGGACAGACCCTGCTGATGGCAGCCAGCGGCTTTCAACTCACGACCGCGCAGATCCTCACCGACAGTTTTGCCGATCTGATGGCCGCCGCCCTTGCGGGCGATGATCGCTACACCTCTGCCTGGAGCAGCGGCGAGATCATCAACACCTTTGGCGGCAATGACACCATCAGCGCAGGCACCGGCAACGACACCATCGATGGCGGCAGCGGCTTTGATACGCTGCTGCTGAGCCCGGCCCAGCCCGGCTACAGCTTCACCTTCAACGACGTGCGCGGCGCAACATTGAACACAGCCGCTGGCAGCGATCAGCTGTTTGATATCGAGCGCGTCGAAATCGGCAGCCAGATCCTGGCCCTGGCAGAGGGTGGCGCGGGCAACGACAGTCTGATCAGCACCAACCTCAACACCCCGGCCACCCGCGACATGATCCATGGGCGCGGCGGCAATGACCAGATCATCGGTGGCGCAGGACAGGACCACCTCCTCGGTGGGGACGGCGCGGACAGCCTGAATGGCGGTGCCAACCATGACCTGTTGCTGGGCGGCTTTGGCGACGATCATCTGCGCGGCGGCGCCGGGCGTGACAACCTGCGCGGCGAAGCGGGCAACGATCAGCTCGACGGCGGCAAAGGCCACGACATGCTGGGCGGAGATCGCGGCCGCGACACGCTCGACGGTGGCAAGGGCAACGACCAGCTATCTGGCGGGCGCGGTTCAGATCAGATCAAAGGGGGCGCCGGGCGCGACACCCTGACTGGTGAGGGTGGCAACGACCGGCTGCAGGGACAAGGTGGGCGCGATCTGATGCGCGGTGATTCCGGGCGCGACACGCTGCAGGGCGGGCGCGGCGCAGATACGCTGTTTGGTGGCGACGGCACCGACCGGCTGGTTGGACAGGCAGGCAATGATCGTCTGACCGGTGGCAGCCAGGCCGATACCTTTGTGTTTGCACGCGGCCACGGCGCCGACACGATCACCGATTTCACCATCGGCACCGATCTGATCCAGATCCTGTCCGGCGCGGACAGCATCACCCAGCTGGGCTTTGCCACCCTTGGCGATGACGTGCGCATCAGCTTTGCCGATGTGACCGTGGTGGTGGAGAATGTCAGCCTCACCGCGCTGATGGAGGCCGAGAACTTCCAGTTCTGAAGACGCCTCACCATTCACAGCAACCGAGGACCGCACGCACGGAATGGCCTCAAACAGCTGGCCCAAACACCTGGCCCGAACACTTGGCCAGACCACCTTGCCATACCACCTTGCCCAGAAAACTGCCGCATAACAAAAACGGCCCGCTCCAATCCGGAGCAGGCCGCTTTTTTCAGTCTCGCAAAAGTGACCGCATGCGTTGGCCACTAAGCTGCCGTCAACAGATCAGCCGATAGCCGATCAATCGATAACAGTGACGCTTTTCATCAGGTCAGGCTGGCCCACGACCGCGCCATTGCCGCCGGTGCCGCGCTTGATCGCATCCACCACATCCATACCCTCAGTCACCTGACCGACAACGGTGTACTGACCGTTGAGGAAATGACCCGGCGCAAACATGATGAAGAACTGCGAATTGGCGCTGTTGGGGTTCTGCGACCGCGCCATGCCCACGACACCACGATCAAACGCGAGATCGGAAAACTCCGCAGGCAGATCCGCACGATCGGAACCACCGCGACCGGCATAGCTCAGGTTTTCGCCAATCTTGCCGTATTGCACATCACCGGTCTGCGCCATGAAGCCGTCGATCACGCGGTGGAACACCACGCCATCATACTGCCCCTCTGCCGCCAGCGCGGTGATCTGCTCCACGTGCTTTGGTGCCACATCTTCGAACAGGTCAACGGTGATTGTGCCGTTGGCTTCGCCCTCTACAGTGATCTGCAAACCAGAGGCAAAGCCCGGCCCTGCCGCCAGCAGGGCCAACAGGGACAGCGCCTTACGCATCTGCGGCCACCTTCACCGAGATCATGCGATCCGGGTTCGCAGGCGGCTCGCCGCGGGTGATGGCGTCGACATGTTCCATGCCTTCGATCACGCGGCCATAAACGGTGTACTGACCGTTCAGGAAGTGGTTGTCCTTGAAATTGATGAAGAACTGGGAGTTCGCCGAATCCGGTGCCGCAGAGCGTGCCGCACCCAGAGTGCCACGATCATGGGGCAGTTTGGAGAATTCAGCCGGAACATTCGGCAGCGACGATCCGCCAGTGCCCGCCATACGCAGGTTGAAGCCATCTTCCATGTCGCCATTGGCTACATCGCCGGTCTGCGCCATGAAACCGTCGATCACGCGGTGGAAACAGACGTTGTCATATTCGCCGCCCCGGGCCAGCTCTTTCATCCGCGCGCTGTGCTGCGGTGCCACGTCGGGCAGCAGCTCGATCACCACATTGCCGTCTTTGAGTTCAATGATGATGGTGTTTTCGGGATCTTTGATCTCGGCCATGAGGCCCTCCTATTCTTTACCGTTGCCCGATAGTTAAGCCCCAAGCCCCAGATTGCCAAGGGAGCATTGCACAGCCCCATTGACTGGACCGCAAAAAGCTCAGAAACATCGCGGCAAATTCGACCCGTCCGAGGACCGGTCGCCCGACATGGAACTGACGGCCCAAAAGGAGTGGACGATGAGCTGGAAAACACTGGATGATATGGATCTCACAGGCAAAACCGTCCTGACACGGGTCGACATCAACGTGCCCATGGACGCCGGGCGCGTCACCGATGGCACCCGCATCCAACGCATCGTGCCCACCATCGCCGATATTCTCGCCAAAGGCGGCAAGCCTGTGCTGCTGGCGCACTTCGGCCGCCCCAAAGGCGCGGTGGTGCCTGAAATGTCGCTGCAGCCGCTGGTGCCTGCGCTGTCGGCCGCGTTTGGAACCGATGTGGTGTTTGCCGCCGATTGCCGTGGCGGTGCCGCAGAGGCCGCGATCCGCGCGCAGGCCGAAGGCAGCGTTGTGCTGCTGGAAAACACCCGCTTCCATCCCGGCGAAGAGAAGAACGACAGCGCATTGGCCGCGGAGATGGCCGCCCTTGGCGACATCTATTGCAACGATGCCTTTTCCGCCGCTCACCGCGCCCATGCCTCGACCGAGGCGCTGGCCCGTCTGCTGCCCGCCTGTGCCGGCCGTCTGATGCAGGCCGAGCTGACCGCGCTGGAGGCCGCACTGGGCCAGCCGCAGCGCCCGGTGACTGCTGTTGTTGGGGGCGCGAAAGTCTCCACCAAGCTGGATCTGCTGGGAAATTTGGTCGGCAAGGTTGACACATTGATGATCGGCGGCGGTATGGCCAACACCTTCCTCGCTGCGCAGGGCAAAGATGTGGGCGCATCGCTGTGCGAACATGACATGGCCGACACCGCCCGCGCCATCCTGGCTAAGGCCGAAAGCACCGGCTGCACCATCCAATTGCCCGTCGATGTGGTCGTCGCGCGCGAGTTCAAGGCGGGTGCCGCACATGACACCGTTGCCGCCGACGCCTGCCCCGCCGATGCGATGATCCTGGACGCTGGCCCCGCCACGGTCGCCGCCGTGGCCACCACATTGGCCGCCTCCAAGACCCTGATCTGGAATGGCCCGATGGGCGCTTTTGAAATCCCCCCCTTTGATGCGGCCACCACCGCCGCAGCGCGCCAGGCCGCGGATCTCACCACATCGGGTGGGCTGATCAGCGTTGCAGGCGGCGGAGACACAGTTGCCGCGCTCAATCAGGCTGGGGTGGCCGAGAAGTTCACCTATATCTCCACCGCGGGCGGTGCGTTTCTGGAGTGGATGGAGGGCAAAGCCCTGCCCGGCGTCGCCGCCCTCGCAGGCTGATCCAACACAGGCAGCGGGATTACAGGCTACCTGATTACTGGCAACAGCATCACCGGCAAAAGCATAACTGGGCGGGTCGGTAGCCTCGCTCGGGGATGCTCAGCAATGGGTGATCCGTCCGGATCGGTGAACTCTGCCTGCCGAATAGAGGGGCCCGGACACAAAACCGCTCTGGGCCCACCGCAACCGCGCTGCAGGATCCGCCGTTCGCGTAAGCCCTTGTTAACCCTTCGTTAACAATTGGCACCTTCAAACCGCAAAAGCGGCGCAATAATTTGTAAAAATGTGCGAAAACGGTAAATTTAACCTTTCGCCGCCCGGCAAACATGTGTCATGGTTGTCTCATAAGCCGGAAAACGGCACTTGAGTTGAGCAGAAGAACATACAGGCTACCCACGTGACCCGAACCACACGTCCCTCTTTGGGCGCATTCGTCTTTTCGACGATTGCTTTCGCGCTCAGTGCGTATTTTACCTTTGCGGCTGTGCAGGGGGACTTCGGGTTGTTCAGACGTGTTGAGATCCAGGCCGAGGCGGAAGCCCTGCGCCAGGATCTCGACGCTCTGAAACGCGAAACCGCGCGGATGGAAAATCTCACTCATCGGCTGTCAGACGATTATCTCGATCTCGACCTGTTGGACGAACAGGCCCGCACCGTGCTGGGGCTGATCCGCTCCGACGAGATCGTCATCCGCTGATATCTGGCACCCCGGACCCCGGAACCGCCCCCTGCCCGCGCGCAGCTACACCCCTCACATCGCCGACCGCACAGCGCTGCGCCACCCGTGGCGTTGTCCGCATCCCGTCGCGCTGCAATCCCGATTGGCCCCTACGGCGACCCACCTCTTGTTCGCGGGTCGCGCCCTTGCGATCGCGCGCCGAACAGTCATCCCCCGAAAGCCCCACGACACAAATAGCACGCCGACCTGCAGAGGATCGCTCAAAATCTAAACGAAAAAACCACAGGGATTTACCCCTTGGTCAGGGCGCGGCATATTAACTCTCGCATGATCACGCAAAATGAATTATGAACTAGTTTAGCATTAAACTATCTAGCCTTAAGGGGGAGCCCGCCACCATGGCTGCGAGAAAAAGTGTCAAGAAACCAAATGTTTCTGCTGACGAGCTGAAGGAATACTACCGTGAAATGCTGCTCATCCGCCGATTCGAAGAAAAGGCTGGCCAGCTCTACGGTATGGGTCTGATCGGCGGCTTCTGCCACCTCTACATCGGTCAGGAAGCCGTGGTTGTCGGGCTCGAAGCAGCCGCTGAAGAAGGCGACAAGCGCATCACCTCCTACCGCGACCATGGCCATATGCTGGCCTGCGGCATGGATCCCGACGGCGTCATGGCCGAGCTGACCGGCCGCGAAGGCGGCTATTCCAAAGGCAAAGGCGGCTCGATGCACATGTTCTCCAAGGAGAAGCATTTCTACGGCGGTCACGGTATCGTTGGCGCGCAGGTTCCTCTGGGCGCTGGTCTGGCCTTCTCCGACAAATACAAAGGCAACGACCGAGTTACCTTCGCCTACTTTGGCGATGGCGCGGCCAACCAAGGCCAGGTCTATGAAACCTATAACATGGCGCAGCTCTGGGATCTGCCGGTCATCTTTGTGATCGAAAACAACCAATACGCCATGGGCACCTCGGTGCAGCGCTCCACCAAATCCCCAGCTCTTTGGAAACGCGGCGAAGCCTATGGCATCACCGGCGAGGAAGTCGACGGCATGAATGTGCTGGCGGTGAAAGAGGCAGGCGAACGCGCCGTCGCCCACTGCCGCGCAGGCAAAGGCCCCTATATCCTCGAGGTCAAAACCTACCGCTACCGCGGCCACTCCATGTCCGATCCGGCCAAATACCGCACCCGCGAAGAAGTGCAGAAAATGCGCGAAGAGCGGGACCCGATCGAACAGGTTCGCGACATGTTGCTGACCGGCAAACACGCGAGCGAAGACGATCTCAAGGCGATCGACAAGGAGATCAAAGACATCGTCTCCAAATCCGCCGATTTCGCCCGCACATCGCCGGAACCGGCTCTCGAAGAGCTGTGGACCGATATCTACGACGAGGCGTGATCGATGCCTCACTTTGAAATCTACGTCAGCGACGTCACCGAGGCCAAAGCGTTCTACAGCGGCCTGTTCGGCTGGCGCTTTGACCCAATGCCCGGCGGCGAGGACATCGACTACCACCTGATCGAGGGCGACCAGATCGGCGGCAGCCATACCCTCACGGCGGCTCTGATGCGCCGCACCGAACCGGCCCCCGCCTCTGGCGGCCCGGTGCGCGGCGGCACCATGACATTCGAAGTCACCGACTGCGACGCCAGCTATGCCTGGGCGCTCGCCCACGGTGGCGCAGAGGCGCTGCCGCCCACTGATTACCCGGGCATTGGCCGCTGCGCCTATGTGGAAGACGGACACGGAAACATCGTCGGGATGATCTCCCCGGCCCTGGAAGGAAATTGAGACATGGCAACTGAAATCCTGATGCCGGCCCTGTCGCCGACCATGGAAGAAGGCACCCTGGCCAAATGGCTGGTCAAAGAGGGCGACACAGTAAACTCCGGCGACATTCTGGCCGAAATCGAAACCGACAAGGCGACCATGGAATTCGAAGCGGTCGACGAAGGTGTGGTTGGCAAGATCCTGATCGCCGAGGGCACCGAAGCGGTCAAAGTCAACACCGCCATCGCGGTCCTGCTGGAAGATGGCGAAAGCTATGACGCCGCCGCGCCTGCAGCCGCAGCTGCAGACGCCCCCGTATCGGCGCCAGAAACACCTGCTGCACAAGACGCCGCAGCACCTGCAACCGCCGCAGCCGTCGCCGCCCCCGAGGTCGACCAGAGCCCGGATTGGCCCGAAGGCACCGAATTGGTGCAACAAACCGTCCGCGAAGCACTGCGTGACGCCATGGCAGAGGAAATGCGCGGCGACGAAGACGTGTTCCTGATGGGCGAAGAAGTCGCCGAATATCAGGGCGCCTACAAGATCTCGCAGGGGCTGCTGGATGAATTCGGCGCCAAACGCGTGATCGACACCCCGATCACCGAACATGGGTTTGCGGGCATCGCCTCCGGCGCCGCTTTTGGTGGTCTGCGACCCATTGTGGAGTTCATGACCTTCAACTTCGCCATGCAGGGCATCGACCACATCATCAACTCGGCCGCCAAGACGCTTTATATGTCCGGCGGTCAGATGGGCTGCCCCATCGTGTTCCGTGGCCCCAACGGTGCGGCTGCGCGCGTTGCCGCCCAGCACAGCCAGGACTACGCCGCCTGGTACATGCAGATCCCCGGCCTGAAGGTGGCAATGCCCTACTCCGCCTCCGACGCCAAAGGCCTGCTGAAGTCCGCAATCCGCGACAACAACCCAGTGGTGTTCCTGGAGAACGAAATCCTCTACGGGCGCTCCTTTGATGTGCCCAAGCTGGATGACTTCACCGTGCCCTTCGGCAAGGCACGCATCTGGCGCGAAGGCAGCGATGTCACCATCGTCTCCTTCGGCATCGGCATGCAATACGCGCTGGAAGCCGCGGACAAACTGGCCGAGGAAGGGATCAACGCCGAGGTCATCGACCTGCGCACCATCCGCCCGATGGACACCGCGTCGATCATCAAATCGGTGATGAAAACCAACCGTCTGGTCACCGTCGAAGAAGGCTGGCCGCAGGGATCGGTTGGCTCCTACATCTCCTCTGTGGTGATGCAGGAGGCGTTCGACTACCTCGATGCGCCCGTCATCAACTGCACCGGCAAGGATGTGCCCATGCCCTACGCCGCCAACCTCGAACGCCACGCGCTGATCACCACCGACGAGGTGATCGCCGCAGTGAAACAAGTGACCTACCGGTAAGGAGAGCCAGCGATGCCCACAGAAATCCTGATGCCCGCCCTCTCCCCAACCATGGAAGAAGGCACCCTTGCCAAATGGCTCGTGAAGGAAGGCGACACTGTCGCCTCCGGCGACCTGCTGGCGGAAATCGAAACCGACAAGGCCACGATGGAGTTCGAAGCCGTCGACGAAGGGATCGTTGGCAAGATCCTGGTGCCTGAAGGCAGCGAAGGCGTGAAGGTGAACACCGCCATCGCCGTGCTGCTGGAGGATGGCGAAAGCGCTGATGACATCGGTGCCGCCCCGGCAGCAGCAGCGCCAGCAGCCGCTGCACCAGAGGCTGCCCAGAGCACTGAACAGGCACCCAGCCAGGCGGCTGCCCCCGCACCGGCCGCACCAACCGCAGCCGATGGCGCACGTGTCTTTGCCTCGCCCCTGGCCCGCCGCATCGCTGCGGACAAAGGTCTGGACCTGGCCGCCATCACCGGCTCCGGCCCCCGCGGCCGCATCGTGAAGGCGGATGTGGAAAACGCCGCTGCAGCACCGGCAACAGCCGCCGCCGCGGCCCCCGCAGCAGCCGCCCCAACCGCCGCTGCCGCACCTGCGGCCCAGGCTCCATCCGGCCTCACCGCCGATCAGGTGGCGCGCATGTACGAAGGTCGCGACTACGAAGAAGTCTCGCTCGACGGTATGCGCAAAACTATCGCCGCGCGCCTGTCGGAAGCCAAACAGACCATCCCGCACTTCTACCTGCGCCGCGACATCCAGCTCGACGCGCTGCTGAAGTTCCGCGCTCAGCTGAACAAACAGCTCGAAGGCCGTGGCGTGAAACTCTCGGTCAATGACTTCATCATCAAAGCGGTGGCGCTCGCGCTGCAGGCCGTGCCCGATGCCAATGCCGTCTGGGCAGGCGACCGGGTGCTGAAGATGAAAGCGTCTGATGTGGCCGTTGCCGTCGCCATCGAAGGCGGGCTGTTCACCCCGGTGCTACAGGACAGCGACACGAAATCACTCTCTGCCCTGTCCGCCGAGATGAAGGATCTGGCCAGCCGTGCCCGTGACCGCAAACTGGCGCCCCATGAATATCAGGGCGGATCCTTTGCGATCTCCAACCTCGGCATGTTCGGCATCGACAACTTTGACGCCATCGTGAACCCGCCACATGCGGGCATTCTGGCGGTCGGCTCCGGTGTGAAAAAACCGGTGGTTGGCGCTGACGGCGAACTGACCGTTGCCACAGTGATGAGCGTCACAATGTCGGTCGACCACCGTGTCATCGACGGCGCATTGGGCGCCGACCTCTTGAAGGCCATCGTCGAGAACCTCGAAAACCCGATGGTCATGCTCGCCTAAACCACCGCACCTCAGCGGACTGAAACAAGGAAAGGATCGGGGCAACGCTCCGGTCCTTTTTTATGTGCCCAATGTGCCTTGTTCCAAACGCCCCCCCAAACCGGCCGCATATGGGCAAGCTGCACAGCAGCCAGCATCAGCGAGGCATGGGGGTGGGGATGGACTTTGCTAAGGTTAGCGCTGGCTCAGAGGCGGGAATTTAGATGAACATTGGATCGCAGTTTGGAGCCCAAACGCTGGTGCGGCAGTGAGCACGAATGTCGGGCTTTTGCCCTAGTCCAAAAGTGTGCCGTTCTCCAAAGGAGCTATGCGACCAATACCATTCCAGCATTATGGATTGCCACACATTTAGGAAGCACCGTCAGACTTGGGCGTAGCAAATGATGAATACTGCATGTGTCGGGTAGGCGTTTCTTCAATCTATGAACGGCCGAACATGCAGCCGCTATGAATGCCAATCTGAATGCCCCAAAAGTTCCTACCGTCGACGCGGCGCAGTGCTTTTTCTAGTTCACGGGTCTTCACACCGCCCGGAGTAGATTTTGCGACAGCTTTGTAAATTGGTATCCAGGCAAGATGGGTGCCCCAACCTTCAGCCCGAAAAATGCTCCGGGCGTCATCTTTCGGGTCACCAGACGTCTTAACCTTGGTTGTACCGTTCTCGATTACCTTTTGCGCGTGGTAGGCAACCGCGTCGTCAAGACTGTGCTTCCCTATTCTCTGCTGCGTAAGGTCGATGCCGTTCATACGCAAAACAGCCGCGCCCAAGACCAGATGATGCATCACTTCGTTGTTGTTGCGCACGTCATCAGAAAAGAAGGGTTTGGAGCGCAATGCTCTAAGGAAACTTGAATAGTTCTTGTAGGCCTTGGAAAACCCGGACTTGTCGTCAATCGCTGCCGTCCAAAGCAACTGAGCCACAATGTTGGCTGCCTTATGATCCTTGGAGTTCGCCCTTTTCTTCATGTTTGTTGAGAGCTTCTTGACCCAAGCCTGAACTTCCATTGTTTCTTCTGCAGTTAGCGCACCTTTCAAGCGCAAGTGAGCAACCGAAAAAGAAACCGTCTTCACAATCACAGCAGACACAAAAGTTGGGCTACTACCGCCCGCATCTTCCCAATCGGGCTTGGTGAATGCCCCTCCTCTCGCCGCTGCAAGTAGTCTGGCCTTCATATTTGGTGAGACATTTCTCCCTCGCGCAGCCGCGTTTAACAAAGCAACACTGTGATCGATAAACTCAATCCCACCGCCTTTCACATGGGGCCACTTATGACCAAACACGACCTGGTTCATTGGCTCGGCCCCGTACTCACGGGAGTGATTGGCACATTGAGCACTAATTGTACCTCTCGGCCACAACTTTATCGCTGGTTCTGCGGCTGATGACAAAGGCATGGTAAACATGAGGGCAATTGAAAGTGCCAAAGTACGAAGCATGGGCGATCCTCACACGAATAGTCATGTCAACGATAACCACCGCATCACTTGGGTCAACGCTCTTGCGTGGTCTCTTGTCAGTGTTGCTCCCAGCTTCCATCATAGGCCAAAGGGAACGTTCAGGGTTGCACAACTTCAGGACTGACCTTGGTTCATCCGCAGCGAACGGCAGCTTTGCCCGCTCCCTCCCCTTCGCAACCCCCGCAGCGAAGGTCTGCTATCGTACACTCGGGACAAGGGCCATTGACCCCCTCCAGGCGGAAAGCGGCTTTCCCAACGGGCAACACCCGCACCCATCCCGACCCCAACGAAAGAGGGGGCCGGTCACCGCCGCCCCCTCTTCATCCTCACCTTTCCAAAAATACTCAAATCCCACCAGCTCAGCAGGCGCCGCGGTCAACGGATCACACAGCAGGCAGCGCCATAGATCTGTCGCAACCGCCCAGCCGATGGGCATCAGTCCGCGGCCTCAATCGGCCAGGACCACTCATAATATGGGTCAGATTTCGTCCACCCCGGTCCGTAACGCCAGGCCAGAAACGCGTCCGGATTTGCAGGCGCCGGGTAGCGGCGGTCATAAAACGCCACCTCTCCACCGGGCAGCAGCACCTCGCGCGGGATCGGCTCATAGGTGGGATAGCGGCGCATGATATGGATCTGGTCACCGTCCTGCCAACTGGGGAAGATATCCAGCCCGATGCCATTCTTGCGCAGGGTGAAATTGTCCTGCTTCCACTGCCCCATCTCAAAGCCAAGCGGCGCCAACCGATCGACCAGCGCCTGCCGCCGGGCCAGCATCTCGTCATAGCTGCTTGACCCGTCAAAATAGAGCACATCCACATCGTCATCATGGGGCAGAAACCCTTTGTCGCGCACCGCACCCAACAAGCTGCCATAGGCCAGCATCGGGGTCACGCCCGCGGCCTGCATGGCCGGAAACAGCGCGTCCAGACCGGCCAGATATGCGTCCTTGCGGCGCAACAACGCCTGTTCCTGAATAATGTGACGCCCAGCCGAAAACGACGTCTGCCGCCCCAAACGGGCAGACAACACCTCATTGACCCCCGCCATCAGCTCTTCGAACACCGCCGTAGTGTTCAAGAACCGCTGCAACGGGGCAAAGGTCGCTGTGGGCAACGCCGCCTTGCGCACCGCAATGCAGCCCGCCATGGCGTGGATCATCAGCGTCATCTCATCGTCATCTGGCGTGCGGCTTTCCTCAAACAGCGGCAGCAGCCAGCACAACAGCCGCGGCTCAAAACCGCTGTCACCCGCCCGCAGACGCGCCACCACAGCGCGCCGCACCTCGGCAACGAACCGCTCGCGCGCGTCCGCCCCTTTCAGGGCTGGGGTGTCGATGTCCAGACTGCGAAACAGCTGATGCATCTGCTGCACCATTTCCGCGAGGTCGAAACCACGAAACTGGCTGACCACCCGGCCCGCGCAATAGCCCGTGACCGCAATATTGCGCATCCGCAGGGCCGCCGCATTGCCGCGATTGGCCAGGCTGATTTCAGAGACCGGCACCGCGCGGTCGAACTGGATTGTCAGACAGGGGCGCATCTCCGGCCCGCTGCGGATGTTTTTATCATTGAGCAACCGCTGCAGCACATCGACATCGCGCCCACCATGCTGGTTCGAGCTGACCACCGCAGAACGCGCAACCGAAGAGACCGGGACCCGGCGGCCAGGGCCCTGCAACAGATGCACTGTCGGGAACACATAGGACTGCGGCACACCGCCTTCGAAGTGGATCTGGATCTTGCGCAGCGGCTGATGCACCGGCGCACGCAGCCGAAACGGACCTTTGCGCGAAAAAAAGCCATAGCCCGGAAAAAGGGCGTTGGCCAAATCAAGATCGCTGAGAACACGCATGCTTGAAATCACTCCATGAAAACAGGGCTGCAGAGGTATGATTGCAGAAACAGGGACTTGCTGAAACAAGTTGGCTGAAACGGGTTGGCAGCAACAGGCTGGTGGAAACAGGTCGATGCGCCACCCAGGCCAGCTGCGCCACGTGGCGCAACATAACCTCAGGCTTTGGCTTGGCTGGACGGATGGGCCAAACGCCCCTTCAGAGAGGTCGTAGAAATCCCTTCTGTGCGGGGCAGATAGACCACTTCGCAATAGTCCTTGAGATGGTCAAACTTACCCTCCCAATCACTGCCCATCACGAAGATATCGATCTCAAAGCGCCGGATATCAGCCACTTTCTGATCCCAGTTGTCCTCCGGGAAGACCCCATGCACATGCCGCAACGCTTACACGATTTCAGCGCGATCGCTGTAGGGGATCACGCAGTGTTTGCCCTTGACGGCATTGAACTGGTCGCTCGACACACCAACAAACAGCTGATCCCCAAGGGCGGCGGCGCGTTCCAGAATGCGGGCATGACCGACATGGAACAGATCAAAGGTTCCATAGGTCAAAACCCGCTTGGTAGAAGTCAAATCCGTCAAAACAATGGCCACTCGTTGGGGTAGTCTGCTACTGCGTTACAGTCCTGTTACAAAGCTGTCAACATTGCGGCAACCATAACCACAGGTTGAAGCGGAGTTGCGCAATAATTGTGAACACCTGCGGCAGGACCCACCCCTGCAGGGCCCGCAGCCGATGCCGTTCACCGCGGCCTCCGATGCGACTTAGCCAGCCCGGCAGCACCCGCTGCCCGTACTGCCACCAACCCTTGCGGCTTCACCTTTCCAAAAATACTCAAATCCCACGGCCTCAGCAGGCGCTGTGATCAGCGGATCAGCCACCCACCGGCGCTGTCCCCGTTCAGCGCGCCGACGTAGCCCCATGACTGACCCAAAATAAACCCGGCTGATCCGGGTTGGGTCAGACTGCAAGAAACACCTCTGCGGCTGTGTGGCAGCACGGAAGTGAACGGGAACACATTCATCTAGCCCAGGTCGATCAGGGCCAGATCAATAATTGGCTGGATAGATCAGGTGCCGGATTGGCCGCGTCCCGATTGATCTGGGCTGATTTGATCTGGGCTGGCATCACTGTCCTTGCTGCCGCCAGGCACCACCTGGTTCATGCTGACAGACGGTTGATCGCAGCCTGCTTCGCCGACGATCTTGGCGGGCACACCCGCCACCGTCTTGCAGGGTGGAACCTCCTGCAGCACCACGGATCCCGCAGCGATGCGCGAGCAATGGCCCACGGTGATGTTGCCCAGAACCTTGGCGCCCGCGCCGATCAGGACCCCATTGCCGATCTTTGGATGGCGGTCTTCTTCTTCCTTGCCGGTCCCGCCGAGGGTCACCGAATGCAACATCGACACATTGTCGCCCACCACAGCCGTTTCGCCAATCACGATGGAATGCGCGTGATCGATCATGATGCCACGGCCAATCTTGGCCGCCGGGTGAATGTCGACGCCAAAGATTTCCGAGATCCGCATCTGGAAGAAATACGACAGATCATGATCGCCCTGGCTCCACAGCCAATGGGCCACGCGGTAGCATTGCACCGCCTGATAGCCCTTGAAGTACAAGATCGGCTGCAGCAACCGGTGGCAGGCGGGGTCACGGTCATAGACCGCCATCAGATCGGCCCGGCCCGCAGCCACGAGGTCGGGGTTCTCGCTATAGGCGCGATCGACAATCTCCCGCAGGATCACCATCGACATCTCGTTGGAGCACAATTTCGCGGCGATGCGATAAGACAGCGCTTTCTCCAGCGAGCGGTGGTGCAGAATACAGGCGTGGATCAACCCACCGAGCAGCGGCTGTCGCTGCACCGCCTCCTGGGCTTCGCTGGTGATCTTGTCCCAGACGGGATCCACTGAACTGACGGCGTGGCGCGTCTCAAGCATGGCTTGGCCTCCTGTATTGCTGGCAGGATAGCTATCTAAGCGGAAAAACACCAACCGCAATATTGTGATCAATGTGATCTGAATTGCTTATGGCGGCCGACACGGCCATCGCGGGGGCCACAACGGCTGCGGCCATATGGTGAAACCTGCTGCAAGCTCCTCATTTTATTTGCTTATTTCGCATTGTCCCACCATGAGCCCCAGCATCAACCCCAGTGCTCGACGGCAACGGCGGATTTTTTTGAGTATTTGAAGAAAGGTGAAAAGAGGGAAAGTGACAATAAGAAAAGTCACAATGAGAAAGGTATCAATGCGCCGGCTCGCGCGCCGCAGGACTGTGATGCGCCTGGATCATAGCGAGCACCATCAATGTGCATTGCAGATAAGCCGGATCATCGCAAAAGGGCTCTGGCGCCAGCGCAAAACGCCGCGCCGCTGCCGACAAAGACCCATCCCCCCAAAGGCGGCAGCAGCGCCCGCTGCGGTCGTGATGGCGCAACGCCTGCGCGGCCCCGGCAAAAATCCGGTCACACAGGGCAGCCCGCTCGGCCGGGGCCACCGCCAGCAGTGCCCGCGCCGCTGAGCTGACATCAATGGGCAACACCGGGCGGCGCATCGCAGGACCCGCTCAGACCAGGCGCAGCTGGGCCGTAGCGCCCGCGCCATAGCGTGCCGAGATCTGCGCCACCTCCAGCCTGTCGCCCGGCTGCACTCCATCCGCGATCTGATCCGCAGCGGGATAGAGCCACTGCGGCTGCTCCTGCGTGGTTTCGCGCAACAGGTCCGACCCACGCAACAGACGCAGCTGATAGCTTTCGCGATCTTCCCCCAGCGGGATCTCGGCCCCCTCCCAACGGTCGGCGTCAATGCGGCCCCGGCGGATCCAGCGCAGCGTCACATCGCCCGCGCCCAGCGCGCCGCTTTGGCGCAGATGCACTGGGGCGTAGGGGCGCAGACCTTCGCCCGCAAAGGCGGCCTCCTGTAAATGCCGTTTCAAAAATCCCCAAAAGTGGCGAAGTAAAATTCCCCACTTTCTGGTCTCGGTGATCAGCCGGTTGTTGCGATCAGTTTCTCCTTTTTTGGTGGTCGGCCGCGTCGCTTTGGTGCGGGCGGTGGTGT
>NZ_JAJDWC010000084.1 GCF_022825805.1 Phaeobacter sp.
ACACCACCGCCCGCACCAAAGCGACGCGGCCGACCACCAAAAAAGGAGAAACTGATCGCAACAACCGGCTGATCACCGAGACCAGAAAGTGGGGAATTTTACTTCGCCACTTTTGGGGATTTTTGAAACGGCATTTACAGATGGGCCTGAAGGCACCAGCAAAGCCATGTTCGATGGGTCTGAGCGGACTAGCGTGCGTCTGCGGTACATCGAACCAGGCCAGCCGCTGCAGAACGCATTCGTGGAGAGTTTCAACGGCAAGTTCAGAGATGAATACCTGCGGTCTTAGGTAGCAAATGCACCAAGTTGTCGTCTGGATGGCCAGCGTGTTCTCGTGTGGAATGAGGGCATGCCAAAGCCATTGATTATTCATACACTAACAGAGACGCGGGCCGAGATACTGGGCCAGATTAAGGCATATGAGGCGCAGATCGCCCATGCGAAGCACGATCTGGCACATGTGAACGCGACGATTGAACTATTCGCCGCACCGGAACGGCAGCGCGCCCGGTACATTGTGAGCCATGGGTTTTTCAAGAAGGGCGAGATCGCGGATATCTGTGTCCGCCACCTCGGGGTCGATGCCGAACTGACCACGCGTGAGCTTGCCGAGCGTGTAATGGCGGAGCGAGACCTGGACATCTCAGATACTGCGCTCAGGAACTCTGCGGTCTTCAAGGTCGTCCAGGCGCTGCGACATGCCAAGCGGCGAAAACTCGTCAGGATGATCGAGAAGAAGAAAGGCATGTGTGTCTGGGGTGCCGGCGATGCCGTCACGCTGCGCGCCGTTGCCAGTACCCCTTCCACGACCGGCTGACCGGAAACGCAAGCGCGCCGCCGATCAAGCAATCCGCCAGGCGGCCATTGCTCTCCTCCCGATGATCCTCGAGCCAGGCTGCATGGGCCGCGTATGCATCGAGATACCTTCCTTCGACCTTCAGATGTTGTCCGCCAATCATCCGTCTAAGCCGCGAGAAGAAGCTCTCGGCAAGGTTGGTATGAGCTCCTCCGACGCTGTAACCCTCTGAATGATTGATCCTTTGCATATCAAAGTCTGTTTCCAGAAGATCCCAATGCGCGACTTCATCGGCCGAGACAACGGTGTCTGGAGCGATCCTTTCCCTTGCAAATTCGACGCCCTGCGCCTCCCGAAGAAAGGTTCTCGTCACCGTTCGGCCGCTACGCTGGCGGAGCACAACAACCACCCGGCGCTTCCCACTCCGGTTGACGCGCCGCCGCCGGTCGACACGCTCCTCTTTCAGATTGGCAGGCCGGACATGGCCACCGAACGCCGCGCCATCAACTTCGACCTCGCCGTCCAGACGGGCGTCCCGGGTCTCCGCATGCATTGCCTCTCTGAGCTTGTGCATGAGCACGAATGCCGTCTTGTGCTGCACATCCAGATCACGTGACATCTGCACCGCGGACAGACCCTTCGCCGCGTTCACGAACAGACAGATCGCGCCCAGGAGGTCGACGAAGGCGAGCTTCCGGGAGGCGAAGATCGTGCCCGAAGTCACGCTGAATTGCCGATGGCAGGCCGCACATTTGAAACGGCGCCTGGTCGTCAGGTTGTAAACATCAACACATCCGCATGCAGGGCAGATCGGTTCACCATCGGTCTCCGGCCAGCGCAGCCGACAGAACCGACGGTATGCCGCCTCTTCCCCTTCGGAGAAGATCGATTTGAGAGACAGCGTCCGAGCGGCGGCCGACAGGAGAAAATGTTGCGCCATATGAACCTCCAAAACCATGAATGTTCACATTTTGTTTCCAGACAGCATCTCAGTCAATCGTCTGGTGCATTTGCTACCTAAGACCGAATACCTGAGCCTTCACTGGTTCCGCTCCTTGCGCCATGCCCACGAGGAGATCGACCGCTGGCTCCGCTACTACAACACCGTGCGCCCGCACTCGGCGCTCGGATATCAATCTCCAACGGAGTTCTTGCCGAAAACCACCGCGGCAGCGCTTGAGACTCTCGCGGTTTCCACGCTGCCGCTCAACACTCAAGCCCAACCGGAAGCCTCCAGATCAAACCGGCCCTGATCGCCGGGAAAGGTCAGAGCCACCTCCGCCGCCTCGCGCCTGCGCGTGGGTGATTTATTTGGTCGCATTCTGGCGTCTTGCTGAAAGGGTTATTGATCAAAGGTTGTAATGTGAAATGGTTGTGAGATTTTGGATTGTGTGAATTTCGAGATGGCTATTCGATACTTCCCGGTATCCGGATGGGGAATTATTTAACATTATCAGTATTATTAGGGGGTGTCGAAAAGATCTGCGCGTCACAATTGACAAGAAAATATTTCCTATTGCAATCTTAGGGTGTGGTCGAGCTGATCGAAGATTTTGGACTTTCTGTAAAATTTTTAAGCTGTCTCGGCGCTATTCGATGAAACTTCTATGGTTAGAAAGGAAAAGACAATGAGATCTCTAACATTTTATTCCAGCGGTGATCGTGCTCGGGTTAAGTGGGGCGTGGGTGCTGCTGTAACGGCAGGCCGTTGTACTTCTACTAGCAGTTCCTGCTGCTGCTGCCGCTGATAGGATAGTGTGCCTAGAGAGGTTCTCTAGGCACGTTGGCGTCAATGAGCTCTGAATACCCACAAACACCCCAGCAGCTATAATCTGCATTGCAAAACTCCAACCATTTGATTTGGGAAATTGTCTGAGCCAGTAGTGGGCATTTCGGAGACTTCAGTAGCGCTCTTAAACTGCAGTAGCGCTCTTAACTTACATATCGCCCACGACCTTCCATTGGAGAGATGTATGGCTGACGAATTATATTTAACGAAGTCGGCTTCGATAAACAAGATCGACTCGGAGCGCGTGCAGATCCGATTTCCAGATCACAACCACGTCACTTTGGAATGCGATGCTGCGCTCTTGCAGAGGATTTTTGACCAGAAAGAGGGCTTGTCTGCGGACAATTGGATAGATCTGATATGCTGCAATGGTGTGCCTGCGGATGCTGCTGAACCCTTCCTGCAGGGCTTGATGAGCGCAGGGGTGATTAACCGGGAACGGTTGTCCGTCAATGACTGGTTCGACTCGTTGCTGGCACGCGAGGACGTCAACACTGCGGTAGTCAAGCAAGGCGAGATCGATAATTTTGACCTGACGCGTATCGGCGTCTATGGTAATTGCCCGCTTGCAGACATTGCGCGTCGGGGTCTCGGCGGATTGCCGGGCGGTGTCTACACAGAGGACGCGCCGGATTTTGCCATCGTCGTGCAAGACAACGATAATATGTCCAAGCTCTCCCAGCGCTGGTCAGACGCGCCAGCTGCAAAGTTCAAAACTGCATTCTGGTTCGATGGTGGTGCACTACGGCTTGGGCCGGGTCACATCCCGGGTGAGACGGCCTGCATCGACTGCTTCCTCGCGCGCACAGAGGCGGCATCGCAGTTTACCGACGAGGCGCGCACCTACCGGCATACTGGTGCCGAGCCGCTATACTCGCTGCCACTTGGCCAATCTGTTGCCGATTTGAGCAGATACATCCTGACACGAACGGTACGTTTGGCCCGAGGCGGCCAGTTCAACATCCTGAAACCTGGACATCTTGAGACATGGTCTGTCCTCTCTGGCACATCGTCTCGAGTTGCTGTTCTACGCAATCCTTTCTGCTCAACCTGCAGCGACTATGACGCACCGCTGCGAGCAATTCGGGACATGACCTGATGGCTGGCCTGGCGCAAACCCTTAACAACCTCGTAGATTTCGAATGTGGGCTCATAACCTATGTTTCAGATGTTCCGACGCAGGCTTGTGAACCGGCAGTTCAGATTTACCTTGCAGAATTTCAGGACCCGACGGTTATCAGTGACGGCGATCGGCCGCGAATTCCGAATACATCACGCCAAGCGTCCGGCGCTGGTTTGACTAGGACCGAAGCGCTTTGGTCGACCATCGGCGAAGCCGTTGAGCGGTATAGCGCGTCGATCTACGTACACATTCCAAGGGTGACAGCTTTGGCCGACGATGTGTACGGTGGCAGGGCCTATCTGGAACGCTTGATCCACTTTACTGATAAGAGCTTTTCAGCGCGTGATGTCAATTTTGCGCGCCCAGATCCGGAAATCGAGCGGGATTGGATCATGGCCAAGCGCCTTTTGGATGGCTCTGATACTGCGATCCCTGCGTCTCTCGCCTTGATGGGCTTTGACGCCCCACGTGAGAGCGACATTCTCGATCGCACGTATTCCACAGGGCTCGCCTGCCACATCACACAAGAACAGGCTGTGGTCTCCGGGCTGCACGAGCTGATCGAGCGCGATGCGTATAGCAGCTATTGGCTTACAGGTACAGCGCCCGGTGTTTTGTCGCACAGCCTTGTAAAAAGGCACTTGCCTCAAAACTTTTATGAACAGATTGAGCTGCTTGGCCTGAACATGCGGGTCCTTGCCTTGCGCACTGATTGCCACACGCCGGTTATGGTCACCGTTGTTGCAGTGCCTGGAGGCGGTGTTGCTACTGGAGCGTCGTGCAATCTTGACCCTGTGCAGGCGCTCCGCAAGGCGGTTGTCGAAGCATTCCACACGTTCAACTGGTGCTTGGACATGAAGCGGCTAAACCGCGAAATTCGTGACCCGACGGAGATTGATGACTTCAAAGACCATGTGGCCTGGTACCTGACTCCGGAGAGGAGCAACGCTTATCCCTGGTTCACACAAGAAATGGTCGAAATCGATGCGTTCCCGGACGATTGGGCACCGATCAAAATCAACACTCTGACACCTCAAGCGCAAGTCGATATGCTTGTCGGTCGCCTCACCGCAGCAGGGTTTGACCCCAGCTTTGCGGATCTCACGCCGCCTGATGTGAGGGATGCAGGCTTTCATGTCGTACGCGCATTCTGCTCCGGGCTTCAACCGCTTTCGGCGGGCTACACGGCTGTCCACACCGATCCGCGCAGGCTTGAGAGCTTCATGGCATGGCGTGGCACACCGGGCGCAGTGTTCGTCACTCTCGATCCCCCCCATTGTTTTCCTTGAGGTGCACTATGGCGTTTGACTCTTACTTGACACCTAACAGCTTTGATGCCCCGGAAATGCCCGAGGTGCTCACCTTTCATGACCGAACTAAATCCAAACCGATCAGTTCGATGGATGCGTTCCTGAGGTCCGGACAATATGTCGACAGCGCGCGCGGTGCACAGGAAGCATCGCGGAATTATAAGGTTGCACCTGAAGTGGATGTGCAGGAACTGACAGAACCTCTTCCAGAGCGATTGGCGACCTGCCTTTCTGCGCGTAGATCCTGCCGTGAATTTGACCCGGAAGCCCCCTTTGACCGCACACGGTTGATGGCCGCATTGCGGTGCTTGGTCCCGCAGCGCAATGCTCAATCGGTAATCGACGAAGAGGTGTTCTTTCACTGGCGGCCATACCCGTCTCCTGGTGGACTGTACCCGGTTGAGATCCATCTGCTGGAAAGAGAAGGCGATGATTTCGCTCTCCGCCATGTAGATCCTGCTGGGGCAAAGCTGCGCGTTCTGCGCGCCCGGGTGCCAATGGGCGAAGCCGCAAACGCGCTGTGCATTGGCGATAAGACTTTGGCACAGACCACTAAAGGCGCGATCTTGTTCAGCGCAGTCTGGGAACGGACAGTCGTCAAATATGGCTTCGCCGGGTATCGATTTGCGCTGATGGAGCTTGGGATTGTCAGCCACCACGTTGGGCTGGCGCTGGCCGATCAGGGCGTGGACACCTTGCATTGGGGGGGCTTCTTCGACGATCGAGGCACCGCCTTGCTGGGCGCAGATCCGCGAACCGAAACGCTAGGTCATGTTCTGTGGTATGGAGCCGCGAGTGATGCGTGATGCTGTCGCCAGACTTTATACTGATATCGAGATGAATGCGCTATGGGACGCATCAGGTTTGATTGAAAATCAAACTTGGGCGCCCCATACGCGCGAAGCGCTATCGGACGATTACCTCGCAATTGCGCGCCCGTTTCTGTCCAGCACAATGCGCGCGGTTCAGGTGTCACAGACCGATTATCTGGTGCTGCCCGATGATGCGGCTCCTGCCGAACTATCGCGGCTCGCCGAGACGATGCGATCCTGCATCGCCTACGCTGACGAAATGGGCATTATCCGCACAAGGCTGCGGATAGCCATCGTTCTGGATGCGCCTAAGTCTCAGTTTAGCGCGGTATTCCCCAATAATGTCGCCATTGCTTGCATTGAGCGGAGCGACGCCATTGTGAGCGGACATCTACCACATGAGTTTACCCATTGCTTTGGCCTGTCGGGCTTTTCCGTACTGGACGAAGGGATCGCCGTTTTTTTGGAACGTGCTTTGAGCGTGGCGGCGCAGATCTCAGCCCTTGAAAAGGCCCAGGGTTGGCTGTCCAGAACCGTACGCATCGGAGCTTCAAGTAAGGACCCTTATACGCTTGGCTCAGCAGGTTTGTGTGCTGCGTTTATACAGGGTGGTAAGGATGGGCTGCGGTCCTTCTTGCAAGCCGCGCGCGATTGTGAGGATGCCAATATATGCGTTTCGTTCTTTCAAGAAAAAATCTCTGAGGTTGGGGCGACACTGCGCAGCAAAGACCATGGAGGGCCGAGTAATGATCTGGAATACGATTATTTCGCGGGCCATCATGAGGCCTTCAAGGATGCCGTCAACAAACTTGCCACCAAAGATAAGACAAGTCTAAACCTCAAAGATTGGCGCAATCTTGGCCGCTTCTTGGGGCTGGTCGCCGTCGATCAATTTCCGTCGGAAGCCGACCGGCAGATGCAAGCATGGGCCCTTGAGGCTCGCGACGGTGCCCCGGAAGAGACGGACTGGTATTTTGAGTTGGCGGATATTCTGGGCCGTATGCAAAGCGCAGAGGGACGGGACAGCTTTGCCAAAAGTGCCGAAGAGGCGATGGCCTTTCTTGCGCAGGCATCTGATGACCCATCTATTGGCGCCGATGCGACGATCACCTTGATGTACCTCTACCGCTACTTGCCTGATTTCGCGGGAGGCTCGTTGGATCGTGCGCGCGAGTTGGCGGAGGTCATGACCACTCAATTCGGCAGGCCGGAAACTGCAGACCAGTTGAACCGTACAATAGCGGAGCAAGCCATTGCCCAATGTTGACATCATCTCATTGAAATCCATGCGGACTGGCAGGTCATCTGCTCCGGTGTCTGTGGAAGTCCAGAACCTTGCCTTCAAACCCGGCTGCACAACGGCGCTCATCGGGCCGAACGGGTCCGGAAAGTCGACTGTGGTCAACGGTCTGATGGGCTTGCGGCCTGATCTTTCTGTTGAAGCGCGGGTAAACGGTACGACTTACGCCGATACGCCGCCCCCGCACCGCCATTTTCTGGGTTTTGCAAGCCAGCAGCAGAGCTTTCCCCCTGGTCTGAGAGTTGGGAGCCTTCTGGCGTTTCATCGCAGAGCACACCGGTTGACGCAGACCCATGCGACAGCACAGGGCCTTGAGCCGTCCGAGTTTTCAGGTCGGATCATTGACAAAATGTCCGGTGGTCAGAAGCAGCGGCTCAACCTGTTCCTGGCGTTAGGCCATGGACCCGCGCTTGCTATTTTGGACGAAGCAGAAGCCAGCCTGGACGAGAAAACCATTCGCATCGTGAAAGCAGCACTTCAGGCACGCAATGCGGCCGGTCTTACGTCCATTGTCGCAACACACGATGCAGAAATCCTGAGCGCAGCACAGGAAGTCGTTCTGATCGAAGAAGGGCGCGTGTCATCGCATAGCGGCCTTGGTAAGTTGATGAGTGACCGTTTTGGAGCAGGCGTTCTGGAGATTACCTTTGAAGACGCAGCAGAGCGTGTTCGGTTGATGCGTGTCATCGCAGAAAGTCGAGAACGCAGACTGGTCGTCGCGCCTGACCCGCTGAAAGCCATGGTTTTTGGCACAAAGGCCTTAAAGGACCTTCCCAAGGACCCGCGCTTTGGTGGCAAGCGTATGGGCTTGGCATGGCGCAGCGTGACCACATACGACCTGCTGCTGAGCCTTGAAGCCGAAGAAGTCCACCTGCCGATTGAGCACGATCACGCCCTGGCATTCGATAGTTCTGCATAGAGGAGAAAGCAATGCCTGTATTCTCAGTCTTCTGGCTTGAAACAAGGTCCTACGTAACCAACGTGTCAGCGCTGTTTTGGACAATTTTCTATCCTGTGATGATGCTGGTCTTCCTGATCTTGTTGTTCGATCCCGGTGGCGCAGAATCCGACGGGTTTCGGTTCGTCTCTGTCATCGGGTTGACGATGCTGACATTGGTATCTACCGCGATTTTCGGCCTGGCGTTGTCGATAGGCGAAAACCGTGCCCACAATGCGCTGCTGTTTTACGTGGCGAGCCCTTACTCGCTTTTTGGTGTAACGCTGTCGCTGGTTTTGTCGCGAGTGACCGTTATCCTTGGTTTCTCCATGTTTTTCATAACAGGTGCTTTTTTGGTGCTTGGGCTTGAACACAAGTTGACGCTAACTGTAGCACTGGTTGGCCTCGCTGCCTTGGCGATGGCCAGCATGTTTTGCTTCGGAGTTGCGCTTGGCGTTGCGCGCATTTGCAAGAACAGTCAGTCGATGCTGGCGATTGCAAATATCGTGAACATCTACGCGCTGATGTCATCGAACGTTTTTGTGCCGGTAGAAGTTCTTCCAAGTTGGAGCGCTGGTTTCATTACAACCTCGCCTTTCTACCATCTGAACGGCATGCTGATTGCGGCGTTCAGCGGCGAAGGCCTGACCTATGTTTACAACGCAGGTACAGCCATGCTCGTGCTTGGCCTTGCGCTGATTTGGAGCGCAAGCGACCGCAACCTCTATGTAGCAGCGGGGCGTGCGAGATGAACAAACCTTTCGCCTCTCATCCGCAACTTGGTGTGACCATGTCCGGCGCTCAATGTGATCTGTTCAATGTCTCGTTTGAGCCAAGCAAGGGCTTCTTGACGCAATACACCGAGGATCAAAAGTTCTGGATCATTCAACGAGCTATATCTGACTTTGCCGAGCATCTTGTGGTACTGCACGGTCAGAACCCTGCCGCCCACTCGCAGCGCGCGCCGCTGGTCGGCGCATTGCATGACGCGTCGCCATCTCTCGACGACACTGAATTGCTCATTGCACAGCAAGAGGTGATGCAGTCATGGGAAACGCCGCTCATGCATCATATGGCCCGCAAAATTGCAGGTCCTGGGGCCAGCGTTCTGGAAATTGGGTTCGGGATGGGGATCTCGGCGGCCGAAATGCTACGGCTCGGCGCAACATCGTACACGGTCGTTGAAGCAAACCCGGAGGTTGTTGATCGCGCAAGGGCGTGGGGAGCAAACTATCCCGATGTATGCGTGACAGTGATCGAAGGTCGATGGCAAGACCAATGCGCCCTGCTGGTCGACCCCTTTGATGGGATTTTCTTCGACACCTACCCGGAAAGCGAAAAAGACTGGTATGATAACGCGTTGCGCAAAAGCTGTTACGCGGAGAACTTCTTCGATACAGCGCGGCGACTGCTCCACCCGGAGGGAACTTTCACCTATTACACTGGCGAGACGGACCATCTTGGTCGTCGCCATCAACGCAAGCTGTTTGAGCATTTTAGCCGTTTCGACACAGAAATCTGCGATGGCCTGAACCCGCCTGAAAGCTGTTCTTACTGGTGGGATACCACGATGGTTGTCGTTGGTGCTCAGGCGCCCCGATAACCGGTCCGGCAGGTATGACCGATGGACTACGCGCTCACATATCAAAGCGTTGGCAAGTCGTTTCAGGATGGCGACCGCATTCAGACGATTTTTTCAGACCTGTCTTTCGCGGTCCCAAAAGGAACAGTTTTTGCAATCTCGGGGCGGTCGGGAGTGGGGAAGAGTACCATCCTGAACCTGACTGCAGGGTTCGATGACCTCGATTCAGGCGAGATTTACCTGGGTAGCGAGCCGATTTCAGCAGCGTCTGCCGCACGCCGTGAAGCGTTACGGCGCACGGAAATTGGTTTCGTATTCCAGAACTCTCATTTGCTGCCCGAGCTAACCGCCCTGGAAAACATAGCTCTTTCGATGCATGATCTGCCGCTCACATCGCGCCAAAAGCAAGACTGGGCGATGGAGCTCTTGGCCGATTTTCAATTGGAAGACCGCGCGTGGCATCGCCGTGATCAACTGTCCGGTGGACAGCGACAGCGCGTCTCGGTCGCCCGCGCGATCGCGGGGAAGAAATCACTTCTGTTAGTGGACGAGCCGACGTCCAGTCTCGACGATGAAAACCGCGACAGGATGATTCAACTTTTTTTGGACCTTCGGGCAAAGCACGCTTTGACAATTTTGCTTGCATCGCATGACGCGCAGGTTCTTGAGGCCGCAGACCAGGTCTTGAGCTTGGATTGCCATGCGTAAGATCGTCATTCTCGCATTGAAGGGTGTGCTGCGTCGAACGACTCGCTCGGGTCCAGTGATTTTAATTATCGCCACCGCGGTGTTGTCCGTTCACCTCACGATTGGATTTATCCTTGGCAGCCTCTTCGGTCTGCAATTCAGTATTGTACATGGAGGCACCGGGCATCTTCAAATCGGTCAGCTAGAGCAGTTCATGGGTTACACCGATGGCGGCGTGGAGCACACAATTTCACTGGACCAACAGGCCGCAATAAAATCCATTCTGGACGGTCGCGACGTGCGTGTCTTTGCCGAGATGAACGCAGGGGGCCTTGCCTCTAACGGAGAAAAAACAGTGCCTTTCTCCGGCTTGGGGTTGGATGTTGGGGCGGACACGCGGCTGCGCCGATCTGTCTCGCCCGTCCTTACCGGCCAAGGTTTACGCAACAGCAAAGGCGAAGATTTTCGCGCGACCATCGGCCAAATTTTGGCCGAGCAGCTTTCACTGGATGTAGGCGATGCAATAACGCTGCTGACGACAACCAAACAGAACGCCATTAATGCGATAGACCTAACAGTGGTCGGCCTCATCTCGACAGGGAACCGCTTTAACGACGCAGTGCTGATTGAGATGCCGCTTAGGAATATACAGTTTCTGCTGGATACCGAGGACGTCTCTCGCTTCGTAGTCTACAATGACGGTGCTGCGGAACCCGTCACACTCGCAGCCGAACTGAATGCGCAATTGCCAGACGGTTTGCAAGCACTGACCTGGCGGGAGGTGGAACCAATCTACGACCAAATTCGGCAGTCGAACTTGGCGCAATTCACAGTGCTTGCCGTTATCTTGTCGATGGTTGTGTTTATCTCGCTGCTCAGCGCAATCAGTGCCTCAATCCTTGAACGGAAAAGCCAAATCGGGGTTTTGCTTGCCCTCGGAATGCGCCGACGGGCTGTTATGGGGCTGTTTCTTGGCGAGGGGGTGATCCTGAGCCTGATTGGTGGAATTGTGGGGCTTTCAATGTCGTTTGCCGTGTCTCGTTTTTTGGATGGCGCGGGCATTATGCTGCCGCCGCCGCCGGGTCAGAACGTTGACGTGCCTCTGGTGTTGTTTTGGGACGCACCAGCGGCTGCATTTATCTCTTTGGGCGTCATCGCGCTCGCCTCTCTCGCGGCGGCGCTGACGGTGTCGCGACTGTTCAAGCGCTCGATCATAGATCTTGTAGAAGGATGAAGGCCATGGATGTATTCCCCATTCAAAGCTTTACGATTGTTGTCGCGTCCCTGCTTTGGGCTGTCGGAGGGCAGGCGAATGTGCTGGAGCAGATCGATCAGTTGCGGCTACCATCCGGGGCGGTCACCGTCGATTTCTCGGTTCGTACCAGCGATGGGCAAGTGACCCGGTTCAAGTCAGATCAAGACGGCAAAGGAAACTCGCTTGCGCAAATCGTTTCGGGCGGCGACCGTGGCGAGAAATATCTCTATACTCAAGAAGGGCTATGGCTATTCTCGCCTGGCTCACGCCGAACGATCCGTATCCCGAAGATCCAAAGTCTACGCGGCGAAACCGTCATTGGTGATATCACACAGTTGCGCTTCGCTGATGATTACCGGATCACAGAACAATCAGCGGCAACATTCGGCGGGCGCGCGGTAAAAAAACTAGCACTAGCCGCCAAGAGTAGAGCCAGCACGTTTCGCACAATCAATTTATATGTTGATCCCAACCGGTTGAAGCCCATCTTCGCAGAGTATTTCCTGACGAGTGGTAAACTGTTTCGCACAGCGACGTTCAGCGACGTGCGCTATATCCCGTTTGATGGGTCACAGACCCCTGCGATTCCTACGATTACTTTTGCCTCGCCACGCGGATCAAAAACCGAGCTGAGAATTGAAAAGATCAGCAGCAACCGCTTTTCGCCGGGGCACTTCTCTCCCAGTGCGATCCATAGATGACGCGCCTATCATTCATTGCGCTGATATGTTTGGTCGGGCCAGCGCACGCCTTTGCTCAAACGGGCGTGGATTGCGCCTCGGCCACTGTTGGCCTGGATTTTGACGGGGATAGCGACCCGCAGGCAACGCAATTTTTGCTTGGGCGCTATGGCTGTGGTGCTGTCACATTGAAACTCAAAGCCGTCCTAGAAGACGACGATCTAGAGTTGAAGGTGCAGGAAGCCTTCGTACAAACTAATCTGGGCGAAGCTCTGTCATTGACGTTTGGCAAGGCAATCGCGACCTATGACAAATCACAGTTCTTTCGCCCGCTGGACGTCGTTCAGTCTGATCGCCTGAACTTCGACATTCGCGATACATCGGGAGCTCTGGCCGGGTTGCCGCAAGTTGCAATTGCGCATTTCGGCGGATCGGCGACAACACGTTTTTTGTTCAGCAGCGACTTTAAAAACGAACCTGATGGTGCGAATCAGGGTCTTGATCAAGTCGTCATGAGCCATGCGGGTTTCGCTGGTGGCGCGGATTACGAGCTTGTTGCGCGCTATGCAGAAGGCAACATAAACACATTCAGTTTGGGGGTCGCTGCGTCAACTGCGCTGAACGATTTCGCTTTGTCGTATGGGACAATCATCTTCCAACGTGATGTTCGCCGTTTCGACAAGAGAGCCGCGTTGGCGACAGCGGGTGCCTTGGGCAGTGCGGATGATACATGGTTTCCGCAGTTTGCGCTTGGCGTGACTGTGAACCCTCCTTTTGACCCTAGCTTGTCCCTTACCCTTGAGGCGTTCCACGATGGAACTGGTTTGACGGAAAGCGAGTGGGTGGCAATTGGTGGAGGTTTCGGTCCACTACCTTATCTGCGGCAAAACTACCTGGGCATATCCGCGCAGCGTAGTTTCGGAATTGTCGACGGTACGCTGAGCGAGATTTACAATGTTGATGACGGATCTTCGAACATACGCCTTGGCATCCATTTCGAAAGATCCGGATTCGACGTGAATATAGTGCGCGAATGGTCTATCGGCGAGACTGGTGACGAATTCGTATCTGGCGACATGAAAACAATCCTGGAAATGAGATTTGACTTATGAAGTTCCTCCACCTTGCTGTAGTCTTTGTCACAACCTTTTTATCCGAAGCGTCCGCTCTCGAATTGACGATCGAATTGACTGGACTGGAAAGTAGGGACGGAAATATTTTATATGCAGTTTATACTGATGAAACGTCCTTCCTTTCCGGCGCGGACAATGCATTTGCGAGTGGTTTTCTCCTGCTTTCGGACACTAATGGAGTGCCAGAAATAACTTTGTCACTAGAAGAGGGGCAATACGCAGTTTCTGTTATTCATGATGAAAATGGCAACGGAGAATTAGACATTGGCGCATTTGGTATTCCAACCGAGGGCTATGGTTTTTCACAAAACCCAAAAACAAATTTGGCACCACCGATTTTCAGCGAAACACGGCTCGAGTTGAAGCGTACGGACAAGACGATCGAGATTCGGATAAAGTACTAGCAACTGTATTTCTCAGGCGGTCTGAGCCGACCAGTTTTGCCTAGATTTGAGGAGTGCGTTCGCGATTGTAACAAGCTTTCTGGCGACTGCTGTGATGATGACTTTGTGTGGTTTGCCCGCGTCGCGCAAACGATTTGCGAAGATCTTGAGATGCGGATTGTGATGGCTCGCGACGAGAGCAGCTTGGAACATGACGTGTCGTACCTGTCGCCGTCCCCCACCAATGGCGCGCTTGCCACGCATCGCACCGCTGTCGTGAGCAATGGGAGCCAGACCCGTGAGCGCGGCAGCTTGTTCTCCCGAGAGTTGGCCCAGTTCAGGCATTTCCGCGATAAGAATAGTGCTGGCAACGGGGCCGATCCCAGGAACAGAACGCAAGATATCAGCGGTTTTTGCAAGGCCCTGATCTGCGGCGATGGTCTGGGCAATCTGATCTTCCAATTTACCGATCTGTCGATCCAGTAGCGCTCGCAGCTCAGCATCAGCTTCAGTGAAAATCTCATCCGTTCCCAATTTCTCATGCGCCTTGATCTGCGCCAGAAGTCTCTTGCGCGTCTCGACAAGCTGCGCGCGCTTTGATGCCAAGGCTCTGAGAAGGCGCAATTTCCCATGAGGCAGTTCGCGCCCTGCGTCTGGTCGAAATGCCATGAAACGCGCAATGAGTTCCGCGTCGATCCGATCCGTCTTGGCGCGTGTGCCACGGCTGGTGGCGATGGCTTTGATCTGAGCTGGCGGCAACTGTCGGGTCGCGATCCCGGCTGCATCCAGCGCGGTCCACAGACGCCATTCCTGCCCTCCAGTCGCTTCGAAACAGACAAGCGCGTGCGTTGATTGTGCCAGACCAACAAGCTGTGCGCGACCCTCATCGCTGTTCGGGAGCCGCAACCTATGAATGTCCGGCAGACAATGAACGTCAAGCAGTCGCGGCTGACATCTATGCCGATGATCTGTTCGTGTGTACTTTGTTCATACCCTCTTCCTTCTGCTCCGCGGTCCAGACCGGCCGCTTTCAACTGTTCGAGACGATGAAGAGAGACGGTGCTGGCTCGCTAGAAAACGTGGTCAACGCCACAAGGCTCAGACGCCATACACCGCCCC
>NZ_JAJDWC010000092.1 GCF_022825805.1 Phaeobacter sp.
GATGACTGCGCACGCAAGCCTCAAGCTCTCGACGCTCTGAAGGGGTAAGAAAACCGGGGCGGATCATGAGCCTAACTGAACCGTTTTCACGCATGACGTCAACTCATCAAAACTCGGAAGTTCGATGACGCTAAGTATAACGACACTGCTCACTCAACGCGGCTGCTCAGACGAACTGCGCAACAACCGAGGAATGACGCCGCAACTGGTGCGCAAACCGGAATTGGAGTTTTGCGTTGGATTGCGACCGCAAAGGCCGTCAGGCGCTACCCAGCCAAAGCCGCCAACAAATCGTCCATATCGTCCGGCAACGGCGCTTCAAAGCGTATGTCTTCACCGCTCACTGGATGCACAAAGCCCAGCACCGCGGCATGCAGCGCTTGTCGGGCAAACCCCTGCACGGCAGCGGCAACCGCGGGATCCAGTGATTTGGCCGCCAGCTTTCGTTTTCCGCCATAGACAGGATCGCCCACCAGACCATGGCCCGCATGGGCCATATGGACCCGAATCTGATGCGTGCGGCCCGTCTCTAGCCAGCATTCCACCAGCGCCAAGACAGGTGGCGTGCCAAACCGTTCAACAATGCGCGCCCGCGTAATGGCGTGGCGTCCGCCCTGAAACAGAACCGCCTGTTTTTGGCGGTCGGTCTTGTGGCGCGCCAGTTGGGTCGTCAGCTTGAGGATATTGCCGGGCTCGAAACTCGCCCCCTTTACACCGCGAAGGCGCGGATCATTGCTGTCGGGCACACCGTAACACAGCGCACGGTAATATCGCTCTACCGTGTGTTTTTCGAACTGCGCAGCCAATCCCTGATGGGCTGCATCGGATTTCGCGACGACCAACAGACCGCTGGTTTCCTTGTCGATGCGGTGGACAATGCCGGGCCGTTTGACGCCGCCAACCCCCGAGAGGTTGTCACCGCAGTGGTGCAGCAGCGCATTCACCAACGTGCCAGAGGGGGTTCCCGGCGCGGGATGCACGACCATGCCTGCCGGTTTGTTGATCACGATCAGATCGTCATCTTCAAACACCACATCCAGCGGGATATCCTCTGGGCCAATATGGCTGTCTTCGGCCTCTTCCACGGTGATGGCGATCACAGCGCCTTCCGCGACGCGCGCTTTTGCATCAACGACGACAACGCCGTCAACGGACAGCTGTCCTGCCTCAATCAGCCGTGCGAGGCGGGTGCGCGACAAGGTCGCTTCCTCTGGCACATCTCTCGAAACCGCTTTATCAAGCCGCTTAGGCGGGTTTTCCGCGATGACAAACTCGATCCGGCGGCTGGCCATGACACATTCCTCTGAAAACGATGTTCCGACTGAAACGCCGCAGCTGAAGTTCCTGCGACGTATGGTGACCACTTTGACGGTGGTTATGGTCTGCGGGTTCTTAGTGGTTCTGACACTGCTTGTCATCCGTTTGTCGTCGACCGGTCCCACTCTGCCAGAGGCAATCGCCCTGCCCGATGGCATCACTGCGCGAGCGGTCACATTCGGGGAAGGTTGGATCGCGGTTGTCACGCAAGAGAATGAGATTCTGATCCTAAACAGCCTGAGTGGCGCGATTGAGCAGCGCGTAAAAATCACAGTTGGTGAAAACTGAGGGCGAAAACTAAAAACGACGACTGAGAGCAACGCCCGACGCTGCATCCGCATGCGGACATGGCGGCGTTGATCTGTGAAAGAGATCAATCACAGCAAACCGCCAGCGGAATTTGCCGAGTGTTGTAGCTTTGAATTGGAATGTGAGGGTGGTACCACCTCCCCGGCTCGAACGGGGGACCTCCTGATCCACAATCAGGCGCTCTAACCAACTGAGCTAAGGCGGCACTGAGGGCGATTTAATACAGCCCAATCAGGAGCGCAAGAGGAAAGCCACAAGTTTTTCACCTTATTGCGCAGCTGTTTTGCGCACTTCCGATCGGCACCCCCAGTGCATGCATCCGGCCCAGCTCCCAAAGTAGCGTGCCGCCGAACCCACGGCGCAAGTGTAAGCGAGAGGCCGAAAATCTGCTTTCCCCAGGGAGTGACCTGCGCCCTCTTCCCTGCCAGCGCTGCAGCGCACCGGGTGGAAATCCTACGGTCACTGCCGTGCTTGCAGGCGCGAACAGATGCTTGCCTTTGCCGCCTGCCCAGTCTAGCAGATCCAGTCAATGCAAGCATCAGCACAGGAGCGCCACATGGGTATCAACACCGAGCGCGACATCGAAGCCAACATGCAGATCGGCCCGACCGACGCCGGTATGGTCCGCATCTTCATCGAAGCTAATGGCGTGGAAATCCCGATGGACTTTGATCCAGAGGAAGCCCATGAGATTGCCGAAGAAATCATGGCAGCAGCGCAGGCCGCAGCCTCCCTGGCGAAGTAAACGCGCGACGTCGCAGACATGCGCGGCGAGCCGGCGTACTGGTTGGGCCGTGCTGCACAGTCAAAGCGAACCAACCATATGCGACCTGTACGCGACTGGCTGTCTCTGCGTACCTTAGACGCCAGGCTGCGGGTCGCGCAGACGCTGCAATCGAAGCGCGGCGTCTGTTGCAAATTTTTGGATCATCTTCTTGCGCCGGGCGGCGGGCAGTTTGTCCTCTGGTGCCATACGGATGATTTCTGCATCGTAATCATCCCCAATGATCAGCCCGGTATCGTCCGGCAGCAGCTCGGTCGGAAAATCGACATCCACGGCCCAAAAGAACCGGTCGCACCATTCCAGATACCCCTGCCATTTCGCATCCGACTGGAAATCAGCTCGGCTCGATTTGCATTCCACCACCCAGATTTCGCCCTTCGGCCCCAGCCCAATGACATCCACCCGCAGACCGCGGGTTGGCACAAATTCTTCCATCGTGGCAAATCCCAGCGTCAGCAGCTGACGAGACACACCACGGGCCAAACGCTGTCCGGGAGTAAGATCTTGAAACATACCCCTTGTGTGAACAAGTCGTGAACAAAATGCAACATCAAACGCGGCTTCAGTTGGCCCCGCCCGCTGCCGGATAGCAGGGTTTCGCACCAAAAACACCGATTGCCCTTGCCTCACCCCAGTAAGGCCCCTAGGTAGATCCGTGGCGGGTTCTGCCCTTCTCGTGACCGACAGCATTCCGGTGGCCTTAAGCAATTCCGAGGGAGCTGGCTCTGTCTGGGTCCTGGCCCAGTTACCTGGCGCCCACCTGTATATACAGGTCCTCGGGAATCAAAGTCGTACGGTTGTCTGGTGGTCCCGCCGCTTCCCCCCCTTCTGACAGCCCTGACAGCTTAGGCTGAGTGATTATTGGTCTGGTATTGAAACGCTAGGCTAGGGAAACCACTGCGCGCAAAGCGCGGTTTGGGCGGCGCAAGTCGCAGGCAGGCTCGGCAAGAAGCCGCATCAGCCCACATACAAAAGCCGCCATGCACATGCAGGCGGCTTTGCAAATATCAGTATTGTCAGTAAAGGCGCCTGACCACGCACCTGATCGCTTAGGGCAACTCTGCTCAGCGACGGCGCAGATGCTGGCGGCTCTGCTCAGCGGGGACACGCACGGGGATCAGTTCTTTCTGCAGATCTGGGGTCACCGGCATGCCGCCACGCGGGGGGCGTTCATTGCTGGCGAGGGACATGACCGCATAGCCGAATTGAACCCCGGCAAAGACGATCCCATTCATGACCCACAACAACAAAACAGCAAGCAAGCCACTGTCCGAGCTGGCCACGAGATGCCACAGGTTCATCACGTTGAACCACAGCAATGTGGCCACGAAGACCCCCGCTATACCAAATCCGATCGCAACATTTTTGATGTAGAGTTTCACCAGTTTCGGCATCGCATCTCTCCTGCTGTTGTCAGAAACGTAGCAGTCTGCCGCGCCGCGTCCAGCCGCAATTGGGGCTGTGGCCGGATTTGCCGCACCAGATGCGCAGAAACGATGCAAACAAAAAACGCCGGGACGGGCCCAGCGTTTTGATGATGCGGTGATCAGCCAAGAAAGAGCTGTGATCAGCAGGCCGCGTTTTAGAGTAGTTTCAGAGTGCCGGTGCTCAGAACGCCTCTGGCCGGGCTTCGCGCGCCATGTGATCCAGGACGGCATTGACGAACTTCGGTTCTTTGCCTTCTGGAAAGAAGGCGCGGGCGATGTCGACGAACTCGTTGATGACAACCTTGGGCGGTGTCGTGTTTTCGACGAACTCTGCACCCGCCGCCCGGAACAAGGCCCGCAACGTCGGGTCGATCCGCGCGATTGGCCATTTCGCCACCAGACCACGGTCTGTCATCTGGTCGATCTTGGCTTGGTGGTTGACGGCCGTCTCGACAAGCGAGCGGAACACTTTGCTGTCGCCTTCCGCCATTTCGCCATCCTCGAACACCTCGCCGAAACGATGGTCTTCGAATTCAACGATCACCCGGTCAAAGGTCAGATTGCTGTGTTCCATCTGAAACAGCGCCTGCACGGCATAAAGCCGGGACGCGGATCTCATCTTGAATTTGTCGTTGCCCTTGCGCGGTGCGTCTTGGCCGTCCGAAGTGGTCATGCTGTTGTGGGTCCGTTGTCTCTGTCGGCCAGTTTGATGGCCTCGGAAGGCGCCTTGAAGCCGACTCCCTTGCTTTGGGCGCCCCACTTACGCGTCAGCGCGATCAGATGCAAGGCCGCAGCCGCTGCGCCGCCGCCCTTGTTCTGATCGGCCAGATCCGCGCGGACCTCCGCCTGTTTGCGATTTTCAACGGTCAGAATGCCATTGCCGATGCACAGACCTTGCAGGCCCATCAGCTGGATAGCCCGGCTGGAGTCGTTGCACACCGTGTCATAATGCGTGGTCTCGCCGCGGATCACACACCCAAGCGCGACATAACCGTCAAAGTTTGAGCTGCGATCTGCGATGGCAATGGCTGTCGGCACCTCAAGCGCACCTGGCACCTCGATCACCTCGCAGCTGCCACCTGCGGCTTCGATCTCCGCACGTGCGCCCGCCACCAGATTGTCGGCAATATCCTTGTAGTATGGCGCAACAACGATCAGCAATTTGACCGGCTTGTCGAATTCCGGGCGCGGCAGGGTGTAATGAGTTTCATGTCCGGCCATATCAAGCGTCCTTCAGCAGAGGTTTGGTGCCCACGATCTGCAGCCCGTAGGCATCGAGACCGAGATAGGTTGTCTTTGGAGAATCGGTGAGCAGGATCAATTCCTGAATCCCCATCTTGGACAGGATCTGGGCGCCAAGACCGGTTTGTTTGATGGTCCGTGGGCCATCGTCATCCTGCGCATAAAGCGCGCTGCGCGGGGAGCGGAACAGGCAAACAATGCCGCGCCCCTCTTTGGCGATCAGCTCCATAGAGCGCGGCAGCTGCGCCGCAGGCTTGGGTCCGAGCCCGAGGATATCAGTCGCCTCGTGCAACGCATGGGTGCGGCACAAGACCGGTTCGGGGGTTGAGATATCCCCTTTGATCATCACCACATGTTCCACCCCATGGGTCTGATCGGTGAACAACCGCATCTCCCAGTCACCGCCAAATTCGGAGGTCACGGTTTCGCGGGATGTCTCCACCACCAAGTTATCATTGCGCGCCCGATAGGTGATCAGATCACTGATGGTGCCGATCTTCATGTCGTGGGTCTGCGCAAAGGCCACCAGATCCGGCAGCCGGGCCATGGTGCCGTCCTCTTTCATGATTTCACAAATCACACCGGAGGGATGCAGACCTGCAAGCCGCGAGATATCCACCGCCGCTTCGGTATGACCGGCGCGCACCAAGACGCCCCCCCGTTTGGCCCGCAACGGGAATACATGACCCGGCGTGGCCAGGGCCGCCATGGTGTTGTCTTCGTTGATCGCCTCAGCAATCGTCAGGGCACGATCTGCAGCGGAGATCCCGGTGGAGACCCCTTCGCGGGCTTCGATCGACACGGTGAAGGCAGTTTCGTGACGCGATGAATTGTTCACCGCCATCATAGGCAGGCCCAGCGCGTCCACACGTTCTGCGGTCATTGGCAGACAAATCAGACCACGCCCATGGGTTGCCATGAAATTCACAGCCGCGGCGTCGGCAAACTGCGCCGGGATCACAAGATCCCCCTCATTCTCGCGGTCTTCGTGATCGACCAGAATGAACATCCGGCCCTGGCGGGCGTCTTCGATGATGTCTTCAATCGGGCTGATTGCGTCACGCAACTGGGCCTCGACCGGACCGGGAGTTTCAAAGCTCATACATGCAACCTTTCGGTGGGCAGCTGCAACTGAGTCAGCGCAGCGGGATATGTTAGGCAGTTACCCCAAGACAGCTGCAAATGCCAGTCCCGCAAACCACGGGTCAACCCGGCCACCGGCGGCCACATCCGGACTGGACCGCGCCTGCAGGATATGCAGAACTAGGATTGGATCCAATTTGAAGTCACGGTGTCTCGGATCCGTTGTCGAAGGGAGTTCTGATGCGCACATCACGGATCATTCAAGCGGTTGAAGCACACGCAGAGGGCGAGTCTGGCCGCGTCATCACCGGTGGCATGCCCTTGCTGCGGGGCGCGAGTGTATTTGAGAAAATGCAGGACATGGCCCGCCGTCATGACGATATCCGCCTGCAGATGCTGCGCGAGCCGCGTGGCAACCCCGGTCTTTGCGGCAACGTCATCGTCCCTCCTTGCCATCCCGAGGCGGACGCTGGGTTCATTATTTTTGAGCAAACCGAATATCCGCCCATGTCTGGCTCTAACACAATCTGCGTTGTCACCGTGCTTTTGGAAACCGGAGTGTTTCCCATGGTCGAGCCGGTGACCGAACTGACGCTGGAGGCGCCCGCAGGGTTGATCCGGGTGCGCGCCACCTGCCGCGACGGCAAGGTCACGCGGGTGGAGTTCCGCAACGTGCCCGCATTTGTCATGCATCTGGACGCGGTGGTCGATGTACCCGGCGTGGGCAAGGTAACCGTGGATGTGGCCTGGGGCGGGATGTTCTTTGTCCTGGCACACGCCGAACAGCTCGGCCTATCGCTTGCCGCCGAAAATGGGGGCGAAATCGTGCGCATCAGCGAGGCCATCCGCCACGCCACCGCCGAGCAGCTGCCTGTTGTGCACCCCGAAAACCCTGCCATTACGGGCCCCACGATCACCAATCTATGGGCGGATCCGGTGACAGCAGACACGCATGGGCGGGGAGCCATCACCATTTCAACAGGCCCCTTTGATCCCGCGCGCCCGCAGGATGCCAGTGGCATTCTGGACCGCTCCCCCTGTGGCACCGGCACCTGCGCCAAAATGGCCGTGTTGCATGCCCGTGGGCAATTGCGCGTTGGCGAGGATTACGTGAATGCCGGACCGCTTGGGACCACATTCACCGGCCGCATCGAAGCCGAAACCACCGTCGGCGGCTATCGCGCCATCGTGCCGAGCCTGTCGGGCCAGGGCTGGATCTATGGGCTGTCGAACTACACGTTGGACCCAAGTGATCCTTTCCCGGCGGGCTACACCGTAGGGGACATGTGGTAGCCGATAGGCAACCCCGGCCGGCGGTGTCATATGCAGGTGTCATATGCCGGTGCTGTATGCGGGGGTCAGGCTGTATGCCGGTATCAGAAAGGGGCGCTGCCCCTCGGCCTCGCGGCCTCACCCCGGAGTATTTTTGGAAAGATGACAGGCTGAAGAGATGGCGGGCTGGAAGAGCTGACAGGCGGGTCAGATCACGACGCCTGTCATATATGCTCTGTACCCCTGTATGCTCTGAGCCCCTGGATCACATTGCGTCGCTCAGTCGAGCCACATAGCGCGCCAGCGTATCAATCTCCAAGTTGACCTGATCGCCGAGAGCAACATCCCCCCAGGTGGTCACCTCTTTGGTATGTGGGATGAAGTTGATGCCAAAATCACAGCCATCGACGTCATTCACCGTCAAGGACGTCCCGTTGAGCGCGACGGAGCCTTTGGGCGCGATGAACCGAGCCAAAGCAGTGGGCGCGCGCAATGTTACCCGGGTGCTGTCACCCTCGTCAGCGATCTGAACGACCTCAGCCACGCCATCGACATGGCCCGACATGATATGCCCGCCGAGTTCATCGCCGACCTTCAAGGCCCGTTCCAGATTGACCCGTTTGCCAACAGTCCAGCTGGACAGATTGGTTTTCGAAACGGTTTCCGCCGAGATCTGGACGTCATACCAATCCGCGCCCAGCGCAATCACCGTGAGGCACACCCCATCAGAGGCAATTGATGCCCCGATATCGATACCGCCAGTATCGTAGCTGGTGCGGATCCGCGCGCGCAGATCCCCCTGCTGTTCCAGTTCTGCAATGCTGCCAATATCGGTGACGATACCTGTAAACATCTCGAGCGCTCCTCTCTGCTCCGTGCCTCGGGGCCGGGCTGCTGGGTCCATTTGGCTCAAGACCTAGCCATTGCACCCCGGCTCGGCAAGTCCAAGACACAGATACGAACACAGGCGTCGGCACTGGCTCCTGCGCCGAGATGTGCACGTTTCCACCGTTTATTCCCCGCAAACACCCCTGCAGGCGGCGGTATGGAGGCTGGTTTCTCCCCACTTTGAGCCCTATGGTTGCACGCAGTGTTTTTTGAAATGACCCGGCGTATGTCCAACACACCCGAATTGCCCCCTGAACCCAAAACAGATCCCGTCTGGCCCGCTGACCAAGGCCCCGACCGGGACCGCAGCAAAGGCGCGGTTCAGACCTTGGACCCGCGCAGCAGCGCGGGCCGCCGGTTTCTGTTTCTGCAGGGGCCGCATGGGCCATTTTTCTATCAGCTCTCCACTATGCTGCGCCGGGCCGGGGCACAGACCTGGCGAGTGGGTTTCAACGCTGGCGACCGGGTGTTTTGGCCAGATCGCGCCAGTTACATTGCCTACCGTCAGACGCCAGACCGCTGGGCTGACCATATCGCAGAGGTCATCGCAGAACGGCAGATCACTGATCTCGTGCTCTATGGTGACACCCGCGCCATTCACGCCGATGCGGTCCGCGCGGCCAAAGCTGCCCATCTGCGTGTCCATGTCTTCGAAGAGGGTTACCTGCGCCCATATTGGGCCACGTATGAGCGTGATGGTTCCAACGGACATTCACGGCTGATGGACATGGATGTGGCGGATATGGTTGCAAGTCTTGCAGATAGTGACCGCGAAGCAGCACCCCCGCCATCACATTGGGGCGATACCCGTCAGCATATCTTTTACGGTGCGCTCTATCATGGCTGTGTGATGCTGCTGAACCGGGGCTATCCAGCGTTTCGCCCCCATCGCGGCATTTCGGTCACTCGGGAATTCCAGCTCTATCTGCGGCGTCTCGTATTGATGCCCTTGCAAGCGCTGGAGCGGCGATGGGCCACCCGCCGGGTGCGCAATGGTGGCTTCCCCTATCATTTGCTGCTGCTGCAATTGGAACATGACAGCGCCTTTCAGGCGCATTCGCCCTTTTCGACCAATGCCGATTTTATGGAAGAGGTCTGCCGCGGTTTCGCCAAAGGCGCACCGCAGCATCACCATTTGGTGGTGAAAGCCCACCCCCTGGAGGATGGCCGCAGCCCAGTCCGACAGCAGCTGCGGGATCTTGCATGCCGTTATGGCATTGCGGACCGGCTGCATTACGTGCGGGGCGGCAAACTCGCCCGGCTGCTTGACGACGCCGTCAGTGCGGTGACTGTGAACTCCACTGCTGGCCAGCAGGCGCTGTGGCGTGGCATTCCATTGAAAATCTTTGGCAAAGCCGTCTACGGCAAACCGCAATTTGTGTCTGATCAGGCGCTGACGGCGTTCTTTGCCAATCCGAAAGCGCCCGATCTGGGAGCCTATCGGGACTATCGCCGCTATCTGCTGGAAACCTCGCAACTGCCGGGTGGTTTTTATTCGCGCAAGGGGCGCAAGCAACTGTTGCGTCAGGTTGTGGACCGCATGCTGGCGGTCGAGGATCCTTATGCCGCGCATCCCCATACCGCGCAGCCGGGCACAACAGCGGCAGCCCCGCAACAGTTGCAGGTGGTCAACTGAGCCTGCGGATCCGTCAGACTAGATTTTTCGGTCAACCTGCAGTAGCTTGCTGTCAAAAGATAAAAGAAAAACCATCTGGTCAAGGAGACCGAGCAGTGAAATACGTCCCCTTTTCCTGGGCGCGTCCGGTGGCTTTGCTGACCGTGATGTCTGTTGTGGCATCCTGCGGGCTGCCACAGGTTGGCCCCAACAAACGTCAAATCTACGCCGGATCGGTCCAACAGCAAGGCGATGCCTTCATCGTATCGGTCAATGACCGGGTGACACGGGCCACCGCCGTGGTTCCGGCGCTTGGGTTTTCTGACACTTTCCTGAACGCACAAAAACTGACCTCTGACGTGATCCGCCCGGGCGATGTGCTGGGGCTTACGATTTGGGAAAACGTCGACGATGGCTTGCTGGCCGCAGAAGCGACCAACGCAACCGTGCTGGAAGAGGTGCAAGTCGACAGCGGCGGTTTCATCTTTGTGCCCTATGCAGGCCGCTTGCGGGCGTCGGGCAACACACCGGATCAATTGCGCCGCACCATCACCAAGAAACTCGAAGATCAAACCCCTGATCCACAGGTGCAGGTGCGTCGTCTCGCAGGTGATGGCGCCACTGTCAGCCTGACAGGCGCCGTGGGCGGCCAAGGTGTCTATGCCATCGAACGCCCCACCCGAACGCTGTCCACCATGTTGGCGCGCGCCGGCGGCGTGGCAATCGAACCTGAAAACGCACAGGTGACCGTCATCCGCGGCAACACCCAGGGCAAGATCTGGTTCCAGGATCTCTACAAATACCCGGAATTGGATATCGCGCTGCGGGGCGGTGACAAAATCCTGGTGGAAGAAGACAGCCGCGCCTTCACCGCGCTTGGTGCCACCAATGCGCAGGCGCGGGTCGATTTCGAAACGCAGGACCTCTCCGCGCTGGAGGCGATCGCCCAGGTGGGAGGCCTGATCTCGACCGCGTCTGACCCCACCGGTGTCTTTGTGTTCCGCAACGAACAGGCCGAAATTGCCAATCAGGTGCTGGGCCGCACCGATCTGATCGGCGCGCAGCGCATGGTGTACGTATTGAACCTGACCCAGCCCAACGGGCTGTTTGTGGCGCGCGATTTTGTCATCCGCGATGATGACACGCTTTATGTGACCGAAGCGCCTTATGCACAGTGGACCAAGACCATCTCGCTCTTGGCCAGCCCGCTGACCCCGTTGGCCAGCGTCGAGACCCTGTTTGGCGGCAGCTGATGGCATGATCATGCCCAAGACGATGACCACAGCCGAGAGCGCGCGCTCTCGGCTGTTCTATTTCAACGGGGGGTTCCTCTGGCAGCGCAGGCTCCGGCGGATTTTGACCCTGGCTGGATATGATCTGCGCCTCGGCAAGCCCACTTCTTCGGATCTGGTGGCTGTGTGGGGCAATGCTGGCACCGCACATCGTGGCCATCAGGTGGCAGAGGCTCAGGGCTGCGACCTGCTGCATGTGGAAGACGCCTTCCTGCGCTCGATCCATCCCGGCCGCTCTGGCGAGCCACCGCTGGGTTTGCTGCTGGATCGATCCGGACTGCATTTCGATCCTGCCCAGCCGTCCGATCTGGAAACCCTGCTTACGCAGCATCCCCTGGACGATAGCGCGCTGATGCGGCGCGCCCGGCGCGCGATTGAGCGGCTGCAGGACGCCCATTTAAGCAAATACAACGCCTATTCACCAGACAGCGCACCACCTGAGCCCGGCTATGTGTTGGTGATCGATCAGGTTCGCGGCGATGCCTCTGTGCGCGCCTCATGCCCGCATGAGGGCACAGACGTACTGCGATTTCAGGAGATGCTGTACTACGCGCAGGACGAAAATCCCGGTGCCCGCATCATCATCAAGACCCATCCAGAGGATACCGCAGGCCATCGCCCTGGCTATTATTCAACGAAGGATGTCCACGGCAAGGTCGAACTACTCGATACCGCCGTCTCCCCCTGGGCCCTGCTGGATGGGGCCATCGCGGTTTATACCGTGTCCTCCCATATGGGGTTTGAGGCCATTCTGACGGGACACCGCCCCCGGGTTTTTGGCCAGCCTTTCTATATCGGTTGGGGGCTGAGCGATGATCGCTTCCCCGTGCAGCGGCGTCAGCGTCGACTGACCCGTGCGCAGTTATTTGCAGCGGCCATGATCCTCTACCCGACCTGGTACAGCCCCTATGATGACCGCCTGTGCGAGCTGGAAGAGGTCATTGATGCGCTGGAAGCCGAGGTCAGGCATTGGCGTCAGGACCGAGCGGGTTGGATCGCGGCCTCCATCGGGCTGTGGAAACGCCCGCACCTGCAAGCCTTCTTTGGGCGCAGCCGAAAACTCCGGTTTTCCAACAGTTCCAAGACAGCGCGGCACAGTGGGCGCAACTGGATGGTCTGGGCCAGCCGGGCCAGCAAAACAAAACACATTGGTGCGCATCGGGTTGAAGATGGCTTCCTGCGATCCCGGGGCCTCGGCGCGGACCTGGTTCCGCCAGTCTCATTGGTTCTTGACCGTCAGGGCATCCATTATGACCCCAGCGAACCCAGCGACCTGGAGGATCTGATTGCCGCTCGCGCGACACTGACAGCGGCGCAAGAACGCCGGGCCGAACGGCTCATCCAGCGGATCGTGCGCAACAGCCTGTCGAAATACAACCTGGGTGGCAGTGTCCCCGATCTGCCCGAGGGACACAGGATTCTTGTGGTTGGGCAGGTCGCGGATGACGCTTCGGTGCGTTTGGGCACAGAGAAAATCACCACCAATGCCCAATTGCTCCGTGCGGCCCGCCAGGCCAATCCAGATGCGATCCTGATCTACAAACCGCATCCCGATGTCGAGGCGGGCTTGCGTGACGGGCAAGTGGCCGCAGAAGGCATTGCCAATCTTGTGGTGGCGGATGCTGATCCGATGGCCCTATTGGACGCGGTGCATGAGATCTGGACCATGACATCGCTGCTGGGCTTTGAGGCACTGTTGCGCGGCGTGAAGGTCACCACTCTTGGTGCGCCCTTCTATGCGGGTTGGGGGCTGACGCGCGATCTCGGCGCGGTTCCCGTGGCTCGCAGGCGCGCGCGCCCCAGCCTGCTGGGATTGGTGCACGCCGCCCTGATCGACTATCCGCGTTACATCGACCCTGTGAGCGGCCTGCCCTGCCAGGTGGAACTGGTCGCAGACCGGCTGGCATCGGACGCCGCACTGCCGCGCACCACAAGCAACCGGATGCTCGCCAAGCTTCAAGGGCTGATGTCGAGCTATGCGTTTTTGTGGCGGCGGGGATAGATCGCTACGCTACGAGGCTATCTCTACGCCGCAATCTGCGTCACGTCTACGCGCGGCGCCACCGATGCAAGACGTCACCGCCAACCGGGCGCGTCCCACACAGCTCAAACCTCGGCGCCTGTGCCAGCGCCTCGTAAGCGAGCCCACCAATAGACGCGAGCCCATCTCCGCCCAGCGTCACACCGGCGGTGAAGCCAATCAACTCATCCACCAGATCCTGTTTCAGCAAAGACGCCGCAAGACCGCTGCCGCCCTCACAGAACACGCGTGTCAGCCCAGCCTGCCCCAATTGCTGCAACACATCGCTTGCATCGAGCTGCAACCCATCGGTGCCGCAGGGCAACAGCGTCGCCCCCAGCTCGCTCCAGGCCTTCGACCGGTCGGCATCGGCTCCGGCGCCGTGACAGATCCACAACGGGATCTCCCTCGCACTGCGGGCAAGCTGCCCCATCAGCGGCAGATCGAGATGTCGTGAAATCACAACCCGAACCGGTTGCCGCGCCACACCCAGATCGCGCACTGTCAGAGATGGATCATCCACCCGCGCGGTGCCACCCCCGACCATCACCGCATCGTGACGCGCCCGCATCGCATGAACCACGCGGCGCGCCTCGGGCCCCGTGATCCATTTGCTTTCCCCGGTGCTGGTCGCGATCCGACCATCAAAGCTGTTGGCGAGCTTCAGGGTTACAAACGGACGACCCTGTTCGGTCTTGAGAAAGAACCCCGCATGATCCTGCGCGGCTTGATCGGCGCAGACGCCAGTGATCACCTCGATCTGAGCCGCCCGCAACATGGCAAAGCCGTGGCCGGACACGCGGGGATCGCTGTCTTCGATCGCGGCTACAACACGCGCAACGCCCGCGTCAATCAACGCCTGCGCGCAGGGCGGTGTTTTGCCATAATGCGAACAGGGCTCCAAAGAGACATAGGCCGTGGCCCCGCGCGCGGCCTCTGCGGCCTGGGCCAGCGCCATGGGCTCTGCATGGGGTCGGCCGCCCGGTTGCGTCCAACCGCGCCCAACAATCCGGCCCTGATTGACGATCACGCAGCCCACAGCCGGATTTGGCCAACAGTTCCCCTGCCCGCGCCGACCCAATGTCAGCGCAAGCTGCATGTATCTTTCGTGCGTGTGCATCACTCTTCGGGTGTCACATTGGGCCGCAGCTCATGGACAAAGTCCTCAAAGTCATCAGCCGCCTGGAAGTTCTTGTAGACACTGGCAAATCGGACGTAGGCCACAGTGTCAATCCGCGCCAAGGCCTCCATCACGATCTCCCCGATCTTGCTGGAATTGATGTCGGTCTCCCCCATGCTTTCCAGCCGCCGCACTATGCCAGAGATCATCTGATCAATCCGCTCCGGTTCAATCGGGCGCTTTTGCATGGAAATACGGATCGACCGCTCGAGCTTGTCACGATCAAAATCCTCGCGCTTGCCGTTGGATTTGATCACCACGAGATCGCGCAGCTGCACGCGTTCATAGGTCGTGAACCGCCCGCCACAGGCCGGGCAAAACCGCCGGCGCCGGATCGAAACGTGATCCTCCGCGGGGCGCGAGTCTTTCACCTGGGTGTCGATATTTCCGCAAAACGGGCAGCGCATGAGCTGTCCCCCCTTTATGTGACCGCCTGTCGTTCGGGCGCATTTGCGCCTTTGCGTTCAACTATATGGCAGCCTCTAGCCTTTGGGTAGTGGGGAAATAAAACCACAACATGGCGGGCCTTATGCGATATGCGCCATGATCTTCCGGTGATGCGGTGCATCGCGATGTTCAAACAGAAAAATCCCCTGCCAGGTGCCCAGAGCAACCCGCCCGTCACAGATCGGGATGGAGAGGCTGACAGGCAGCAGGGCCGCTTTGATGTGGGCGGGCATGTCATCCACCCCTTCATAAGTGTGGCGCAGATAGTGCATCGATGGATCATCTGCCGGCGGCACCAAACGCGAGAAGAAGGCTTTCAGATCGTCTTGGACCTCCGGGTCCGCGTTTTCCTGGATCAGCAACGAACAAGAAGTGTGCTGCACAAACAAGGTCAACAAACCGGTTTGTTGTTTGGTTGAGCGGACCCAATCCAACACTGGATCCGTCATCTGATAGAGCCCCTGTCCACGAGTCGAAACAACAAACCGGTTCTGCATGGACGGCTCCCTTTGACCTATCGACATCGTAGCAACCATTCCCCATCGAGAGTGCCCCCGGGCGGACATCACAGGATCAATATCCCAGGCCTAGCGTATGGCCCCCCGATATCAGTTAAAGGTGCGGAAGGGGAAGCGGCGATCTTCGCATTCACCAAAGGCGGAGCTGGTGCGCATCGAGAAACCGGGCGTCAGAATATCGCCGACCCAATTGCTCTGGTGCGGGGTGATGCCCGATTGCTCCGGGTCAAGGGTGAAGCGCACGGCAGAGCGCGCATCGGACGTCACGCTGCGGGAAATACCATCGATCGCATAGATTTGTGTCTGCCAGTCAAGCGCAAGCGATTTGCGGACATAGTCGCCCGCTGCGCACCAGTAGTCCGGCTTGAACGCGCCGGCCCGCCCAATCACTTCGAATTCACCGCCACCAATGGGCACAACAGTCAGTCGATTAATCGCCTTGAACGGCTGCTCTGCGATCGCCGCCGGGGCGAACAGCGGTGTTGCAGCCATAAGGGCACAAAGGAAGGTCACAATCCTGCGGCGCTTGCCAGAAGCCTCTTTGGTGTTGCCTGCAGTCGTTAGGTTCAAAAACAGTCTCATATCTCCACCTTTCCAATCGCTTGCAAATGGCGATGGCCGCAACCGGGCCACCGCCCCTCAATCAGAACCGCCGACGCACGATGCTGCATTTGTGGTCGGCTTCCTGAACGCTGAGGCGGTCCCCAACGTCAAAGGCGTTGCTGCGGCGAATGAAACTCTCGGTCTTGTCACTCGCCACAGGTGAGAGCGAAAAGAGAACGGTGGATTTACGGTTAATGGCGACCCCTTCGCCCAAGCCACGCACGACATAGATCTCCTGCCCCCAGCCCGCACCCAACGACCGGCGCGCATAATCAGCCGCGCCACACCAATAGGCGTCACGCACCTCGCCCCGTGGGGGGACAACTTCGAACTGGCCATTGCCCAGATCAAACACGCGGATCCGCTCTGGTGACACATGCACCTTCCCCGCAGCCTCTGCCACGGCACCGATCCCAGTGATCCCGATCATTGCCAGTGCGGCTATTTTGAACAAACGCATATCCATGTTCCTCTCTGCAGGACCATGGCGTGATGCAACTTCGCCGAGAGGCAGGTCAGTGCCGCAGGGGAGATCGCTCCCAAAGATCAGCACATCGGCGCTCAGCCGCCATGGTCGGTTTCCCATTGCAGCTGAGATAAGAACCGTTGTGGGAAATTCCAGACGAGCGGTGCTGCGCCGCGCTCACATTCGATCACGAAGCAAAAACAGACCCATGCCCATGCCAGCGCGACAGCCGTATTAGACGCCTTAACAAGGCGGCGGGGCTGGCGAAATCAATGCAGGGTCCGACGACCACCGGGAAAGGGGATGATTTGCGCGCCCTGTGTACCCTGTGTGCCATCTGCCCCTTGCAGGGCATTGATCAACACCTCCAGCGTATCGGGATCCGCGCTGTGGCCCGCATCTGGGCCGAAGGCGGCAACCGCCCGCTCGGTGAGCGCCCGGCGTGCGGTGGCCGCATCCATCGCCTCCAGCTCCGCGCGTTCATTGCGCAGGATCTCCACCAGAAAGCTGTTTGCCTTCGTCAGTGTTTCAAGGGAGCGCAATTGATCGTCCAGCACACCCAAGGCTTCGTTCAGGTTGGAATGCTGTGACATACATCTGGCTCCTGCAGGGTTGAGGCTGAGTTGGTGTTACGATGAGGTTAAAATAAGCGCTCAACCGGTTGTTAACAATTCCCCTCATGACCAAATGTCGCTAACAAGCGATATGTCCGGTGTAGGTAACATGCGATCTGTCCGGTTTTATCATGTCTCCGAAAGGAGGCGTTATGAAGCGGACAGAAGTGTTACAGGAAGTTCGACTTATGAAGTTCGAAGACGTGTATTCGC
>NZ_JAJDWC010000150.1 GCF_022825805.1 Phaeobacter sp.
GAGCGGTTCTTTGGCAGGCTGAAAGCCTCGTTCCGTCGCATCGCAACCCGATACGAAAAGACGTCACGCAATTTCCTGTCGATGATCAAACTGGCATCCGTCAGACTGTGGATCGAGTTTTATGAGTCGGCTGCCTAATGATACTTAAGGTGCCTTCAGACGCCTTCAATATCGCAACAAAAGACAGCCAAAAACGTCCCTAAATGAACGATTCCTTGAGCGCCGAGATACAACTCAACCTTAGAGTGATACGATCTACTCCATTAGCCACTCCCTAAAGGGAGCAGGCTATTGGCAAAACGGATCAGATATCGCGCAGATATTGCATCACGGCCGGACGCACGGTCTGGTCGCCGCGATGGCGGGCATCGACGATGATCTTGCGGATTTCTGCCAGATCCACCCGCATCAAAAGGGATTTCACCGGCCCCACCGAAGCCGGGCGCATCGACAGCACCCGCAGGCCCATGGCCGCCAGGCACACCGCTTCGATCGGGCGCCCCGCATCTTCGCCGCAGAAACTCAGTGGCGTGCCAGAAATCTCACAGCGTTCAACGATCTGCGAGATGAAGCTGAGGTAGCTGACATTCAACGTGTCATAGCGTTTGCGCACCCGCTCGTTCTCACGGTCGGCAGCAAAGAAAAATTGCTTCAGGTCGTTACCACCGATGGACAGGAACTCCACCTCGTCAAAAAACTTCTGCGGCGCAAAAGCCAGCGATGGGGTTTCCAGCATCGCCCCAACCTCAAGCTTTGAGGGCAAGACATGTCCCAAACGACGCTCACGCTCCAGCGTTTTGTCGATCTCGGCGCGGGCCGCGCGGAACTCTTCGAACTGGGCCACAAAGGGGAACATCACCGTCAGGGGGCGGCCATTGGCAGCGCGGATCAAGGCCTGCAACTGCATCCGCATCACACCAGGTTTGTCCAAACCCACACGGATGGCCCGCCAGCCAAGCGCCGGGTTGGGCTCGTCTGTGGGCTTCATATAGGGGAGCACTTTGTCCGACCCGATGTCCAAGGTGCGGAACACAACCCGCTTGCCACTGGCCGAGTCCAACACCCGCTGGTACAGCGCCACCAGCTCGGACCGTTTGGGCATCTGGTTGCGCACCAGAAACTGCAGTTCGGTCCGAAACAGGCCAACGCCTTCGGCGCCGGAATTCTCCAGCGACGGCAGATCCGCCATCAGTCCGGCATTCATCATCAAGCGCACCCGGCTGCCATCCCGGGTCACCGCCTGTTTGTCCCGGATCGAGGCATAGCGCTCCTGCGCCTGGGCCTGCATCGCGATCTTGTCCCGGAACGCCGAAACAATCGTGTCATCGGGCCGCAGATGCACAATGCCCTGCTCACCATCGACCATGATGTGATCGCCATTCAGCGCCTCGGTGGTCACCCGTTTGGCATGCACCACCAGCGGGATCGCCAACGCCCGCGCGATGATGGCCGCATGGGAGCCCACAGACCCCTCTTCCAGCACAATACCGCGCAGCGAACGGCCATATTCCAGCAACTCGCCCGGCCCGATGTTGCGAGCCACCAGCACCGGATCGTTGGGCATTTCAGCGCCCGTGGCACTGCCCTGCCCCGTCAGGATCCGCAGCAGCCGGTTGGACAGATCGTCCAGATCGCTCAACCGTTCGCGCAGATAGGCATCCTGCACCTGCAGCATCCGCGCACGCGCCTGGGATTGCTCTTTCTCCACCGCCGCTTCGGCGCTCAGACCGCGGGCGATATCTTCTTCCATCCGACGCATCCAACCCTTCGAGTTGGCAAACATCCGATAGGCTTCCAGAACCTGCAGCTGTTCCTTGTCGCCGGTCTGGGTGACCTGCAGCATCTTGTCGACGCCCACGCGCAGCTCTTCCACCGCTTCGGTGAGCCGCTCCAATTCGGTCTGCGGATCATCTGCAATGGGATTGGTGACCACAACGCGGGGTTCATGCAACCAGACATGGCCCTCCACCGCGCCTTCCTGCGCAATGGTCCCGCGCATCAGCACCGGCTGCTGGTGCAACGGCGACAGCGCCGCCCCTTCGCCCACAAAGGCACCCAGCTCCGCCATCTCGGCGATGACCATGGCCACCACCTCCAGCGCATAAACCGCATCTGATGAAAACTCGCGCGCGTCCTTGGACTGCACCACAAGGACGCCCATCATCTCGCCAAGGCGCTGCACCGGCACCCCAAGGAAAGAGGCAAACCGCTCCTCGCCGGTTTCGGGCATATAGCGAAAGCCCTTGGCGCTCGGCGCATCGGGCGTGTTGATCACCTTGCCGTATTTGGCAACACGGCCCACGAGGCCTTCGCCCATACGCATCCGGGTCTGGTGGACGGATTCCACGTTCAGACCTTGGGTCGCACAAAGCTCCAGCGTGTCTTCATCGCGGAACAGATAGACCGAGCACACTTCACTCTTCATGCTGTCCGCGATCAGCTGAGTGATCTTATCCAGCCGGGCCTGGCCAGCGTCATCGCCAGCCATGGCCTCGCGCAACCGCATCAACAGGTTGCGGCTTTCAGAATCGGTGGTCTTCGCCATGGAGCCGTTCACGCTGTTTTGGTGTCAGGCGTCCCAATCGGATCAGGCCGCCTTGTCCAGTTCGAAGGCATCATGCAGTGCTTGCACCGCAAGTTCCATGTATTTCCGGTCGATCAACACCGAAATCTTGATTTCGGATGTGGTGATCACTTTGATGTTTATTCCTTCATCAGACAGGATTTTGAACATCTTAGCGGCCACGCCGGATTGGGAGCGCATGCCGATGCCGACCACGGACACTTTGGCAACATCCTTGTCCGCCAACAGCTCCGCGTAGTTCAGCTCGCCCTTTTCCTTGATCGCCAGCAGCGCCTGTTCAGCGCGGGCCACCTGGTCGGTCGGGCAGGAGAATGTCATGTCGGTGCGACCCTCGTCGGAGATATCCTGCACGATCATGTCCACATTCACACCCGCGTCGCTCAGCGAGGTAAAGATGCTTGCGGCGATGCCAGGACGGTCGGCGACCGACTGCACAGTCAGCTTGGCTTCGTCACGGGAATAGGCCACACCGGCCACAACATTGGATTCCATGATTTCCTCCTCGTCGCAGACCAGAGTTCCGGCCTCGTCCGATTGTTCCTCGAAACTGGACAAAACGCGCAGTTTCACCTTGTAGCGCATCGCCAACTCAACCGAGCGGGTCTGCAAAACCTTGGCCCCAAGCGAAGCCAGTTCCAGCATTTCTTCAAACGCAATCCGATCCAGCTTGCGCGCCTTGTCACAGATCCGCGGATCCGTGGTATAGACCCCATCCACATCGGTGTAGATGTCGCAACGCTCAGCGTCGAATGCCGCCGCAAATGCCACCGCCGTTGTATCGGATCCACCACGGCCCAGCGTGGTGATCCGGCCTTCGGGACTGATGCCCTGGAAACCCGCGACAACCGCAACCCGCATGCCTTCGCCGAATTTGGCATTGATATTGTCGGTCGGGATCTCTTCGATCCGCGCCTGGCTGTGGGCGGAATTGGTCTTCAGCGGCACCTGCCAGCCCTGCCAGCTGCGGGCCGGTACATCCATCTCCTGCAGCGTCAGCGCCATCAGGCCTGCGGTCACATTTTCACCGGATGAGACAACCGCATCATATTCGCGGGCATCATACAACGGCGAGGTCTCATTGACCCAACCCACCAATTCGTTGGTCTTGCCCGACATTGCCGACACGATGACGATCACGTCATAGCCTTTGGCAACTTCGACACCAACGCGTTTGGCCGCGCGGCGGATCCGGTCCAGATTGGCAACCGATGTGCCGCCGAATTTCATCACAAGAACGGGCATGGGGCGTCTCTCCGTACGCTTGCGGGTTTCAACTCCCCGCCTCATATGCGAGCCGCCCCCGGAGGGCAAGGGCAGCGATTGTGATGGTACATGTCAATATGACGATGGCGCACGCAGATATGATGCGTGATATGACATCCATTTCGTCATATTGACTAGCTGCGCCAGAAACGGATCGTCAGAATGGCGTAAACCGCCATCAATTCCAATCGTCCAATCAACATCGCGGCACTGAGAATCCATTTCGCCGGATCGTTCAAACTGGAGAAGTTCCCGGCCGGCCCAATCGTATCCCCCAATCCCGGACCGATATTGGCCAGGGCACTGGCCGCACCAGACAAGGCCGTGACAAAATCAAGCCCCGTCAGCGCCAGCGCCCAGGCCACGATGCCCAGGGTCACCACAAAGAACATGAAGAAGGAAATCACCGAACTGAGCACTTCGTTGTTCACCGGCCGCCCCTCATAGCGGGGAATAAACACACCATGTGGCGAATGGATCCGCTGGATCTGCACGCGGATCGACGCCAGCAGCAATTGGTAGCGAAAGATCTTCACGGAACAGGCGGTCGATCCCGCACAGCCGCCGATCAACCCAATGAAGAAGAACACCGTAACCAGAAAGCTGCCCCATTGCATGTAATCCGCGCTGGCATAGCCGGTGCCCGAAATGATCGAGGTGATATTGAACAACGCTTCCCGCAGCGCACGCTCCGCCCCGTGGGGGGATGTGCAAAACAGCACCAGCGTCGCCACCAACACCAACACCGCAATGGTGACCAGAAACCCACGAATCTGACTGTCCCGCAGCAGCGGTGTCGTTTGGCCATTGATCAGCTGGACATAGCGGACAAACGGCAGCGCAGCGAGGATCATAAAGACTGTCGCAGCATATTCCGCCGGGCCGGAGAACGCCCCAAATGAGGCATCATAGTTGGAAAAACCACCCGTCGATGACGTTGTCAGCGCATGGACCAGCGCATCAAACACGCCAATGCCGAACATCATATAGACCACCATGCACGCCGCCGTCAGCAACACATAAATCAATGCGATCTGCTTCGCGATTGCCTGCGCTCGCGGCAGGATTTTTCCAAAGGTATCAAAGCTCTCGGATTTGAAGATCTGCATCCCACCAACGCGCAGTTCCGGCAGGAACACCATCGCCACAACAATGATGCCGATCCCGCCCAGCCACTGCAGAATACCGCGCCACAGCAGCAAGCCCCGTGGCAACGTCTCCAAACCGGACAACACCGTCGCCCCCGTCGTGGTCAGCCCCGACATGGCCTCAAAAAACGCATCCACATACCGCAGATCCGTCGGTCCCAACACAAAAGGGATCGCGCCGAAGACCGGCAACGCCAACCACACCAAAGTGGTCACAAGAAACGTCTGCTGAATGGTCAGCCCCTCGCGCACCGAATTGGCACAGCTGAAGGCCATCAACACCCCGGACAGGATGCATAGGATCGCACTTTGCAGAAACACCCACCAATCCGCCTGACCATCGTAGAGGTCGATGGCCAGCGGAAACAGCATGGTGACGCCGAGACAGGCCAGCAGAAGGCCGATGACATATCCAACCGGACGCAGATCTAACATGGCGGCAGCGTTGGCCCCAGCAGCGAGCGGTGTCAAGCCATCGGGCAGGCTCAGCTGTCGGATGCCTCAGATTTCCGTGGCGGTGCGGCGATTGGGCCTGTTGCTGCGGCGCGGCCTCGCTTCGCAGCGGGCGGCGTCTCATTTTGCAGCGGCACCTCCGGCGTTTCCGCCGCCGCGCGCAGGCTGGTTGGCAAACTGGATGGCAAGCTGGGCGGCAAACTGGGCGGGGGGCTGGGTTGCCGACGGGCGGACACTTTTGCAAGCTGTGGCTTTGGTGGCGCCGATTTTGCAGGTTTGGTGGATGCCGCCGCTGCGGGGGGCGACCGCCGTTGGCTTGCAAATGGTTGCGCGCTTTTCGCGGATGCAGGTCTCACCACTTTTGGCCGCGGCGCGGTGCCAGGCTGCTCCCCTGCTGCTTTGTGCGATGTTTGGCTCGCTGGTTTGTTACCGGTTTTATTGGCCGCCTTGCGCATCGTTTTTGTTGCAGGTTTGGTGGCTGATTTGGCGGCGGCTTTGGGTTTTGCGGCAGTTTTCGCAACAGGCTTGGCGGCTGGCTCCACTGCAGGTTTGTCGGCTGGCTCCACCACCGCCTCTACCACCGGCTTCGCTCGCCGTTTCGCTGCCGGGCGCGCAGGCTTGCGCGGCTTTGGTGGCACAGGGGTATCTGCCGTTGGTTGGACGCGGACCCCGTTAACCGCCAGGATCTGGCGAGCCATCTCCATCTGGAGATAGGGCACCTGCCCCATCAGCGCGACCGTGCCCTGCCACAGACGCAACTGTTGTCCCATCGCAGCCCCAAACGCAGCTGCCGGACTATTGGGTAGTTTCTTTGGGTCGAAAAACGCAATCATCGTCGTCTCCTGTAGGACAAGGCAAGCAGACCCCAGGGCGTCAGGACGCCAGGACAGAGCAAACCAGATGCGCAGCAGCGATGCCCACCGTGACACCTGCCGTGATACCTGCCGCAACACCAAGAGCTCATGATCAGGCCAAACGCACCAGCCAGTTGGCCCCAAGTCCGATCCGGATCGCAAAACGCACAAAAACACCCCAGGGTTGCATGAAGGCTAGCACAGAAATGACGCAACGCAGCATAAAAATTGCTGCAGCGCAAAATGATCGGCCAAAATCCGCAAAACAACAAAAAACCGCCCACAAAACATGCAGGCGGTTTCAATATTTCAACAGGCTGTCAGATCATGGTCTAGCGGCTCGCCGCTCCAAACACTCAAGGCGCGAATGAGGCTGACAGATCACCCCTGATGGATCAGCGTCGCAAACAGCTTGGGGTCGATGCTGTCGCTGGCAAATGTGTCACCTTGGGTCAGTACGCTGATCGCATCATGGCTGTGCAGGCTTTCCTGATGGCTGGCCACCACCCGGAAATCACCGACACGCGGATCCGATTGCAGCGCTTCGCAGAACAAACGCGCCGCATCTTCGACAAAGATCGGATTGGCTGCGTTCAGCTCGGCAAAGGCCTGTTCATCTTCGCGTTTCACCATCACCTGCGTTTCGGTGGGCACCGCGCGGCGGCAATGCTCAATCACGTCTTCGAACCACAGGCAGGGCGCGTCTGGTTCCTGCACCAGCGATACGCGCGCAACCGACCGTTGCGAATGCGGTGTCGCCAATTGACCACGGGCGCTGCGTGCGTGCTCGCTCAGCTCCAGTGAACAGGGGCAGGTCGAGGAATAGACGTAGTCCAGATGAATGATCTTCATCCGCTGGCCTGCGCGCTCCACGATCTCCAGCGCGATATCGTAATACTGATAACCGGACAGACCGGAGCGCAGGCTCTGCACCTTCATCGGAAAGGAAAACCGCATCTGCAGCCGGGCGTCCATGCTCTCCAGATCGTTCAGGTAGTCATCCAGCGCCGCTTCCATCACCTCAAAGCTGAAGGTCCGCTCCGCATGCTTGTAAAACGACCGCATGATCCGGGACATGTTGATGCCCTTCTTGTCGGCCTCCAGGCTGACGGTGCCGGTCACACTGGTTTCCAGCGTCAGATCGCCATTGTCGCGGGTGCGGAACTGGATCGGCAGGCGGAAATTGGAAATGCCCACATGCTGGATCTGCTGATGCGCACCGCGGATCAGGCTGGATGGCCCGTTTTGCAGATCCGGCAGGGTGCCGCGATAGGCCGCGTCAACCTCAAAACCCTCTGGGTAGGTGCGCGACAGATCGGGATAGTTCCCCACCGGCGCATCTGGCAACAGGCGCGCGACAGCCGGATCCAGCTGTGCGATTTCGGTCTCAGTGGCGGAGCTGGCCCAATGGCGCAGCAGATCGAGCGCACGCTCGGCATCCGCACGATCCGGCGCCGTGGTCAGATTACGCAAATGAGTGTTCATAGAACGGAGACCTCCGATAAAGCTGCCGGTCAGGGACAGCCAAATTGATTTTTACGGTTACGCAATTCCAGGGCCGTTGGATCAGTCAAAAACGTCGCGTCTGATGTGAATACGCCGCATTTTCGCGCTTGTCACACAGAAGCCTTGCTGATCTGCAAAACGATGCGGTTCCCTCCGTCTACGACCCAATAACTGACACCAATTCCGCGCCGGGCTGCCGCTCTGGTGGCAGCTTACCCTTGCAACTCTTCTGCTGAGGGAGATGGATCATTTCTCCCTTGGGTCAACAGAAAATAAACAGTTTTTAACAGCACGACCAGCCAGAAGGCCGACGGAGATGGCCGCCAAAACGTCACAGCTTGCGCTACTGTCGGCCAAAACATCATCAGCCCCGCTATCATCACGACCCCCGCGGTGACCAAACGGGGCTGAGCACCGCAGAAATGATCCCGGCAGGAGCGGTTTGACCGCACCCTTTTCAGATCAAATCGTTTGAGGCTAGGTCGCGTTAGGGCCAGGTCTCGTTAAGGCCAGGCCGGATTCAGGCCAAATCGCGTTCAGGCCGGGCTGCCTTAGGCCAGAACCCCATCCAGTGCCTGGCGCAGATCAGCGATCAGATCCTGCGGGTCTTCCAGACCGACCGAGAACCGCACCAGCCCTGCCGTGATGCCCAACTCGTCGCGCTGTTCTTCGCTCAGCCGCTGATGGGTGGTGGTGGCCGGATGGGTGGCGATCGATTTCGCGTCCCCAAGATTGTTGGAAATCACCGGGATGCGCAGCGCATTCAAAAACGCAAAAGCCGCGTCCTTGCCACCCTTGAGATCCAGCGACAACACAGTCCCGCCACGGCCACCCAATTGGGTTTGGATCAGGCCATTTTGTGCATGACCCGGCAGGCCCGGATAAATGGTGCGCGCCAGGGCTGGATGACCCTCCAGCGCCTCTGCAAGGGCCAAGGCCGATTCTGTCTGCGCGTTGACCCGCAAGGAAATGGTCTCCAACCCTTTCAGCAGGGTCCAGGCGTTGAACGGGCTCAGGCTGCCGCCAGTGTGTTTCATGTAGGGTTCAACCGTGCCACGGATGAAGTCTTTGGTGCCCAAAATCACCCCGCCGAGGACACGGCCCTGACCATCGATGTGTTTGGTGGCCGAGTAGATCACCACATCAGCGCCCTGTGCGATGGCCTCGGAATAAACCGGCGTCGAGAACACATTGTCCACCACAACACGCGCGCCCACCGCATGGGCGATTTCCGCGACCGCCCGAATGTCGATCACCTCGAGCGTCGGGTTCGACATCGATTCAAAGAACACAGCCTTGGTGTCGGGGCGCACCGCTGCGCGCCAGGCATCCAGATCAGTGCCGTCCACAAAGGTCACCTCAACCCCAAAGCGGGTCAGGATATTTTCGAGAATATAGAGACAGGACCCAAACAGCGCCTTGGCCGACACCACGTGGTCACCCGCCTTCAGCATCGACGTCAGAGCGCCATTGACCGCCGCCATGCCAGACGCCGTGGCAAACGCGTCCTCCGCGCCCTCCAGCGCGGCAATGCGGTCTTCGAACATCGCCACCGTTGGGTTGCCATAGCGGGCATAGATAAATTCATCATCGCCGGTTTCGATAAACCGGGCCTCGGCCTGCTCTGCGCTGTCATACACAAAGCCCTGCGTCAGATAGATCGCCTCGCTGACCTCATTGTACTGGCTGCGGCGTGTGCCACCATGCACCAATTTGGTCCGGCTGTTCCAACTCTCGCTCATCGCTTCACTCCTTGCGCCTCTCGCGCATCAAAAAACCCCCATTCGGCCAAGCGAAAGGGGGTCCTTCACATCCTGACCTCTTTAGCGGGAATGTTTTACGTGGCCCGCAATCCGGTACAAATCGCCACGATATCTGTGTGGTTGCGATACGCTCAAACCGCCTATTGGTCAAGGCCCTGTGGCGCCGCATGTCGCTAACAAGCGATATGTCCGGTGTAGGTAACATGCGATCTGTCCGGTTTTATCATGTCTCCGAAAGGAGGCGTTATGAAGCGGACAGAAGTGTTACAGGAAGTTCGACTTATGAAGTTCGAAGACGTGTATTCGC
>NZ_JAJDWC010000087.1 GCF_022825805.1 Phaeobacter sp.
CAAAATCACTCCGGAGCAACTCGACCTCTTCGCAACCCTGAACCTGCCAAAACCGGCCTGACAGCCTGTTGTCGTCACACAAACGCCACTTCCGGGTGAAAAATATCAAATACTTACGCGATTAACTGTCGAACTTGGGGGTAAGGGTTTCGGTCGTCATATGTCTTTCCAATCCTGTCACGTTATGTCGCGCGCGGCGAAATGATCAGTCGTTGTCGGTCAGCCCTGCTCCGGCACCCAGACGGCGGCTTTCCTCTGTCGCGGGCGCAAATGTGCGCTGTGCAAACGCCTCAAGTTGCGCCCAGCTGGTGGCGCAGACCTCCGCCCGCATCATCGGCTCCTTGGGGCCAGTCATCTGCGCAGGGGCGCAAAAGCTGACGTGATCGGCCTGTTCCAGGCGCAGGGTTTCAGGATCCCCGCTCACGCATAGGCAACGCCCATCGGTGGTCAGCTGCGCGCCATGCCAGGTGGCGGACACCGGCTGCCCCAGGCGCAGCGCCGCGCCCGCCATGAAAGGCACGGCCAGCAAGGGCAACGTGACCGAGGCCATTTCGATACTGCCGCGGTCCATCAGCCGAACCGCACAATCACTGAGAGCGGCGCCCGCGATCAACGGGCTCATGCGATAGGATGGCGCGTGCCAGACCTGCGCCCGCAGAGACACAGGCGACACATCAATCGCAGGCACGCGGTCATTGACGGTGAGCAACCTGGCCAGCATCTCGGTGCCCGGCAGACCAAATGACGCCAGCCAGCGCGTGCCTTTGGCGGCCTCCTCGGCCAGCCCCCAGGACAGGCCAGCCCCGCGCGCCGCGCGTTTGGCCATCGCTTCGATTTCATTGAGAGAATGGCTCATGCGGCGGTGGTCTCTTGCTCGGGATAGACCCAGAACTCTGCGTTCTCGGCAGTCAGTTCTGGCGGCAGCGGCGCGCCCCGATACATGCAGATCCGCACCCAACGGTCAGAACGGGGATCAAACTCGGTTGCACCAAAAAACGACAGTTTGCAGCGCAGCATATCAATCGGCAGCAGCTCCGCAGAAATGGTGTTGTCGCGGATTTCGGCATAGGGTGCGCGCCCAGCGATCTGCACCCGGCGCACCACATGGCGGTGTTCGGGATGGCGCAACAGGAAATCCGCCACCTGCCTGTCGGCAGGCCAATGACGAAGCGCAGCATAGAGCATGGCAGCATCGCGCCCCGGCGCCAGCGGCTGCTCATAGGCTTCGATCGGCTCCTCAAAGCGCTGGCCAAGCCGTGGTTCCAGCTTTTCCTCAGACACATACCAGGCGCGCGCTGTGCTGTCGGGCTGGTCCCAGTCCGTTTCAATCGCCCAACCATAGATCTCTTGCAGCAGACCGCGCAGATCTGCCACCGTCATGGCCCCGGCGATCCGGAACAAAGCCGTATTGTCCGCAGCCATCTGCTGCGACAGGTCATCCACCACCTCTCCAAAAGGTTCCAGCATCAAAGACACCAGCCACTCCTGACCTTCTACACTCAGCGTGCGCTCGGCCCAGGCATAAAGCGCGTTCCAGGGATGTGAGCCCTGCAGAGGATCCTGCGTCAGATGATCTGTCACCTGGGCCACATCAGTGCGAAGCTGCGCCAGTTTTTCGATTTGAATGGGATGTTGGGATTGCCAGCCCGCGATGGCCGCGGCGCTTCGCTGAACCAGCGCCAAAAACACTTCCCTCGCAGCATCGGATACATCCGCCTGGCCGCGCACGGCTTGCAGCGCGCGTTCCCTCGCCGAAATCCAGTTGTTGAACAAAACCGGATGGTTCAGCAGAAACGGCGCCATGCCCAGCCCGGTCGAGTTGCCCATGCCGATAGAACGCGCCAATGCAGGGTCCAACCGTGCCGCGGTCTGCCCGGTTTCTGCCGCCCGCAAATCCGCCATATGTTGCACCAACTCTAGCACAAACCAGCGTGTTAGATAGACTGACAACATTTCAACCTGAAACGGCACCGCAAATTCGGCGCGTTGGGCCACCATTTCTCGGTCAGCGGCCCCCAGTTTGCCGGATCCATACACTGCAGTTGTGCGCATCAGATATCCAACATCCTGCATCTTTTGCGCATCGGGCTGCTGGCCTTTTGACAGCTGATCCACCACATGTTCCCACAGCCGAACGGATCGGTTCGCCCGCGAGACTGAGAGCTCTTTTTCGCTGACACGACCTGCTTCCTGGAGCGGGATATTGCCACGCAGCCGCGCGATATCATCCGCAGTTGGGACGCCATCAAACAGGGTAAAGGTGGCATCCCAAGCGGTCGCAATGACCCGATCGGAGCGCAGTTCCGCTGGCAAATCATGAGCAAAAGCAATGAGAGAATAGGTCCGGTCCGGCCCATGTGCTGTCAACACCGCCGTGCCCTCGCCCTTGGCATCAATCTCAAAGCGCGACTTTTCAAACCGCCAGCCTTCGCGTGCGATGCGCCGCAACAGAACCCGCATGAACGACAGACGAGACTGGTGGAAAGACCCCAAACGCGCCAACCGCATCACCATTTTTGGATCCCGCAGTGGAATTTCAGTCATTTTCAGACACCTCCGCTGGCATAATCAGATCAGCTCCCAAAGGCCCGCCCCGTATCTCGACAGCGGCATCACCCTTGTGGACCAAAGTTGTCGGCAAAGAACCGGTACCAGTTCTCGCCCATCACACCTGCAACTTCATGCTCTGCCATGCCGACGGACCGCAAACCCTCACGGATGTTGCCAAAGTCGCGATTGTCCTGAAACCAGGTCGGCATCGGCGGGAACCCTGGGTCAGATTTGGACCCTTCGCCATAGTCGATCTCTTTGCTCCAGCGCCCAACCCGCATCCATTCCACAACAGAGTCGGGTTGATCCTGGCACAGGTCGGTCCCGATCCCCAAATGTTCAACACCAAATTGATCGGCGGTGCGGGCAACCATTTCGCAGAAACTCTGCAACGTGCAGTCCGATTTGCCCTTGAGGTGATGGGGATAGACCGAAAAGCCAAGCATCCCACCATTCGAGGTGACCGCCCGGATCACATCCTCTTTCTTGTTGCGCAGCGCAGGCGACCACTCATACGGATTGGCATGGGTGATTGCGATGGGGCGCTCTGAATACTCCGCCGCGTCGATGGTTGAACGGTCGCCGGAATGGCTCATGTCGACGACCAAACCCACACGGTTCATTTCCCGGACCACCTGTTTGCCCATCCGGGTGAGGCCCGTGTCTTCCTGCTCATAGCATCCGGTCGCGAGCAACGACTGATTGTTGTACGTGAGCTGCATGAATCGCGCGCCGAGGGTGTGCAGGATTTCGACCAACCCGATATCATCCTCAATCGGGCTGGGGTTTTGAAATCCGAAGAACACCGCCGTGCGCCCAGATGCACGCGCCGCATCGATATCAGACGCCCAGAGCCCCTTCATGATCAGGTCGGGATACTCTTCGAACCAGCGGTTCCACCGTTCGAAATTCAATACGGTTTCGCGGAAATTCTCGTGATAGGCGATGGTGACGTGGATCGCATCCACCCCACCTTCGCGCAATTGGCGAAAGATCTTTTCCGACCAATTGGCATATTGCAGCCCGTCGATCAGCACGCCCCCTGTCATCCGACCGGACCTGCACTGATGTAGGCGGTTTTGACGGTGGTGTAGAATTCTGCTGCCGCTTTGCCCTGCTCTCTTGGCCCGTAAGAACTGTCGCCACGGCCACCAAATGGCACGTGATAGTCGGTTCCCGCGGTCGGAAGATTGACGGTAACAACACCCGTACGCGCATGGCGACGGAAATGGGTGGCACGCGCCAACGATTGGGTAACAATGCCCGACGTCAGACCAAAATTGGTGTCATTCACCACCGACAGCGCCTCGTCATAGCTGTCGACTTTGATCACGCTGGTCAGCGGCGCGAACATCTCTTCGTGGTTGATGCGCATGTCGTTGGTCGTGTTCAAAAACACACCGGGCGACATGTAATACCCCTGCTGCGGCATCTCCAGTCGCTGACCGCCACAGGCCAGTTCTGCACCTTCGGATTTGCCCAGATCAACATAGGCCAGGTTCTCCAGCAATTGCTGTTCGCTGACCACTGGGCCCATCTGTGTGCCCTCGGCCAGGGCATGACCCACTTTGATCGCCTTGGTTCCGGCCACGAGTTTTTCGACAAACGCGTCATAGACCGCAGCGTGAACCACCAGGCGCGAGGAGGCCGTGCATTTTTGACCCGCCCCACCAAAAGCACCGCCAAGAGCCAGGGTGGCCGCCAAATCAAGATCAGCATCATCCATGACAGCCAAGGCGTTCTTTGATCCCATTTCCATCTGAACCTTGGTCAGCTGTGGGATAGCCGCGGCGGCAATGCCCTTGCCAACCGGCACCGAGCCGGTGAAGGAAATCGCATCGACCTTATGGCTTTCCGCCAGCCGCTGTCCGATGGAGCGACCCGCGCCCATCACCAGCGAAAAGAGCCCTTTGGGAATGTCCTGACGGGCAATAATCTCGGTGAGCGCAACTGCAGAGGCAGGGGTCACATTGGCCGGTTTCCAGACCACGGCGTTGCCGTAGCACAGCGCAGGTGCAATCTTCCAGGATGCGGTGGCTGTCGGGAAATTCCATGGCGAAATCACCGCCACCACGCCAACGGGCTCTCGCCGCACGTCGATTTCCACACCGGGGCGCACGGAATCTGCGTTCTCACCCAGCTGGCGCAGACATTCCGCTGCATAATAGGTGAAAAACTGGCCCGCGCGGTAAACCTCGCCCTTGCCCTCCGCCAGCGGCTTACCCTCTTCGCGGCTCAGCAGACGGCCAAGTTCCTCTGCCCGCTCCATCAGCTCATTGCCAATGTTCATCAGCACGGCCTGTTTGCGTTCCAAGCCATAGGCGGCCCATTCGGCCTGGGCGCGCCGTGCCTGATCCAGCGTTGCCTCCAGCTGATCCGGGGTCGCCTGAGCGAAGCGACCGACCAGATCACTCAGATCGGAGGGATTGCGGTTTTCGATTTCGCTATCACCCGCGTGCCAGTCTCCGGCAATGAGGTTTTTTCCAAGATCAGACATTCGGGCATCGCTTCTGGCTGTTTTCGTTTGTTCCGGTATGGACACTTACGCACTATTCAATCAAACTAAAATTATTGAAGCTGATTTCAGTAATTCTGAAGATGGGCACGCGCGCTGATCAATGGCACTCAAAATCGAACTGCTCCGTGGTTTTGCCGTGGTGGCCCGCAGCGGCAATCTCAGTGATGCCGCAGATATTCTGGGCCGCACACCTTCGGCAGTGTCGATGATGCTCAAACAGCTCGAAGCGCATCTGGGCGAGCCGCTGTTTGAAACCGACCGTAAAAACAAGCTGACGGCTCTGGGCGCCTATGTGCTGGAGCAGGCAGAGCGCGAGCTGCAGCAATTCGACAATATGGTGAAAGCCATCGAAGGCTATGCCAATGCCACCCACGGCCACGTGCGAATCGCAACCGTGCCGTCGGTCGCAGGATCCATCATGCCGCTGGTCGTGTCGAAATACATCACCGACCTCAGCAACATCGACATCGAACTGCGCGATATGGATTCCAATTCCATCCTGCATGAGCTGTCGAGAAACCGGATCGACATCGGGATCGCCACCATGGGCGAAAACAGCGCTGGTCTCTATAGCAGGCACCTGTTGTCAGACGCCTTTGGCGTGATCTGCGCCCCATCGCACCCGCTGGCCAATGACAGCGGCCCTGTGGCCTGGGCCGAGTTGCAGGACGCCCGGCTGATCGCCAACAGCCTGTCTGCAGGGATCACCGCGCCCGCCTCCAAAGCGCTCCACGACCGCGCGCTGCTGACGGCACAGAACCTCACATCGATCATTGCAATGGTTCACGCCGAAATCGGCATCACGATCCTGCCGGAAATGGCCGCCCGCGCCGCCAATGCAACCGGTCTGGTGTTCCGCCCCTTGGCCGATACCCTGGCCAAACGACAAATCCACCTGCTGCGCAAACGCGATGCAGCCCTCTCTCCGGCGGCCCGTATGATTGAACACCATATCGTCACCTGCACCGCTGACATGATGCAAGGATCCGCAGCATGACCGACACGCCTGCCCCTCTCTCTCTCGCAATCCTGATCTTCCCGGGCTTCCCGATGGCCTGTCTGACCTCCTGCATCGAGCCACTGCGCGCCGCCAATGAAATTTCCGGCCAAGAGGCGTTTCGCTGGACGGTGGTGGCCGAAACAGATCAACCCGTCGCCTCATCCTCTGGGGTGACCTTTGCGCCGGACGCCAAACTGTCCGATCTGGCAGCACATGACTATCTGGTCTTCACAGCCGGGCCGAACGCGCAGTTTGATCACCCCTCGCGCGCCAATGCGGCCTTGCAACGGCTGATCCGCAACAACACCCGACTGGGCGCGTTCAGCGGTGGCATTTTCCCGTTGGCTCGGACCAAACTGGTTGGGGACAATCCGCTTTCGGTTCACTGGTGCTATGAAGCCGCCTTTGACGCGGAATTCCCCGAACTGGAGACGCGCAGCACAGTGATTTGCGACGAAGGCGAATTCCTGACCATCTCTGGTGCCTCAGCGGTGTTTGATCACATGCTCACGCTCATCGAAGAGCATTTGAACGGCGCCATCATGGCAGAAGTCGCCTGCTGGTTTCAGCATCCATATGTGCGCAGTGCGACCTCCGCCCAGAAAACCCCAGCGTTTTCGACCGCAAAGAGCATCGATCTCATGCCCAAGAAAGTGGCCCAGGCGATTGAGCATTTTGCAGAACACATCGAAAGCCCGATCCAAATCAGCGAGGTGGCGGATGCGATCGGCGTCTCGCCCCGGTCGCTGGAGCGCAGTTTCAAGGACGCCACGGGCCAAAGTCCGCTGAAGTATTACCGCATGATGCGGATGAACCAGGCCCGGCAGCTGGTGCTCTATTCCAGCACCTCGGTGATCGAAATCGCCTATATGGTTGGCTACGCCACACCCGGCGCGTTTCTGCGGATTTACCGCGAGACCTTTGGCATCACGCCTATCAATGACCGCCGGGCGAAAAACTCACTCCGGGTCAAAAGCGGCGATGCCCTGCCAGCGGGCTGACACGAACAACTAAACCCAGGGACGTCTGCGCGACAGCCCTGGGTTTTCAACGATTTCGGGCAGAAAGAACACAGCACGGGCGCAGAAGACCACCAGCCACACAGGCCTTGCGACGGCGCGCGCCTACAGTCAGCTCTGCCCTTGGCTAGCTCTCAAGCGGCCTGTCAGCAAATAGACCGTGCAGCGGCCATCAGGGCATGATGCAAAGATCCCGCCGACGAGCGCGGGCCGATGACCGCCCAATGCGTCGCACTCTGGCACCACAGATAGACGCCCAGATGCTCCACCCCGGTACGGCACGCAGCGCCCGGAGCCATACTGCGCACCGGCGCCTTGGTGAGCCGTTCGAACAGATCAAACACCTGCGCGCCAGACACATCAAACCGGCACCAGGCATCGGTCTGATCCACCACCGATGCCGATGCGCCCACGTGATGCTTGATCTGTCGGCACAGCACCTCGCCGCCCTCATAGGGGGCTGCGCACATCCATTGCGACGGCCCGGTCCAAAACGCAGACAGATCATCAGCTGTGGCAGACTGGCCAACCTCTGGCAGATCCAGACCAACGGCCGTGGCCAAGGCCGCGCGCAAGGCTGGCTCCTGATCATTGCGCGCGGACACTGATACCAACGCCACATCGGTGATTTCCGCGATGGTGAGGGTGCCAATCGTGTCGCTGCGCGCGGCAGCGGCTCCCAGTGGCGTGCGCGACTGCAACCTATGCACGGAGCTTCTCCCCTTCTGGATCAACAAAATGGCTGCTGACGATCTCAACCAGCAGTTCCTGACGTTCAAGCGGGTTGACCAGACGCAGCTGTTCCCCCATGCGCTCTGCGCCCCGTTTGACAAACCCCAGCGCAATTGCTGTCCCAAGGGTCGGTGAATAGGCCGCCGAGGTCACATATCCCTGATCATGCGCCGCATCCACGGGTCCGCCAGCCGCCATCAGATGGCCCCCGGCAGGCAAGCTTTGCACCGGTGTGACAGGCTTCAGACCAACCAGACGCAACCCATCCTCAGCCGCCAGACCAGGGCGTTGGCTCAGAACATGCCCGATATAGTCCTTCTTGCTCGACAGCATGCGACCAAGACCGAGGTTCGCCGCACTGGTGGTGCCGTTCAGCTCGTTGCCCGCCGCATGGCCCTTTTCGATGCGCATCACCCCCAGCGCCTCGGTGCCATAAGGCCTGACATCAAAGGCCTGGCCCGCGTCCATCAGCTCCCGCATCAGCGCGTCGCCATACCGGGTGGGCACCGCAATTTCATACGCCAGCTCCCCCGAAAACGAGATCCGAAACAACCGCGCCGGACAGCCACCACAAACAGTGACCTCACCGCAGGCCATGAAGGGAAACGCCTCATTGGACAGGTCATAGTCCGGGTCAACAATCTTCTGTAGCAGCTTGCGCGCGTTGGGTCCGGCGACCGCGTATTGCGCCCAGGCCTCGGTTGTGGAGATCAGTTGCACATCCATCTCCGGGCAAAGACACTGCCGCACGAACTCCATGTTCTGATAGACAAGGGCCGCATTGGCCGTGGTGGTGGTGACGACGAAATGATCCTCTGCCAGACGCGCCGCCGTGCCATCATCATAGGCTACACCATCTTCGCGCAGCATGACGCCATAGCGCACTTTGCCAACCGGTAAGCCGGCAAACCCATTGGCATAGATCATGTTCAAAAAAGCCGCCGCATCCGTGCCCTGCACATCAATCTTGCCCAGGGTGGTCACATCACAAACGCCTACAGATTTCCGCGTCTGGGTCACCTCTCGGTCAACGCTCTGGCGCCAATGGGTCTCTCCCGGTTTGGGAAACCATTGCGCGCGCAGCCAATTGCCAACCTCGACAAAGACCGCGCCCTGCTCCTCCGCCCACGTATGGCTTGGGGTCAAGCGGGTGGGATGAAACGCCTGGCCCACAGCACGGCCCGCAAGCGCGCCCATGGAAACCGGCGTATAAGGCGGACGAAAGATCGTCGTACCCGTCTGCGCAATCGATTTGCCGGTCAACTCCGCCATAACGGCGAGCGCTCCGACGTTGGAGGTTTTACCCTGATCCGTGGCCATACCGAGGGTCGTGTAGCGTTTCAGATGCTCCACCGCGGTGAAGTTTTCCTGATGGGCCAGTTTGACATCCTTCACGGTGACATCGTTCTGGAAATCAAGCCACGCCCGCTTTTCCCCGGCGACCTGCCAGAATGGCGTGATCGCGACGGCCGCGTCTTCCGCTTCGGGCAGCTCCGGCGCGGCAGCAGCCATGCCCAAATCCGCCAGTGCCGCAATCGCCTGCGCTGCCCCAGAGCGCAACGCCGCCGCCGTCGACAGCTCCCCAGCCGCCGCTCCGGCCACATATTGACCCGCAGGCAGGTTGCCGCCGGGCACAAAGGCGTGGATGTCCTCGTTCCACACCGGTCTGCCGCGTTGGTGACAGGTCAGGCCGAGGTTCGGGTTCCACCCCCCAGACATGGCCAGACCACCGCAGGCGATCTCCCGCGTCTGGCCATTTGCCAACTGCACGGTCACTGATCCAAGACCAAGCCGACCCCGCGTGTTGACGATGCGCGCGCCTGCCAGCACCTCGATCCCATCAATGCGTGGCGCGTCGGGGCGTACATCAACGACTGCGGGCACCGCAACACCCTTCGCGCGCAGGTCTCGCGCGGTTTGATGGGCATCGTCATTGTTGGCAAAAACCACAACAGACGCCGCCGGTGTCGCGGCCCAGCGGTTGGCGTAGGCGCGCACCGCACCAGCCAGCATCACCCCAGGGCGGTCATTGTTTTCAAAGGCAATTGGACGCTCGATCGCGCCCGCCGCGACCACCGCTCGTTTGGAATAAATGCGCCACAAGGTCTGCCGGGGTTTACCCGCCGCAGGTGCCACCAGATGATCGGCGTTACGCTCAACCGCGCCGTAGATCCCGTGATCATAGGCCCCGAACACGGTTGTTCGCATCATTGTGCGGACATTCGGCAGGCTGTCCAATTCCGCCAGAACCTGCGCCGTCCAGTCGGCACCGGACAGATCGGACAGCGCTTGTGTCTCGCTCAGCAGGCGACCACCGAAACGGAAATCTTCGTCTGCCAAGATGACCTGCGCGCCCGCGCGCCCCGCCGTCAACGCCGCCGACAACCCGGCCGGACCGGCACCAATGACCAATAGGTCACAATGCAAAAACCCTTTGTCATAGGCGTCTGGGTCATCCTGCCCCGTCAGACTGCCCAGCCCGGCGGCCTTGCGGATTATCGGCTCATAGAGTTTTTCCCAGAACGCTTTCGGCCACATGAAGGTCTTGTAGTAAAACCCCGCGGTCAAAAACGTCGAAAACCGATCGTTGATCGCCATCATGTCGTGGCGCAGTGACGGCCAGCGGTTCTGTGACTGGGCCTCCAGCCCGTCATACAGCTCTGCCACCGTAGCGCGGGTGTTTGGCTCCTGGCGACCGTCACGGCGCAGCTCCACCAGGGCGTTGGGCTCTTCACTACCCGCACTCAGCAGTCCCCGGGGGCGATGATATTTGAACGACCGCCCCATCAGCTGCACGCCATTTGCCATCAGCGCGGAGGCCAGCGTGTCCCCGGCGTGGCCCTGGAAAGTCTTGCCATCGAACTGAAAATTCAGCGTCTGGTCGCGGTCAATCAACCCGCCCGTCAGACGATTGCGCAAAGGCGCTCCAGCCACAGTCATCCGCGTGTCTCCCCGGCTGTGCGCGCCGCGCGGCGGGCCAAGGCCACGTCGCGCGCCAATTCGACGTTCTGGATTTCATGGGTGCCCGTGTCGCGGGTCACGACAAGCCAGGACCGATCACCCTGCTCGTGAAACCACAACTCACGATGGGTTCCAGCCGGATTATCCCGCAGATAGAGATACTCGTGAAATTGCTGCAAAGCCGTTTCGGACAGCCAGTAAGGCCGGTTCAACAGCTCTGCATCGCCAAGATAGGTGAACTCCTGCGCATCGCGCGGCCCCAGAAGCGGGTGGTTGATGATCATCGCGTCAATCCCTCAGTGCAGGTTCGGTTGGGCACCCTGGCCCTTTTCATCAATCATGTGACCGCTCATAAACCGGTCCAGACGATAGGCGGCAGCTGTGTCATGCGGGCGATCCGTGTGCAGCAGATGCGCAAAGCAGTAGCCCGCAGCGGGCGTTGCCTTGAACCCGCCATAGCACCAGCCACCATTGAAATAGAGACCGTCGATATGGGTCTTGTCGATGAAGGGCGAGCCATCCATGGACATGTCCATAATGCCGCCCCAACTGCGCAAAAGACGCGCACGACCCAGGGCCGGGATCAACGCCATGCCGCTTTCCACGACATCTTCGACAACCGGCAGATTGCCGCGCTGCGCATAGGAATTGTACATGTCGATATCACCGCCAAACACCAGACCGCCCTTGTCCGATTGGCTGCAATAGAAATGCCCGGCCCCAAAGGTGATCACACCGGGGATGAACGGTTTCAGCCCCTCGGAGACGAAAGCCTGCAAAACATGGCTTTCGATCGGCAGCCGCATGCCGGCCAGCCCCATCACGCGGCTGGAATTACCGGCCACCGACACGCCCACCTTGCCCGCGGAGATGTAGCCGCGTGTGGTGTCGACGCCGAGCACTTTGCCATCTTCGATGCGCAGGCCGGTGACCTCACAGTTTTGCAGGATATCCACGCCGCGCATGTCAGCGCCGCGAGCATATCCCCAGGCGACGGCATCATGCCGCACAGTGCCGCCACGCCGATGCAACAGCCCGCCTTTGATGGGGAAACGTGCATCATCGAAATTGAGAAACGGATAGAGCGCGCGCACACCCGCGGGATCCAGCAGTTCGGCATCCGACCCATGCAGGATCATGGCGTTGCCACGACGACGGGCGGCGTCGCGTTGGGCATCGGTATGAACGAGGTTCAGAATGCCACGCTGGCTGACCATGGCATTGTAGTTGAGATCCTGCTCCAGGTTCTCCCACAGTTTCAACGAGAATTCATAAAACGGCGCGTTGCCGTCCAACAGGTAGTTGGAGCGAATGATCGTGGTGTTGCGACCGACATTGCCGCCACCGATCCAACCCTTCTCCAGGACAGCGATCCGTGCCGCCTCGAATTCCTTGGCCAGATAATAAGCGGTCGCAAGCCCATGACCGCCGCCGCCGATAATGACGTAGTCATAGTGAGGCTGCGGTTCGGGATCGCGCCATTGTGGCCGCCAACCCTTGTGACCAGTCAGCGCTTCCTTGATCAATCTGAACGCAGAATACCGCATGACGACTCCTGTTGTTTTCAGGATACGTGATGCGCCAAAACAGGCTTCGGGCACATGGCCGCTTTCGGACAAGTTTGTAGCCAAAATCGACAAAACCCAGAACCAGCGCCAATCTAGGTCCGCCTGCAATGCGACGCTGCATCCAACCGCAAAGCGCATATGCAGTTGCGATGTTTGGCCAAAACGACGTCTCGCAAAGGGCCAGGGTTCTGGTCTGCACCTGGAGGCGGCAAACACGAAAGGGCGCCCCAGCGGGACGCCCCAATACGCTTGATCTCTGGCCTGACAGTCTATCGACTGCATGCGCGGCACTATACCTCAGGCGCTGCGCAATGAAGGCTCTGCGACCTCATCGGCCAGTGTCGGCTCGGTCGCTGCATCGGCAAAGGTCTGATCAAACCGGAAGCCTGAAATCAACTCCGCCAGCTTTCTTGCATCGCCGTCCAGCAACTGGCTGGCCGCCGTCGCCTCCTCAACCATGGCGGCATTCTGCTGCGTCACCTGATCCAACTGGCTGACACCGATGTTGATTTCATTCAGCCCCGTCGACTGCTCTGACGCGCCTTCGGCAATGCCAGAGATCAGTTCGGACACATGATTGATGCGATCCACGATTTTCGTCAGAGCACCACCGGCCTTGCCAACCTGGTTGACCCCCCGGTCGACATGCTGCGAGCTCTCTTCGATCAGGGTTTTGATCTCCATCGCCGCATCAGAGGAACGCTGCGCCAATGCCCGCACCTCAGAGGCGACCACTGCAAAACCACGACCCGCATCGCCGGCACGGGCTGCTTCAACGCCTGCATTCAGCGCCAACAAATTGGTCTGGAACGCAATGTCATCGATCACCGTGATGATCTTGGAAATGTGGTTCGACGAGCTTTCGATTTCGGTCATCGCCGCCACAGCCCCCTGCACCACTTCGCCGCTCATTTCGGCTTCGGCGCGGGTTTCCGACATGGTGGTTTCCACACGTCTGGCCCCATCCGCCGAAGAGCGCACGCTGGCGGTCAGCTCCTCCAGCGCGGCGGCGGTTTGTTCCAGCGTGGCCGCTTGGCTTTCGGTGCGATAGGACAGATCACCGGATGATTGGCTGATCTCCGCAGCACCATTGCGAATGCTGTCCGAGGTGTCCGCAATGGTCATAAATGCCGCATTGAGCGAGGACACCGTATTGTTGAAATCCTTGCGTAGCTGTTCATAAGACTCAGGAAACTGCGCCCCGATCTTGACCGAAAGATCCCCGTTTGACAGCGACGCCAACTGGTCGCTGAGCGTTTGCATCACCTCATTCTGGGCTGCTTCGCGGTCTTTCTGCTCGGCTTCAAGCCGCAAGGCAGAGGTGCGCATGGCGAGGGACTCATCTTTGAAGGTCTGGATCGCAAGCGCCATCCGGCTCAGCTCGTCCTTGCGTTCCAGCCCCTCGATGGTCACATCAAAATCACCGCTGGCAAAGGCATGGACCGCTGCGGTCAACGCCTTGATCCGGCGGATCATGGCTTCGAAACAGAACAGCGCAAAGGCGACCGCAATCAGCGACGCCACGGCTGACCATCCCATCACCTGCATCAGCGCCGTGTAGCTGCGCTGCTCCACCTCCTTGGCATAGGACACAACCCGCTCACTCAGCGCGACCTCTTGTTTGCGCAACAGCTCGATCCATTGCGTGGAGGTGGCGAACCACTGTGGGCCAGAGAGTTTCGACACATCTTTATCGGCATAGGCCAGGATCATCCGCTCGCGCAAAGCCTCCAGGGTCTGATATTCGTTAGAGGCCTGCAGATTGGTCAACCACTGGGGCTCTTTCAGGCTGCGTCCGGCCTCGCTCAGCATGGACTGCTGGGCGCCTGACAGCGAAACAAACCGATCGTGCAGCGCCAGATCGAACCCCCGCCCGATCCCGACTGCGCCCATCGCGCGTTCAAGCCCCGCCAGTTCCTTCACCGCGCTGACCAAGAAACGCGTCTGTTGAAGAGCGGGAAAATCGCTCGACCCTGTGATCGCGATCGTATCACGAGACAGCGCCAGCAAATCATTGATCATGCTGGTGTAAAATCCGGCCATTTCAGGAACTTTGACCGCGATACCATCCACGTTCAACCGCATCTCTGACAATTGTGACAGAGCCGTTTCGATTTCGCCAAACAGACCAGCACGCTCCTGCCGGATCAGTTGGACCTGCTCGTTGACAGCCGCGATGGCCTGGTCGGTCAATGCGCGCTGCTCTGGCACGTTGGTTTTGAACACCGCCCCCTTGGAGGACAAAAACCCTGCAGAATATCCCCGTTCCTTCTGCAACTCATGAATGAGATCGCCCAGAACCCCCTCTTCAACGGTTTTTGCCACCGCTTTGATGGCTTTGCTGTGAATGGACCGCTGGGCACTGACCTCCAGATAGGTGAACGCGCCAACCAGCCCAAACAACGGACCAATCACCAGCAGCATTATCAATCGAAGTCGCATTGTGACCCCCATAACTTGTACTATACCACCTAGACGGTATCCGTTATTAATTTACATTCTGTGACCAAGCCGATCTGGCGTGAAAACACATTCTATTTTTCAGATACATCTAAAATGTCACTTTTTCGATTGAACCCGTTGATTTCGATAGAAACGCATACGACCGAAGCGTCCGAAACCTACGTTAACCACACAACATCAGACACCTAGGGAACGCGCACTCAAACCGTCAAAGCCACAGCGCAGGCATTCGATTCACAAAACCATCATTCCCGATAATTTTAGCTTTTTACGCAAAACAGAGCTCTTTCACTTATTCAACACACCAACTCAGCCAGGTTCAGCAGCATTGCAAGGGCTGCCGCAAGACATAACCCCACAGTCGGATAGCCCAAACACGTATGGCGTGCAGATTACGCGCCTGATCAGCCCGATCATTCACAGCGGTCCTCTTGATTTCCGTCTTTGTTAGCGATAACGATGCCGCTAACACCGACGGCGGCGCGCGACCAGTCCGCCAAAACAACAAGCGGGAGCGCCCCCATGACCCTGAACATTGCCATCAACGGATTTGGACGCATCGGCCGGGGCGTATTGCGCGCCCTGCTTGAGGCGGATGCGTCGGACATCGCCGTGGTAGCCATCAATGATCTGGCCCCAGCAGAGACCCTGGCCCATCTGTTGAAATACGACAGCGTGCATGGACGCCTGACTGCGAAGGTGACTATTGATGGCGACACCTTAAAGGTAGGCCGCCAGAACATCCGCCTGACGGCAATCCGCAACCCGGAGGAGCTGCCCTGGCAAGATGTGGACATCGCTTATGAATGCACGGGCCTGTTCACCAGCCGGGATACTGCCGCAAAACACCTGCAAAACGGCTCCAAACGCGTGCTGATTTCAGCGCCGGGCAAAGATGCGGACCGCACCGTCGTATTCGGCGTGAACCATGGCGATCTGACCGCAGCGGATGTCATCGTCTCGAACGCGTCCTGCACCACCAATTGCCTCGCACCACTGGCCAAGGTGCTGGACGACAGTTTTGGGATCAAAACCGGGTATATGACCACCATCCACGCCTACACCGGTGATCAGCCTACACATGACACCAGCCACAAGGATCTTTACCGCGCGCGGGCAGCAGCCTTGTCGATGATCCCAACCTCCACAGGCGCCGCACGCGCCATTGCCGAGGTCCTGCCACAGCTGAAAGGTCGCTTGGAAGGCTCTGCCATCCGGGTGCCGACGCCAAATGTATCTGTTGTGGATCTCAGCTTTGTGCCGGTCCAACCCGCAAGTGTTGAGGCGATCAACGCCGCCATCAAAGCCGCCTCAGAAGGCCCGCTCGCTGGCATCCTCTCCTATGAAACGGATCCGCTTGTGTCGACAGATTTCAACCACGACTCCCATTCATCCTGTTTCGCCGCGCCCCAAACCGCGGTGACAGCTGATGGGCTAGTCCGGGTGGTCAGCTGGTATGACAATGAATGGGGATTTGCCAATCGCATGGTCGACACCGGCCGCTGCATGGGTGCCCTGTTGCAAGGTTAAACCGGGGCCAACAAAACAGGCCAACGAAAAAGGCCAACGAACAAAGGCTGCCCTAGAGAGGCAGCCTTTTGCATGTTTTATACCGATGTACGACCTGTCAGATCCGGAAAATAGGCTGCAACAAGCGCGGTACAAAAGACCGGAACCGCAGGGCTGCATCGGTGGCCGCCAGGCAGATACATGGCATACCGTCATCTGCGATGGGCGTATGTTCCAGGTCATCATCTGCCACTTCGACGTCGCCGACGCCAAAGTATCCGGTTTCATCGCGGAACGCGCCCTGCAGAACCAATGTCAGCTCCAGACCGTTGTGGCCGTGATCCGGTACCGCCTGCCCTGATGGGATATACAACAGACGCACGGTGCCCTGATCATCCTCGCTCAGGATCGACTGGCGCACCCCCATGCCAAGCGGTGTCCACTTCGGTGGCAAACCGCCGAGCGCTTCCATCACTGGCGCCGGGAAAATACCGGACCGTTCAAACCGCGGCGCCTCTTCAAAAGGGTCGTCCAACTGATCGAACACGCGCTGGCGCAAATCGCCGGAGACATCCTGCGTGGCGTAGCTGTCGAGGACCGACCCGCCAACTGCCTCATGGGCCGCAACCCGGGTGCGGCAGCGATCACACATGGACAAATGCGACGCCACGACCAGCGAATAGGCGTGCGGCAGGCTCCCGGCTACATAGGCGACCATGATATGGTCGGGAATATGATGGCTCACGCTGGTCATGTCAGTCCTTGTTCCTTTAACTCATGTCGCAACCGCTCAAGTCCGAGGCGGATGCGGGATTTGATCGTTCCGAGCGGCAATCCGGTCTGTTCCCGAATGTCCGCGTGGGTCAACTCGCCCAAATAGGCCTTTTCGACCATTTCACGCTGGGCCGGTTTAAGCCGCCCAAGCGCGACGCGCAATTTCTGCGTCTCTTGATCCAGGGCGAGCACCTGTGCGGCGTCTTCCTGGGTTTCTTCCGGCAGCTTCAGCTCCTCTGGAACTGGCCGCTTTTCCTTGCGCAGAGTGTCAATCTGCTTGTTGCGCGCGATCTGGTAGATCCAGGCAGAAACCTGCGCCCGTTCCGGATCAAACATGGCCGCTTTGCGCCACACCGTCAGCATCACGTCCTGCACAATATCCTCGGCCTGGCTGGGCGGCAGCCCAGACCGGCAGATGACACCCTTGAGCCGCGGCGCAAAGTAATCAAACAGCCGCCCAAATGCCTGTCGGTCACGATGATCGCGCACCGCCAGCATCCAGACCGTCTGATCTGTCAGACTTTCTTGTCCCACCGACTCCCCTTCCCGCTGGTTGGCGGTATCACCGTCTACCGTAGCGAGCGGGGCGTCCGCTGCAAGTAATTGATCGCTCAGCGAGGTCAGCATATTGGGTTTACGGTGGCTTGGCGCTTTTGGATCACCTTTTTCTTCGGTTTTTTGTTTTTTCTCGCCGCGCACAAAATTGATGCTCTGAATTTTTGATCCGCTCGCCAAAGGGTCTCGTAACAGTTTGAAAATACAAATGGAGAAAGTATGTCGTTTGATGCTATTTCAGCCGCCCGCCAACGGATTGCCATCGTCGGTGGCGGGATCTCCGGATTGGCCTCCGCCTGGCTTCTTTCCAAGACCCACAATGTCACCCTGTTTGAGGCGTCACCGCGTCTTGGTGGGCATGCCAGAACGGTGTTGGCCGGTCGCAACGGAGACCAGCCGGTCGATACCGGATTTATCGTTTTCAACTACGTCAATTACCCCCATTTGACCGCAATGTTCCGCGATCTCGATGTGCCCGTGATCAAGAGCGACATGAGCTTTGGCGCCAGCATCGGCGATGGTGAAATGGAATACGGGCTGCGGAGCCTTGGTGCGCTGTTGGGGCAGCGACGCAACGCTACGCGGCCCGCGTTTTACCGCATGGTGCGGGATATTCTGCGCTTTAACGCCAACGCCAATGAGGCGGCGCAAAGCGACGGGATCACCATTGGTGAGTTGGTCAATGACCTGAAACTGGGCGATTGGTTCCAGCGCTATTACCTGATGCCAATCTGCGGCGCCATCTGGTCCACTCCACCAGAAGAGATCCGCAATTTTCCCGCCCAGTCTCTGGTCCGGTTCTTCCGCAATCACGCGCTGCTGAGCGCCACAGGACAGCATCAGTGGTGGACCGTCAAAGGTGGCAGCATCGAATATGTGCATCGCCTCACCGCGCGGCTGAACCAGATGGGCTGTCAGCTGCGCCCTGGCACCCCGGTGCGCGGCGTTGAACGCACAGAAGACAGCGTCAAGATCCACCTGCCCGATGGCACCACGGAACTGTTTGATCAGGTGGTGATGGCCTGCCACTCCGACGACAGCCTTCGCCTGCTGACCAACCCAACGGAGCAGGAAAAAGCCACCTTGGGCGTCATGCGGTATCAGGACAACGAGATTATCCTGCATCACGACGCGGCCCAGATGCCAAAACGGCGGGCCTGCTGGTCGTCCTGGGTCTACAAGGCCGACACCAAAGACGACCGTACCTCCATCGGCGTGACCTATTGGATGAACCGGCTGCAGAACATCGACGTAAACGACCCGTTGTTTGTCTCGCTCAACCCTGTGTCGCCAGTGCGCGAAGAACTGATCTATGATCAAAAAACCTTCCGCCACCCGGTTTTCGACAGAGCCGCCATCCAGGCCCAGAGCAAAGTTGCCGAGATGCAGGGCCAAAACAAAACCTGGTACGCTGGCGCCTACCTGCGGCATGGGTTCCATGAAGACGGGTTCGCCAGCGCCGTACGCGTTGCACGTGGCATTGCCGCGCAGGAAAAGGTGCCCGCATGACCCATTGGCCCGATCATATCGCGGGCACCACATTCCATGCCCGCCACGGGGAGATCTCCAACAGCTTCCGCTATGGCGTGGACTATGTCCTGATCGACCCCCGTGTATCCCATGGTCCGATGCTGTTTTCGCGCAACCGGTTCAATCTGGCCGCCGTGCATGACCGCAACCATGGTGGTCCGCGCGACGACGGACAGGGTCTGCCCTGGGCGGAACAGACCTTTGCGGCGGCGGGGCTGTCGATGGAAGGTGTCACTGTTCGTCTGCTGACCCAGCCCAGTTTTCTGGGCTATGTCTTCAACCCTGTCAGTTTCTGGCTGGCGTTTCGCGGCACGGTGCTGCACGCGGTCATCGCCGAGGTGAACAACACCTTTGGCGATCGCCACAGCTATCTGTGTCACAAGCCGGATTTCACCGCCATCGCACCCAGCGATACCTTGCAGGCGCAGAAGATTTTTCACGTGTCCCCGTTTCAGGACATTGCCGGCAGCTATCAGTTCAACTTCGATATCACGCCGCGCAAAATCGCCATCCGCATCGATCACCGCAATGGCGACCAGGGTGTGATCGCAACGCTTGCGGGCCAGCGCGCCCCGCTGAGCAACCGGTCCCTGTTGGCGGCCTGCCTGCGCCGTCCCGCAGGCACTTTGCGCACCATTGCTCTGATCTACTGGCAAGCGCTCAAACTCAAAATCAAGGGCGCCAGCTATCGCCCTCGACCCACCCCTCCAGAACATGAGGTCAGCTGATGCTCTTTCTCACAAAACGGGTCAAACATGACTTTCTCGACAGCTGCTCGCGCATCCGCAGCGGCACCCTGCGTCTTTCTACCCCAGAAGGCGATGTCCATGTGTTCGGTCAGGGCGCACCAGAGGCCGAAATCCACCTCTATGACTGGAGCGCGATTACCTCCATGGCAGCCCGTGGCGATATCGGACTGGGCGAAGCCTATGTTGCGGGTCTCTGGGATACGCCCAGCATCGAAACCGTCCTGAAAGTGGCGCTGATCAATCTGGATCAGCTCTCCGACTACGCCTATCCCAGCTTCTGGGCCGGTCTGAAGTACCGGGTCGTTGACCGGATCATGCGGGCCAATTCGCTGAAAGGGGCGGCGCGCAACATCAAGGCCCATTATGATGTCGGCAATGAATTCTACCAGCTCTGGCTTGACGACAGCATGACCTATTCCTCGGCGCTCTACACGCCGGGCGATGATGATCTGCAGCGCGCCCAGCTGCGCAAATACGACCGGGTTCTTGGCCGCCTGAACGAGGGCGAGCGGGTGCTCGAAATCGGCTGCGGCTGGGGTGGCTTTGCCGAACGGGCCAGCGAACAGGGCCGCAGCGTGACCGGGCTGACCATTTCACCCAATCAGTTCGGCTATGCCGATGCGCGCCTGGATGGGCGTGCAGACATCCGCTTGTGCGACTACCGCAAATCGGAGGGCAAATTCGACAACATCGTCTCCATCGAAATGGTCGAGGCCGTGGGCGAGCGGTATTGGCCCAGCTATTTCGCCACGCTCAAGGACAGGCTGTCCGATGAGGGGCGCGCTGTGGTGCAGGCGATCACGGTGCAAGACAGCTATTTTGATATCTATCGCCAATCTTCGGACCATATCCGTCAATATACCTTCCCCGGTGGGATGTTGCTGTCGGATGCGGTGATTTCACATCAGGCCCGCAGCGCCGGGCTGAAAGTGACAAACAGCTTTGCGTTCGGCACCGACTACGCCCGCACCTGCCGGGTCTGGGCAGAGCGCCTCGCCGAGGTCACCCCGAAAATTCGTGGCCTTGGATACGGCGAAGCCTTCCAGCGCAACTGGCGCTACTACCTGGAAGCCTGCGCTGCCGCCTTCGAAGTGGGCCAAACCGATGTTGTTCAAGTGGAGTTACGCCATGCCTGACTGCCAAGCAAAACATGAACGCCAATCACAGCCGGACCGCAAATCCAGGCACCAGGCACGCACGCCCCGTTTGGTCAAAACCCTGTTGCGGCAGATCGCCTGCCCGGTTCGGGCCTCCGGTTTGACCATGGGTCTCACTATGGGCCTGATGCTGGGGTTGTTCGTCTCTGCCACCAGCAGCGTCGCCGCGGCCCAAAGCGGAACGGGTCTCAGCACGCCACAAAAGCTGGGCGAGGTCACATTCCGCTGGTTCGGCATCCCGCTCTATGACGCGAGCCTGTTTGCCGACGGCCAACCAGAGTTCGACTGGCAACGCCCCCTCGCGCTGGAACTGTCGTATCGGCGCAGCTTCTCGCAAGCCCAACTGATGCGCGCAACAGCCTATGAAATCGAACGCATCGAGGGCCCACGGGGCGATCAGGCGGAGTTTTTCGCCAAACTGGACGGCTGTTTCCGTGACGTCGCCGCCGGAGACCGCTTTGTCGCGACCTCGACAAACGCAAATCAGGTGGCGCTCTACCTCAATGGGCAGCAAACCTGCGATGTCCGCCATTCCGATGCGCGCAAACGGTTCCTCAACATCTGGCTGTCCCCCGAAAGCCGCTCTGCCCGGCTGTCCCGCCAGCTGCGAGGCGAATAATGCCTGGCATCCGGATTTCCCTTTTTGCGCTGATGCTGGCTGCGGCCGGCCTGCCGCTCTACATCCATCTCCCGCGGTATGCGACTTCGGAGCTGGGTGTGGGGCTCGGCACATTGGCGGCTATATTGGCGGGAATTCGGGTGCTTGATTTTGTCCAGGACCCGGTCCTCGGCTGGATAACAGATCGCTGGCCACAGCACCGCACACTGTTTGCCGCGCTGGCCGCATTCGGCATGGCGGCAGGGTTTGTCCTGCTTTACGCGATCCGCCCGGCATTTGGCGATGTCGTGCTCTGGCTCATCGTCTCCCTGGTGCTGCTGTTCACGGCCTACAGCCTCGGGACCGTTTTGTTTTACGGTCAAAGCACAGCTCTTGCTGGCGGCGCCGATGGGCTGCTGCGTTTGGCCAGCTACCGCGAGGTCGGCACCCTTGGTGGCATCATTCTGGCCGCGCTTGCGCCGACCCTGTTGGTGGCCATGGGGGCGACGGACGGTGGCTATAGCGCATTTGGCTGGATCCTTGCCGCCATCTGCATCGGGGTGTGGCTGGCCACGCGCGGCATGTGGACCCGGGGCGGACACTCAGAAACCCCGCTGTCCCTCGCTGATCTGCGCGACGCCGGTGGCCTGAGACTTCTGACGCTGGCGTTTGTGAACAGCCTGCCTGTGGCGATGACCTCCACCCTGTTTCTCTTCTTCGTCGAAGACAAGCTGCAGCTGGCAGATCTCGCCGGGCCATTCCTGGTGTTGTTTTTCCTGGCTGCAGGTCTTTCCGTGCCGCTCTGGAGCCGTGCAGCCGACCGTTTCGGCGCTCGGCAGGTTCTGTTTCCCGCGATGCTCCTGGCCATCCTGTCGTTCATCTCTGCGGCGATCCTGCCGCCGGGATCTGCCGTGGGGTTTGCTGCCATTTGCATCGGATCCGGCGCAGCATTGGGCGCGGATATGGTAATCCTGCCCGTCCTCTTTTCCAAAGCCCTGGCCCGCGCCGGACTGCAGGCCGGACAGGCGTTCGGGCTTTGGTCTTTCGCCGCGAAAATCGCGCTCGCAGCCGCCGCTGTCCTGCTGCTGCCCCTCCTTGACATTGCAGGGTTCCAACCCGGCGGCGACAACAGCACCGCCGCGCTCGATACACTCACGTGGTCCTATGCGGTTGTGCCCTGCCTCATCAAACTCATCGCCATCGCGATGGTTTTACGACTGCCCAGAAAGGTACTGTCACAATGAAACTCCTGCTCGTAGCTATCATTGCGGTGCTGCTGCTGGCGATTTTGCGGCCCGGCATCGGCTTTCGCAGCCAGCGCCCCCAACACTATGAAGACACAGGCCCGGCTTTTGACATTCGCACCCATCTCAATGGTGAAATGATCTCCGAAGGCATCATCTACGACCCGATGGGCAAAGTGGTCTCCCGCTTTGTCGCCACGATGAGCGGCGAATGGGATGGCGACACCGGCACGCTCGCCGAACAGTTTTCCTACGCCGGTGGCGGCAGCCAGGACCGCAAATGGTTCCTGACCATGGGCGAAAACGGCGCCTTCACCGCCACAGCGGATGACATCATTGGCACCGGCATCGGCCAGCAAACAGGGGCCACCGTGCAATTGCACTACCGCATCCGCCTGCCCGAAAGCGCCGGGGGCCACGTGCTGGACGTCACCGATTGGATGTATCTGATGGACAACGGCTCCATCATGAACCGCTCGGAGATGCGCAAGTTCGGCATCAAGGTCGCCGAGCTGATCGCCACCATCCGCCCCAAAGGTAACTGAGATGTTTGCAGGACAAACCTGGTGGTTGGTTGGCGCTAGCGAAGGGCTCGGACGTGCCATCGCCAAAGCTCTGGATGACGCAGGCGCCCATGTCATCGTATCGGCCCGCAATGCAGATCGGCTGCAAACACTCGCAGCAGCGCTACATCACGGCACCGCCCTGCCCGTGGATGTGACCAGCGCAACCTCTGTTCAGGCTGCGGCCGATCAGATCGAGCATCTGGACGGAGTGATCTATTGCGCAGGCGCCTATGATCCGATGCCAGCCCAGCAATGGGATCCCGAAAAGGTCGAACAGATGTGCGACGTCAACTTCATGGGTGCCATGCGGGTCATGGGGCGTGTGGTGCCGCAGATGGCCAAACGGGATGCCGGCCACATCGTGTTGATCGGATCTCTGGCCGGGCACACCGGACTGCCTGGCGCAACCGGATATGGCGCATCCAAAAGCGCAGTTATGCATATGGGCGAGAACCTTCAGGCCGATCTCTTTGGCTCCAACGTCAAGGTCCAAGTGATCAACCCAGGCTTCATCAAGACCCGATTGACAGAAAAGAACAGTTTCCAGATGCCCATGATCCAAACCCCTGAACAGGCGGCACAAAACGTGCTTCGCGCAATGAAAAGCCGCCGCTTCTCGGTTAGTTTCCCAAGCCCATTTGCCTGGGTCTTCACGCTTGGCAAACTGTTGCCACGTCGGATGTTTCTGCGCCTGATGGGAGCCGGTCAATGACACGCAACACCCCCAAACATGTGGTCATTTTCGGTGCGTCCGGCGGGATCGGCCAGGCGCTGGTTGCCCATTATGCCAGCCAGCCCGGTATCGAAAGCCTCCACGCTGTGGCCCGCCGGGCGTTGCCTGCCCGCGCCGGGATCACCAACCATCAGGCCGATATCACCAACCCTCATCAGATCGAGGCGCTGGCCGGACAGCTCAAGAGCCAGAAGATCAGCCCGGATCTGGTCATCCTGGCCACTGGCTTGCTGTCAGATGACGCGGGCCTGCGTCCGGAAAAAAGCTACCGCCAGCAGTCGATGGAGGCGTTTGAACAGGTCTTTGCCACCAACACCTTTGGCCCGGCGATGGTTGCACGGCACTTTCTTGGGCTGATGCCCCGCAAAGAACGCGCTGTCTTTGCCGCCCTATCCGCCCGTGTCGGTTCCATCAGCGACAACGGGCTTGGCGGTTGGCATGCCTATCGCGCCTCCAAAACCGCGCTCAACATGCTGTTGCGCAACTATGCCATCGAAATGGGCCGCACCCATGAACAGATGATCTGCGTTGGTTTGCATCCCGGTACCGTGCGCACCGAGCTGTCCAACCCCTTCTCCGGCAATGTCGCGCCGGACAAACTCTTCGAGCCGGATCAGGCCGCGGCCTATCTGACCGATGTGATCGACGGGCTGACCCCGGATCAAAGCGGTAAGGTGTTTGATTGGGCGGGCCGCGAGATCCCTGCCTGACGGCGCGGCCAACGCGCCTAGCGCGACTATGATCGGGTCCGATCAATTGACCCCAGACGTTCTGCAAGGCCGCGCATCTGTCGCGGCCTTCCTTTATTGCATCACGCCGCCCCCGGGAAACGACCCTTTAGGGTGCGGCGTTGAACACAAACAGCTGTTCGCCGTCGATTTGATAGTCATTGATCAGCATTTTTGCTGTGTCCGATACCAGCCAGGCTTCCAATTGTGCCACCAGATCTGCAGGCACATGCGGATGGCGGGCCGGATTTACCGGGATGAAGGTATATTGATTGAACAGCACCGGATCCCCAGCAAACAGCAGCGTCAAATCACCGGGGTTGGCAAAGTTCAGCCAGCTCGCGCGATCTGACAACACATACCCATTCAGACCAGCCGCCGTGTTCAAAGCCGCGCCCATGCCTGCGCCCACGGCGCGGTACCAGCTGCCAAATGTCTCCGGCACCAGCTGCGCAGAGGCCCAGAGGCTCAGCTCTTTCTTATGGGTGCCGCTGTCGTCGCCGCGGCTGACAAAAACGGGGGTTTCGGCCGCCAGTTTCTGCATGGCTTCCGCTGCCGACCCCGACGCCGCGACCCCGGCCGGATCCGTCACCGGACCAACAAACACGAAATCATTATACATGATCTCCCGCCGGTGGGCGCCATGACCCTCGGCCACAAACGCCTCTTCTGCGGCTTTGGAATGAACCAGAATGGCATCGACGTCACCCGCCTCGCCAAGGCGGATCGCCTGACCGGTACCCACCACCAGCAATTGCAGATCCAACCCCAGATCTGCCTGGATCTGCGGCAGCAGAACCTGCGCAAGGCCCGAGTTGTGAAACGACGTTGTAACCGCCATCTTCAGCTCGGCGGCACTGGCGGCGCCGCCCAGTGCAAGCGCCGCAATCGCCCCACATATAAACCGCATCATTCGACAATATCTCCGTTCAAAAAGGCCCGTGCTTTGTCATGGGTGGGGCCTGCAAAAAACGCCTCCGCCGGGGCAAATTCAGCCACTTTCCCATGCAGCACAAACAGTATTTCGTCGGCAAGACGGCGAGCCTGTCCCATGTCATGCGTCGACATGATCAGCCGGGTGCCACCCTTGGCTGCCTCTTGCAGGATGTCTTCGATTTCGCGGGTCGCGCGCCCATCCAAGGCGGCGCAGGGCTCATCGAGGAACAACACCCGCGGCTTGCGGATCAAAGCCCGCGCCAGCGCCAGTTTCTGCCGTTCACCCCCCGACAAAAGCAGCGCAGATCGCTGCAGGGCATCCCCGCCCAGGCCGATACGCTCTGCCGAGGCCGCGGCCTCCGCCAGCGCCTGTTTGCGGCCAACACCGTTCAAAGTCAAAGGATAGGCAATATTTTCCACCACAGAACGGCGCATCATCACCGGCGTCTGAAACACGAAGGCCTGATGCCGCTGGGCCTGTTCCGTTTCACAATTCCAGCGGATCTGCCCACCGGCTAGGCGCAGAATTCCGTGCAGCATTTTCAACAGCGTCGTCTTGCCGGACCCGTTTGGGCCAATCACCAGGGTCGTGCCCGCGCCCTGCAGCGTCAGATCGACAGGCCCCACCAGTGTCTTGCCGCGACGCCGGACGGATGCGTCTTGCACCGTCAAAGGAAACAGATCCGTCACCACCGGCCCTCGCTTTCGGTTTTGCCCAGCCAGTGGATGGCCAGGTTCACCACGACCGCCAGCGCGATCAGCACAAACCCCAGGCCAAGGGCCATGGCGAAATCACCCTTGCCAGTCTCCAGCGCGATGGCCGTGGTCAGAACCCGGGTGGCGTGATCGATGTTGCCACCGACAATCATGATGGCCCCAACTTCTCCGATGGCGCGGCCAAACCCCGCCAGAGCCGCCGTCAACAAGGCCCGACGCCCATCCCAAAGCAGGGTGCAGATGCGCTGCACCTGACTGGCATTCAACGAAATCAGCAAATCATGATAATCGCTCCACAGATCCCGCAGGGATTGATGCGCGATTGAGGCAACCAGCGGCACGATAATGATGACCTGCGCGATGATCATCGCGGTCGGTGTGAACAACAGGCCAAGCACCCCAAACGGCCCCGCCCGCGACAGCATGACATAGACCACAAGCCCCACCACAACTGGCGGCAGGCCCATCAGAGCGTTCAGAATGGCAATGGTGGCCCGGCGCAGGCGGAACCGGCGCACGGCCAACAGGGCCGCCAGCGGCAGCGCGATCAGGCAAGCCACGAGCAAAGCCGTCAGCGTGACCCGCAGCGAGCGCAGCGTGATCTCCACCAGATCCGCATCCAGTGTCAGCAGCAACCAGGCCGCTTGCAGCAATCCATCCCATAGATCAGACATGTGACCCGGCCATTCTCCTTTTGGACAGAACCGCCAGCGTTCCGGCAGCTGTCTCCGTCCTGTCCAAACCATATTCAGCGCGGACCCAGAAGTCGAAAATGCACCGCGCGTTCAAAAACCGCAGCCTGTTTCAACCTATCGCCCGCCGGTAATACTGCCCAATTCGAACGACACCCTGCAACGGCCAGATCCGTTTTGGAGCCCTGCGCCCCGGTCAAATCGCTGGGCGGTCCCAGCAGTTTCAGAATTGTTATCGCCACCATGAACCCGCCCGGAGAATTCTGGGTGTTTTTCCGGCAAAACAGGTATTTGGCAGTCCCATTTGCTTGCGTGCGATATTTGAACATGAAACAACACGGCACCAAAGTGCCATAACAGCCGCAGCTTTGAGGAAATGCCATGTTCGATCTGCAAACCATGCGCGATCAACTCGCCAACCACTACGACCTTGCCCCCAATCCGGACCTCGCTGCGGCCATGTCTGACACCTATGATCAGATGAAGCGCGTTGTCAGTCCGATTGATTGGGCCACCTATGCGCCTTATGTCGCCGCCATCCAGCGCCTGAAAGCAGAACGCAACGCGGTGATCCTGGCCCACAACTATATGACCCCAGAAATCTATCACGGGGTTGCCGATGTGGTGGGCGACAGCCTGCAGCTGGCCATCGAAGCGGCCAAGGTAGAGGCGGATGTGATCGTGCAATGCGGCGTTCACTTCATGGCCGAGACATCAAAAATCCTCAGCCCGGACAAAACCGTGCTGATGCCGGATATGGAGGCAGGCTGCTCGCTTGCGGAATCCATCACCGCCGAGGGCATTTCCGAAATGCGCGCAAAATACCCCGGCGCGCCTGTGGTGACCTATGTGAACACCACCGCCGAGGTCAAAGCCGCCTCTGACATCTGCTGCACCTCCTCCAATGCGGCGCAAATCGTTGCCGCGCTGGACAGCGACACCATCATCATGACGCCGGACCAGTATCTGGCGCAAAACATCGCCCAGCAGGTGCCACAGAAAAACATCGTCTGGTGGGAAGGCTCCTGCATCGTGCACGAGCAATATACTGCCAAGGATCTGCGCGATTTCCGCGAGTGGAACCCCGATACGCGCCTCATCGCTCATCCCGAATGCCCGCCAGAGGTGGTCAACGAAGCGGATTTCAGCGGCTCGACCAGCGGCATCATCAAATATGTCACGGATGAGAAGCCGGAAAAGGCACTGCTGATCACCGAATGTTCGATGGCCTCCAATATCGCGGATGCCTTGCCGGAGGTGGATTTTGTCGGCCCCTGCAACATGTGCCCCTATATGAAGATGATTACACTGGAAAAAATCCTCTTCTCGCTGCACACCATGAGCGAACCCGTTGAAGTCGATCCGAAGGTCGCCGAAGGCGCCCGCGTGGCGGTGCAACGGATGATCGATCTCAGCCGCAAACTGGGTATCTGAACAGTGAACCGTCCCGGCGCAACAGACAGGCTCCAGCAGAGCAATTCGCCCGGGACGTCCTCCGCGCAGGACATGACCAAGCCACATCCATCCTGCGAAACCACCCACAACACCCATCGGGTCGTGATTGTGGGTGCGGGCATGGCCGCGCTTTATGCGGCGCTGGAATTGGCGCCGCGCCCTGTGCTGATGATCTCCCCCGAACCGCTTGGCGAGGGGGCCAGCTCGGCCTGGGCGCAAGGCGGAATCGCTGCGGCGATGGATCAGGCCGACAGCCCTGCTGCCCACGCCCGCGACACGCAGCGCGCAGGCGCCGGAACAGTCGCCGCTGAGGTCGCGGCCATGGTCACGCGCCTCGCCCGCGACCATGTTCATGAGCTGACAGATCTGGGCACCCCATTTGATCGCACCCCTGATGGTGGCTTTGTCATGAGCCGCGAAGCCGCACATTCCATGGCGCGCGTCGTGCGGGTCAAGGGCGATCAGGCGGGCAAGCAGATCATGGAAACCCTGATCGCAGCGGTCCGCGCCACCCCATCTGTTCAGGTTTTGGAGGGCACGCAAGCCGTGCGGCTGGAGGTCTGCGAGGGGGCCGCCACCGGGGTCTGGATCAGCCCAGCCACCGGCGGGTGCGCCCCACAGCTGCTGCGCGCCCCGGCTATTTTGCTGGCCGGTGGCGGATCTGGCGGTCTTTTTGCCCACACCACCAATCCGCCGCGCATCCGTGGCCAGGTCATCGGTCTGGCTGCCCGAGCAGGCGCATTGATTGCCGATCCGGAATTCGTCCAGTTTCACCCAACCGCCTTTGACATTGGCGAGGATCCCGCCCCCCTGGCAACCGAGGCGCTGCGCGGTGATGGTGCGATCTTGATCAACGCCAATGGCGACCGCTTCATGCAGAGCGTGCATCCCGACGGCGAATTGGCCCCAAGGGATATCGTCGCCCGCGCCATTTTTGCCGAAACACAGGCTGGACGACGGCCAATGCTCGACACCCGAGCGGCGCTCGGTGCAGAGGTCATCAGTCGGTTTCCGACCGTTGCAGAAACCTGCGCACGGGCGGGCATCGACCCGGTGGCAGAGCCGATCCCAATCGCGGTCGCAGCCCACTATCATATGGGCGGGATCGACACCGATGTGCAGGGTCGGTCAAGCCTCGATCAGCTGTGGGTCTGCGGCGAAGCAGCCTCAACCGGATTGCACGGGGCCAACCGTCTGGCTTCCAACGGGTTGCTGGAGGCACTGGTTTACGCCCGCAACGCTGCCACCGATATCGCACAACAGCTGGCCCAAACCGCCGCAGATCCCACCGCCGCAACGTCTGATCTGCAGCTGTCCTTTGACGCCAGCCCCCTAACCGCCACCGCGCCGGCCAGTGCAATCGCCAAGCTGCGCGAGACGATGACCGCCCATGTCGGCGTGCGCCGCGATGACGCCGGGCTCAAAAGCGCGCTGGCCACCATTGAAACCCTGCTGGCACAGCATGGCGACGACGAAAGCTTCGCCAATATGTGCGCCACCGCCACGCTGATTGCCGCCGCCGCACTGCAACGGCGCGAAAGCCGCGGTGGGCATTTCCGCGACGACTGCCCTGCCTCTGATCCGAACCAGGCCCATCGCACCCACATCACCTTGACACAGGCCTGCGCAATCCGCGCCGAGGCCGCACAGGAACTGACATGACACCGTCCTTTGCCACTCTGCCCGATCTCATCGTTGAACCGCTGGTCCGCGCGGCCCTGCTGGAAGATCTCGGCCAAAGTGGCGACATCACCACCCGAGCGGTGATCCCTGCGGGCACCACCTATCAGGCGCGGCTCAATGCGCGCGACGCCGGTGTCGTATCGGGGATGCAGATCGCGCGGATCGCCTTTCATCTGGTGGATCCGACCCTGCACATCGAAACGCAACTGCAGGATGGCAGCCCCTGCACCCCAGGGCAGACGCTGATGACCATTTCAGGGTCCGCGGCCTCGATCCTGTCAGGCGAACGGGTGGCCCTGAACTTTGCCGGGCGGATGTCCGGGATTGCCAGCCTCACCCAGAGCTTTGTGGCAGAGACCAAAGGCACCCAGACTCGCATCACCTGCACCCGCAAAACCACTCCGGGCCTGCGTATGGTCGAAAAACAGGCAGTCCTGCATGGCGGTGGCTACAACCACCGTTACGGGCTGTCCGATGCGATCCTGATCAAGGACAACCACATTGCTGCTGCGGGCGGCATTGCTGCTGTGCTGCAGGCGGCAAAGACCAATGTCAGCCATATGATGAAGATCGAAATCGAGGTCGACACCCTCGCCCAGTTGGAGGAGGTCCTGGCCAGCGGTGGCGCTGATGTTGTGCTCTTGGACAATATGGACACCGCAACGCTGAGCGAGGCCGTTGCCATGGCCAGAGGTCAGGTCGTGACCGAAGCCTCTGGAAACATGCGGCTGGATCGGATCGCAGAAGTGGCGGCGACCGGCGTCGATTATATCTCCAGCGGTGCGCTGACCCATTCGGTGCAGACTTTGGATCTGGGTCTCGATTTCTGAGCGCTCTGGCGCCTGTTAGCACGCAGACAGTAGCAACCAGGCGCCAAAGCCAGCCGATGATGGCTTTGATCGCCCACGCGCTGTTGCCGCGCAGGCGACCACCAAACAATCAGCCACCGGCAGGAATGTTGTCTGCCCCTTCGCGAATTGGATCGGCAGACAGCAGCACCACGCTCATCCCATCGAGATTACGCACCTGATACTCGGGACCAGCCGCACCTTGCTGCATCGCCTCCGGCACCACGGCGCAAGCGGCCGCGTCCAGCGCACACATCACAACCTCGCGACCCGTCAATTGGGTCAAGCGGAACGCAACCGCCAAATCATGTTGCAGCCCGGATTTTTCCCCGGACGGCAGCGACAGATAGGTGCCCGTCACATAGATCGGCCCTTCTGTCGGTGTGATCTGCGCCGCCATGGCGCGGCTGTCAGCCTGCCAGGCGGTGACATCCCGGCTCTGCAGCACGCTGAACGCCACATAGATCAGCGCCACAAAAGCCAGGAGGTTGCGGCCAAGCCGTTCACCCGTCGCGCTGCGTTGCGCCATCAGCTGTGAAAACACACCCAAAACAACGGCATAGTACAGCCAGACAAAACCAGACACCCGCGCGGGCAGAATGATCCCGGTCTTGATGGTTTGAACAAAAATCAATCCCAGTCCCAACAGGATCCCAGCCACAGGGTAGATCGCGCGCCACCGGTCGTCCTGTCCCATCACCCGCAGCGCCCAGGCAAACAGCACCAGCTGAAACACGGTCAATGGCAGGAAATGAAAGGACATCAGCGATGCCGAAACGACAAGGAACGAGCCGATCATGCCCATATTGGTCAGCAGGCTCTCCAGGTCATGGGCCGGGTTGGGCACCCGCCACTCCGCCATCGGAACGCCAAAGACGCCATGGAACACATAGTTCAGCGTGTAAATCGAGGCCATCGCCAGGGCAAAACACAGGATGAACAGACCAAGCAGCTGCGCCAAATCCCGTGCAGACCGCTGGGTGTCCGCCCGTGTCAGGCAAAAGGCCAGCAGGAAAAACGGAAAAGTCGTGTAGGCCATCAACGCCAGCGGCACAAAGGGCACCAGCAACCAGCGGCAGGTACGATCTGACAGCTGCGTTGTGGCCAGCGCATAGATGGCCAGAACTGCCATGCCGGGAATAAGTGTGTTGAACCACAGGGCAATCAACAACGACGGTGCCGACAGACCGGCAATCAGGGCCACAGCCCCCTTGCGCCACAGCTCGGCCTGCGCCCCCAGCGCATTATGCGCCAGACAGCCCAGCACAATCGCCCAAAGCCCATTATAGATGAGATAATTGACCCAGCTGGGCAGCAACAGCTCCCGCATGTGCCACAGATAATTGAGCCAACGCCCCTCTGTCAGGGTTTTGACATAGTAGGTCTCTGCATCGCCAAACAACGCCGGATAGTCATCATGGCGGATCAGCGGGTCGGGCAGATGAAAGGCCGCTGCAACCAGCAGACCCACAAAGGCCACTGCAATGGTTGCCAGCAAAGCCACCGCAGCGCGGGGCTCTGACCGATTGGCCAAGGCAGCAGGATCAGCGGCCACAGATGTCATGATTTCACGCCCTGCGCCGCTGTCGTGGTCTGCCCCGCATGGCGGGCCTGGCGCGCAATCACGGCGGCGCGCGCCTGCGCGATCTTGGTCACCATCGGCCGCGGCATCAGGGACACAATCCCACGCCGCAGACGCCAACCCAGACTGCCGGCCAATGGCACCGGCTGGCCCGCGGCCAGTTCGCTCGCCAAGACCTCTTGCGGCAGCCCATCGCGACCAGCATCGTTCACATACAAAACAGTGTTATAGCGATACCACGGCTCCACCCCATCAGCGGTTTTCAGAGCCGGGCGCACGCAATCAAAGGCCCGGTAGCCACGCTGTGCAAACAGATCTTGCCAGAACGACAACGGCTGTTCGTTGATGTGGAACTCCCCGCCCTGCCCCGGCACCGCCGCCGAAAACAGAACCCGATCAGCGTGGCGCGTCAGCCCCTCCACCAATTTGACCGAAGCCGCCTGCGGCAAATGCTCCCCGACCTCCAGGCTTTGGGCCAGATCAAACCGCCGCCCAAGATCAAAATCCTGAGTGAGATCCGCAGGATGGAACTGCGATGGCGCAATCGCCAGGCGTGAGCGATCAACATAGTCGCCGTCGACCCCGGCGATATCCTCGACCCCGGCCTTGGCCCATTCGCTGAGCCAAACCCCGCGACCACTGCCAAGATCCAAGACGCTTTGCGCCCCCAACCAGGGCTGCACGGCGGCGATCAACGCCTGTGCTGAACTGCGGGCTCCGGTATCGATATAGTCGTAGAATTCATTCGAATAGACATGCGACATGACTGCCTGCTCCTGTTTTACGCGCCGACACCGGCGTAAACCCAAAGACGAAAAAAGAGATAATTCTGCACCGGCAGCAGCACGGCGGCGCTGCCCGCTGCCAGCCATGGTGACCAGCCCAGCGCGGGTGCGATCAGCCCGGTCAGCACCGCAGAGGTGACAAAGCCCAGACAAATGGTGAGCACAAACCGCAGCGCCTGGCGCGGCGCCACCAGATTTTGGCGAAAGGTCCAGGCGGTCTGCCCGATGTATTGCACCAGAATCGCCAGACCGAAAGCCAGCGCATTGGCCAACCAAACATCCAGCCCCTGGCCCAGAAAGCCAACATAAAGAAGGACATACAACCCAGCCACGCCAACCCCGACGCAGGCAAAACGCAGCAGATGCGCCGGGTCCTTGTCCAGCAACCAGGCGATCATGACGCCGCTTTCTGCCCCGCAGGCTGGCCTGCAAACTCGCCTGCAATCTCGCCTGCAGCCTGCACCGCAGCGCCACGGCTCTCGCCGCCAAATTCCACCGGATGCGCCATCGGCTGACCGGTTTCCTGTGACAGGAAATACAGCGGGCGCTGTTTGCTCTCCATGTAGAGACGGCCGACATATTCGCCAAGAATACCAAGCGTCAGCAACTGGATCGCCGAGAAGAAGGAAATCGCCAACAGAACCGAGGCCCAACCAGCAACCGTGTTGAACAGGATCAGCGAGCCAAAAACATAGATCGCCATCAATACCGTGACCAACAGACTGACAAACGAGAGCCGTGTCGCCATCTTCAGCGGTTTGGTGGAAAACCCGGTCAGCGCATCGGTGGCAAAACGCAGCATCGCTTTCAGCGGGTATTTCGTCTCGCCCGCCACGCGTGCTTCGCGCACATATTCCAAACCGATCTGGTGAAACCCCGCCCAGGCAAACATGCCGCGGATGAACCGCGCCCGTTCGGGCATCTGCAGCACCGCATCCAGCGCCCGGCGGCTGACCAGACGGAAATCTCCGGTGTCTTTGGGGATGTCCACATCCGACAGCGCGTTCAGCGTGCGATAAAACATATAGGCGCTGGCTTTCTTGAACCAGGTTTCACCCTGCCGTTCAGCGCGGCGGCCATAGACCACGTCATAGCCGCGGTCCATCATCATCATCATGTCGGGCAGAATTTCCGGTGGGTCCTGCAAATCCGCATCCAGCATGAAGATGCGCGCGCCAGTGGCGGCCTCCAGCCCGGCTGTCAGGGCAACCTGATGGCCACGGTTTGCCGACAAACGCACCCCACGCACCACTGGATGGCGCGCATGTGCGGCCTCCATCGCGGCCCAGGTCTCGTCGGAGGAGCCGTCATCGACCAGAATAATCTCCGCGCGGCCCGCCCAGGGGCTGATGGCCTGCACCAGACGCTCCACCAACAGGGGGATCGCCTCTTCCTCATTATAACAGGGTACAACAACGGATAGATGCACCTTCCTCGCCCCAATTCTGTTTTGCCCGCTTGCGACCGGGGGACCATCCGCCCGGCCGTCAACGCCGTTTTCACAGTTTCAGGGCTGTATTTTCCCCCGAAATGGTTAACGCGTTGTTCCGTTTTTGGAGACACAACGTGGCCAAACCATGGCGAATTGGGGGTCAAGGAGGGGAAAAACAGCGATTTTTAGCTAGTTTTGATGCGAAATCACAAACAATCCCGCGGCACGGTCTCTCGCCATTCCTTAACACAGACCTCTGTTTCTTCGGCCCCTTGCCGGGCGATGGTCTTGCGCCACAGGTGAAAATTCTCCCTGTCGCCGGACATCAGATTGTCGGTCTCGATCTGCACCTGCCAGTCGCCCCGGGCAAAGGTGAACCGCCACTGGCTGCTGAACGTCGCTGTGGCCGGATCGTCGGGGTGCACGCTGTAGCGCATGGCCACATGGCTGCCGACCTGCATGCCATGCACCGGATCAACCGCCTCGCCATAGTCATCGAAGGTTTCAAGCACCTGGGTACCATCAGCCTCCACATAGCTGTTGGACCGGCCCGATGCAGCGCGAAGGATCTCTGCGTCATAGCCGGGATAGTCGCGCGCAGGCCCGGGCGCGCAGGCCTCGCTTTCCTGCGCCACGTGGCGTTCCGGCAGGATCAACGCACAGCCCGCCAGATCCAGTGTCAGCGCGACGGGCTCTGGGCTGGGCCAGATGATCGGCCAATAGGATGTCGACAAGGCAAGCCGCAAACGGTGGCCCGCACGCAGATGATGGGCGCATTCGTTCAGCTCGAACTCCACCTCATAGCGGGTGCCGGGCACCAGCGGCGTGGCGGTTTCATGACTGTCATCATGGCACAGGTTGCGCCCCCGGTAGGTGATCCGCTGCGCCACCCCATCAGGAGCCACATCGCAGAGCCGCGCAACCACCTGCGCCACCGGTTTGTCCACGGTAAACGCCAACCGGACCCGCGGGCGCCCAAGCAGTTCCAGCGGCCCCTCCAGGACTGCGGTGTCGAAACACACCGACAGCGCATCATCCTCGGCCTGATCACCGGGCAATTCGTTGTCGATCCGCATGCCTGCGCAGAAATAGCCACCCGCCGCACCAACGGTGGCAGGGTTTGACACCTGAACCTCACCCGCAGCTGCGGCGGACTGCAGCGCGCCGTTCAGGCCCGGATAGAGATGGCTTTCTTTTACCTGCGGGCTCGGCCACTCCGTTTCCGCGATCCAGCGTCCCTGCCGCGGCTTGTTCTCTTTGGTGGGGTTGAAATGTTCTTGCATGTAGGTGCGATAGTCAGGCAGCGCCTCGGCACCGTTTTCTTCTGCCTTCAGCCAACGATCAAACCAGCGCAGCACCTCACCGTGGAAATCATGGGCCTCCAGTTTGGAGATATGCGCATAGCGATGCTCCCATGGTCCGATCAGCGCCTTGGCGGGGGCGTTAAGTCCTGCGGCCAAAGCCGGGGGCGCGTTGACATAGGCATCGGCCCAGCCAGTGATCGCCAGAACCGGTGCGGTGATCGCCGACAGATCCTCACAGATCGAGCCGTGTTTCCAAAAGGCATCGCGCTGCCCATGGCGCAACCAATCCGCAGCCATAAACGGCAATGTCTCAATCCGTTCGATCCAGGCCTCACGCCAATCCGGGCGCAGCGCAGGATCCAGGGGCCGGGTCTGATAGGCATGCATCTGCGCGCTCCAATTGGCGTTATCGCTCAGCAAACAGCCCCCCATGAAATGGATGTCATCGGCGTATCGATCCACGGTGGAGGCCACGCTGACCACCGCTTTCAGCGCCTCAGGCTGGCGGGCGGCCAGTTGCAGACCGTTGAAGCCGCCCCAGGAAATACCGATCATGCCAACGTGGCCATTGCACGACGGATGCGCCGCCAGCCAGGCCAACACCGCTTCACCGTCGCTCAGCTCCTGTTCGGAATATTCATCATCAAACAACCCCTCGCTGTCGCCGGTTCCGGCAATATCCACCCGCAGGCAGACATATCCCGCGGCTGCAAACACGGGGTGCGTGGTCGCATCTCTGGGCGCTGTGCCGTCGCGTTTGCGATAGGGCAGATATTCCAGAATGGCGGGATGTGGACCGGCACCCGCGGGCAGCCACATCCGCGCGGCCAGCCGCCGACCGTCTGGCAGAGGGATCCAGAGATGTTCCAATGTGGTGACGGCTGCGGCCATGGGATATCCTTCATCTTTTTGGGGCGGCGTCTGGGCCGGGCCCGGTGCATTTTGCGCCACTGTTCCCAAACCCGCCGCAGAAAGAAAGACAGCACTTGTTCGCACCTGTAAGCGATTGTACGCAGTCTGAAAGAAACGCCGCAACGAAAGCCCTGCCATGCATGATGACTTTGCCCGCAACCTGCGCAAGCTCTGTGCTGAAACCGGCAGCATCGCCAAGGTCTGCCGCGCCATCGGGATCAACCGTCAGCAGTTCAACCGCTATCTGAACGGTCATGGCCTGCCCTCGGCCCACAATCTGCATCGCATTGCGAGCTATTTCCAGATCGACGAGGACGCGCTGTTTCTGCCCCACGCCGACTTTCGCCAGAGCCACAGCGCGGCCGACCCGCTCCCGATCGCCAAATCGCAGCATTTCGACGCGCAGTTTGCAGGCCAGGCCAAACCCATGCGCCGGTTTCTTGGTTTCTACCACGGCTATTATCGCACGCCGACCTGGCCGGGCCATGTCATGCGCACATTGATCCGCCTGCGCGCGCAGGACCATCAGGTGCGATCAGACACCATCGAACGCGCCAATACACCTGATGGCAGCATCCGCCAGCGCGCCCGCTATCGCGGCAGGGTGGCCTATCACAACAACCGCATCTGCATGTATGAAAGCCCCCGCGACACCCAGGGCTTCCTGTCTGAGACAGTGCTGATGCCCGTGCATCCGCAGCAGACCTCCTATGTGCAGGGTCTGGTTCTGGGGATCTCTGCCCGGGTGGATCAGCCGCCTTATGCGGCGCGGACGGTCTGGGTGCGGATCAGCAACCGCACGACCCTGCGGGAGGCCCTGGCTGCCACCGGTCTTTGCCGCGACGACAGCCCCAGGCTCGACCCCAAAGTGCGCCGCCTGCTGGGCAATGACCTGCCGCTCAGCATCACCGCGCCCGAATAGGCGCTGCAGAGGGGCAAACCGCCGTCAGCGATCCTCTGTCGCCAGATCCTCGGACGACCCAAGCCGCGGCGCAGATCTGTCCAGCGCCAGCTCCGCATCCGAAAACACCCAAGGACCCCGCACGCCGGGCACGCCTTCGGGTGTGATCTTCATCTGACGATGCTGGATTTGCGGATCGGCAAAGGCCTGGGCAACAGAATTGATCGGACCCGCGGGCACCGTCGCCTGCTCCAACGCGGCCAACAGATCAGCCTGGGACCATTGCGCCAATGCCGCCTCCAGCAGCGGTGTCAACGCATCGCGATGTTCCACCCGATTTTGGTTGGAGCCGAACCGCGGATCCGCCGCCACAGAGGTCAGGTTCAGCACCTCGCAGAGCCGAGCAAACTGCCCATCATTGCCAACCGCCAGGATCACATGCCCATCGCGCACCGCCATAACCTGGTAGGGGGTGATATTGGGATGGGCATTGCCCATGCGGCTGGGGCTGGTGCCGGTGACCAGATAGTTCATGTTCTGGTTCGCCAACATCGCTGTGGCGCAATCCAGCAGCGACATGTCAATGTGCTGGCCACGCCCGGTGCGATGGCGCTGTTCCACCGCAGCCAGGATGCCGATGGTGCCGTAAAGCCCGGTGACAATATCGGTGATCGCCACGCCCACTTTCTGCGGCTCGCCATCGGCGGCCCCTGTAACGGACATCAGACCGGACATGCCCTGCAACAGAAAATCATACCCGGCCCGCGCCGCATAAGGCCCGGCCTGGCCAAATCCGGTCACCGAACAATAGATCAGCCGCGGATTGATCGCGCTGAGGCTATCGTAATCCAGCCCGTATTTCTTCAGCCCGCCCACTTTGAAATTCTCAATCAGGATATCGGCGTCCCGGATCAGCTCCACCACTCTGGCGCGGTCTGCGTCCTTGCGAAAATCCGCAATCACAGAGGTTTTACCGCGGTTGGCGGCATAGAAATAAGCCGCACTCCGGTCGCCATCACGCTCAACAAAAGGTGGGCCCCAGCGTCGGGTGTCATCGCCTTCGGGGCTCTCCACCTTGGTCACCTCCGCGCCCAGATCCGCCAGCGACTGGCCAATCCAGGGCCCTGCCAGAATGCGGGCCAGTTCCACAACCTTCAAACCCGATAGCGGTGTCATGCTGTTTGCTCCCTAAATTCAACGCCTAAAAACCAATGCCTGCGCCGCGGCCAGCCACGTCCAGCCACCGCGCCCCCTATCATGGCTGCTCTCGTGGCGGCTCTCACGGCTGCTCCAGCCTTAGCGAAAGAAACAAACGCAAGCCAAACATTTTGATCAAAACTTCGGAGTTGATCGCAATTCAAAGATTGATCGGATCCCCGCAATGCACGGCACAGCCGAACTGAAACAGGTCAATTTTCCAGACCACCCATCACCACAGCGCAAGGCCCGCAGCCAAATCACCCAGCACCGTGGCCTCTTCGGGCACATCTCTTTTTGTCATATGATGGCGGCTGCGATATTAATGCGTTACAAACACAAGTGTTAGCGCTAACTAATGCTCAACGCAGCCCCAGGTGATTCGCATCAGACGGCAGCAGACGACGGAGAAACCCAATGACCGATATCTGGCAGCAGCTGTCCCAGCATCGCGCCCAGACCAAAAGCACCGCGATACAGTCGCTGTTTGATGCGCCAGATCGCTTTGCTCGGTTTTCAGCCCAGACAGACGGCCTGCTGCTTGATTACTCCAAAACATCTGTTGATGCCACGGCCATGACCCTGTTGCAGCAGCTCTGCGACAGTCGTGGCGTGATGGCGCGGCTTGACGCCATGATGTCGGGGCAGAAAATCAACACCACCGAGGACCGCGCCGCGCTGCACACCGCCCTGCGCGCCAGCCCAACCACCGAAATCATGGTGGACGGCGTCAATGTGGTGCCTGCGGTGCAGGACACGTTGAAACGGATGGAGCGCTTTGCCGAGGCCATCCGCCGCGGCCAGATCACCGCGGCACACGGCGCGCGGTTCACTGATGTCGTCAATATCGGTATCGGCGGCTCGGATCTCGGCCCCGCCATGGCCACGCTGGCGCTCGCCCCCTATCACGATGGGCCGCGGTGCCATTTCGTCTCCAATGTCGACGGGGCCCACGTTCACGATGTGCTGGCAACATTGAACCCGGCCACCACCCTGGTGATCATCGCCTCCAAGACATTCACCACAATCGAGACGATGACCAACGCGGCCACAGCCATCGACTGGCTGCGCACGGCACTGGGAGACGACGTCAGCGCCCATCTCGCAGCGGTCTCCACCGCGCATGACAAAACCGCCGCTCTGGGCATAGATCCGGATCGCGTGTTCGGTTTTGCCGATTGGGTGGGCGGGCGTTATTCGATTTGGGGACCGGTCGGACTGCCCTTGATGATCGCCATTGGTGCCGATCACTTCTGTCAGTTTCTCGCGGGTGCCGCCGCAATGGACCAGCACGCGGCCACAGCCCCATTTCAGGACAACCTGCCGGTTTTGCTGGCCATTCTGGGCATCTGGCACAACAACATCTGCGGCTATGACAGCCGGGCCATCCTGCCCTACGATCAGCGCCTCTCGCGCTTTGCGGCCTACCTCCAGCAGCTGGACATGGAAAGCAACGGCAAGAGCGTGGCACTGGACGGCAGCGCCCTGACGCGCGCCTCTGGTCCAGTTGTCTGGGGCGAACCCGGCACCAATGGGCAACATGCGTTTTATCAGCTGCTCCACCAGGGCAGCCAGGTGGTCCCTGCGGAGTTCCTGATCGCCGCCGAAGGCCACGAAGCCGATCTGGCACATCACCACCATCTTCTGGTCGCCAATTGCCTGGCCCAGTCCGAAGCGCTGATGCGCGGGCGCACAACCGACGAGGCCCGCCACATCGCAGCCGCGCGTGGCTTCACCGGCACCGATCTGGATCAGATGGCCGCTCATCTGACGTTTGCTGGCAACCGGCCTTCCATCACCCTGGCTTATCCCAAGCTCACGCCTTTTGTGCTGGGCCAGTTGATTGCGCTCTATGAACACCGCGTCTTTGTCGAAGGCACCATCTGGGGGATCAACTCCTTTGATCAATGGGGGGTCGAGCTGGGCAAAGAACTGGCCCAAAGCCTGCTGCCGCTGGTCGATGGCTCCGCCGACAGCGCCGCTCACGCCGAAAAAGACGGCTCCACCCGCGGCCTGCTGGCCCATCTGGCCCAGCACAACCGCCGCGAACACCCCAACTGACACGGACAGAGAGGACACCATGGTTTCCCGCGTCATTCCCGTCCAATCCTTCGATCTCGTCCTGTTTGGGGCCACCGGCGATCTTGCCCGCCGCAAGATCCTGCCAAGCCTGTTCCACCGGTTTCAGATAGGCCAGTTCTCCGAGGACAGCCGCATCATCGGCGCCTCCCGCAGCGCCATGACACAGGCAGAGTTCCAGACCATGGTGGCCGATGCCCTGCACATGTTCGCCCAGGGCCCCGATCTGACCGAAGACGACATCGCCGCCTTCCAGACCATGCTGCATTACACCCCCATCGATGCGCGGGGAGACACCGGATGGGACGAACTGGCCACGCATCTGCGCCCCGATGTGGTGCGCGCCTTCTACCTGTCGGTCGGCCCCAGCCTGTTTCCCGACATCGCCGCCCGCCTGCGCTCCACCGGAATTGCGACCCCCGACAGCCGCATCGTGCTGGAAAAACCCTTTGGCCATGATCTGGCCTCGGCACAGGCGCTGAACGCCGCTCTCAAGGCCAATTTCGAAGAACAGCAGATCTACCGGATCGATCACTACCTAGGCAAAGAAACCGTCCAGAACCTGATGGCTCTGCGCTTTGCCAATTCGCTGTTTGAACCGCTGTGGAACGCGTCCCACATCGACCATGTGCAGATCACCGTCGCCGAAAGCATCGGTGTCAAAGGGCGCGGCGAATATTACGACAAATCCGGTGCCATGCGCGATATGGTGCAAAACCACCTGATGCAGCTCTTGTGTCTCACCGCGATGGAACCCCCGGCCAGGTTTACCCCCAACGCTGTGCGCGACGAAAAGGTCAAGGTGATCGAGGCGCTGAACCCGGTTGCTCCCGACGACATTGCCCGCGGCCAATACCGCGGCCCGGCGGGAGAGGCCTACCGGGATCATGCCAACAACCCCAACAGCACCACCGAAAGCTTCATCGCGATGAAGGTGGAGGTCGCCAACTGGCGATGGGCCGGCACGCCGTTCTATCTGCGCACAGGCAAATGCCTGCGTGCCCGGGAATCCGAAATCGCCGTGTTCTTTCGCGACCCGCCACACAACATCTTTGCCGCCGATACGGGCGCCAGCGGCATCAAAGGCAACGTGCTGGTCATCCGCCTGCAACCGGACGAAGGCATCACGCTGCGCACCACGATCAAGGATCCGGGCCCCGGCGGGATGCGCCTGACCGGTGCCAATCTCGACATGACCTTCGCCGACAGCCTGCCCGAAGCCGGACGCCCGCAGGATGCCTATGAACGGCTGATCATGGATGTGATCCGCGGCAACCAGACCCTGTTCATGCGCGGCGATGAGGTCGAGGCCGCCTGGGCCTGGGCCGATCCCATCATTGCGGGTTGGAGCGATGACCGCCATGATATCCCGCAACTCTATGATCCCGGCAGCTCCGGCCCCGAAGATGCGCTGTTGCTGATGCATCGCGATGGCCGCCGCTGGCGCGGCATTGGCGATTGATGTGTCCTGTCCCACCGCTCGTTTCGCCCCAAAGGCACCTTCTGACTGAAAGAGGCACCCAATGCGATTGAACCCGACCCTGACTGCCGTCACCGACCGGATCATAGCCCGCAGCGCAGGACCGCGCCGCGCCTATCTCGACCGCATGGCTGCCGCCACATCGCAGGGACCGGCCCGCGCCCATCTGTCCTGCAGCGGTCAGGCCCACGCCTATGCCGCCACCGGCCAGGACCAGACCAACCTGGCCACCAAAAGTGCAGGCCACCTGGGCATTGTCACCGCCTATAACGACATGCTGTCGGCCCATCAGCCGTTTGAAACCTATCCCGCCGCGATCAAGGACGCCGTGCGGGACATCGGTGGCACCGCGCAGGTTGCAGGCGGCGTTCCCGCCATGTGCGACGGCATCACCCAGGGCGAAGCGGGCATGGAACTGTCACTGTTTTCGCGCGACACCATTGCCATGGCCACTGGCGTGGCACTCAGCCACAATGTCTTTGACGCCACCGTCTATCTGGGTGTCTGCGACAAGATCGTCCCAGGTCTGGTGATTGGCGCACAGGTCTTTGGGCACCTGCCTGCAGTTTTCCTGCCCGCAGGTCCCATGACATCGGGCTTGTCCAACGACGAGAAAGCCAAGGTGCGGCAGAAATTTGCCGCCGGGGAAATTGGCCGCGATGAACTGCTGAAATCCGAGATGGCCGCCTACCACGGCCCCGGCACCTGCACGTTTTATGGCACCGCCAACACCAACCAGATGCTGATGGAGTTCATGGGCCTGCACCTGCCCGGCTCCTCCTTTGTCAATCCCGGCACAGATCTGCGCGATGCCCTGACCCGCGAGGGCGGCAAACGCGCGCTGTCGCTCTCCGCGCTTGGCAATCACTACACCCCGGTTTGCGATATCCTCGATGAAAAGGCCTATGTGAACGGCATCGTCGGCCTGATGGCCACGGGCGGATCCACCAATCTTCTGATCCATCTGATCGCCATGGCGCGGGCCGGTGGCGTCATCCTGGATTGGCAGGACTTTGCGGACCTGTCCGACACCATCCCGCTGCTGGCGCGGGTCTATCCAAACGGTCTGGCCGATGTGAACCACTTCCACGCCGCAGGCGGGCTGGGGTTCATGATCGGCGAATTGCTGAACGCTGGCTTCCTGCATGACGACACCAAAACAGTCGCAGGCGAGGGTCTTGCGGCCTACACCAGCGAACCCTTCCTCAAGGATGGCACCCTCACCTGGCGCGAGGGCAGCCGCAAAACGCTCAACGACAAAATCGTGCGCCCCGCCTCTGATCCCTTCCAGGAAACTGGCGGGCTGGCCCGGCTGACCGGCAATCTGGGCACCGGCGTGATGAAGATTTCCGCCGTCGCGCCAGAACACCGCGTCGTCGAGGCCCCCGCCCGTGTGTTCCATGATCAGGACGAGGCCAAGGCCGCCTTCAAAGCGGGCGAGCTGGACGATGGCGATATGGTCATCGTTGTCCGCTTCCAGGGCCCGAAGGCCAACGGTATGCCAGAGCTGCATTCCATGACCCCGTTCCTCGGCATCATGCAGGGGCGCGGTCAGAAGGTGGCACTGGTCACCGATGGGCGCATGTCCGGCGCCTCTGGCAAGATCCCCTCCGCCATCCATGTGGTGCCCGAAGCGCTGGACGGCGGCCCGATCGCCAAGATCCAGGATGGCGATCTGCTGCGGGTTGATGCCCTGACCGGAACGCTAGAGGTGCTGGATCCCGCGTTTCTGCAACGCACACCTGCGGTTGCGGATCTGTCTGCCTATCAACATGGCACCGGGCGCGAGATGTTCGCGCTGTTCCGCAAATCCGTCACCTCCGCCGACACCGGCGCCACCGTATTCGGAGACTGAACCATGGCCATCACTGCACAAGACGCCAGCATCCGCACCCGCGAGATCTGCCAACGCGCCCCGATCGTGCCGGTTCTCGTGGTCCATGACGTGGCCCATGCCCGCCCCCTGGCCGAGGCCCTGGTCGCTGGCGGCCTGCCCGCGCTCGAGGTCACATTGCGCACCCCCGCGGCGCTGGATGTGATTGCCGAAATGGCCAAGGTCGAAGGCGGCATTGTTGGCGCTGGCACATTGGTGACCCCCGATGATGTCACTCGCGCCATGGCTGCTGGCGCGCAGTTTGGTGTCTCCCCCGGTGCGACCGATGATCTCTTGGATGCGTGCGAAGCAGGCGGTTTGCCGATGCTGCCCGGAGCCGCCACCGCATCAGAGGCGATGCGTCTGCTGGCGCGCGGCTATGACATGCTGAAATTCTTCCCGGCCGAGGCCTCTGGCGGCGCCCCCGCGCTCAAAGCCATCGGCGCCCCCCTACCCCAGATCAGCTTTTGTCCGACCGGCGGCGTAAGCCCGGACAATGCTGCGAGCTACCTGTCGCTGTCCAATGTGGTCTGCGCCGGCGGCAGCTGGGTCGCCCCAAGCAAACTGGTTGAGGCCGGAGATTGGGACGCTATCCGCGATCTCGCCCACGCCGCCAGCCAACTGGCGCGCTGAACCCACCACCGATACAGCATGAAAAACGCCGCCCTGCCGATCGCAGCAGGGCGGCGTTTGCACTTCACCGCTCCAGCTCAGAGCACCACGGCGGGTTCGCACCGGCCCGCGACACCGTGACAGCCGCCGCCTTGGCGCCATACTCCAGGCAGGCCCGCAGCTGCGCCTCCGCCATATCCCCGCGCGCGGCATCTTGTAGGACACCCGCCGCATGGGCCGCGGCCAGAAAGCCCGCATTGAACGTATCCCCAGCGCCAACAGTATCTGCAACGACCGCCGGAACCGCAGGCACCGCAACCTCCATGCCCGATTTCAGAAACCCGCGCGCCCCGGCGCTGCCCATGGTCAGGATCACCAGCCCTGGGCCGTTGCCCCCGACCCCGTCGGACGTGCCGTCCAGCGAACCGTCAAGCGAACCGTCAAGCGTGCCGTCCAGCAGACGCCGGATCTTGGTCTCAATGGGGGCGTCGCCGGGATAAATCCAATCCAGATCTTCATCAGAGACTTTGACGATACCAGCGCCCGCAACCATGCCAGCCAACCGCGCGCGATAGCCTGCCTCGTCCTGGGCAAACCCAGGTCGCACATTCGGGTCGATCATCACGGGCCTGCGATCCCGCTCCCTTTGCGCCAACGCGGCATAGGCCTGCGCCGCCGCGCCATTGCAGAGCGAAATGCCACCAAAAAACAACGCCTGCACATGATCCGGCACCTCCGGCAGACGATCCGCGCGCAAGGCGCGGCCTGCGGTGTTTTCATCATAGAAATGATAGGTCGCGTGCCCGTCTGTAAGCTGCACAAAGGCCAATGTCGTCGGCAGATCGGAACGCTCCGCAAGGCTGAGATCCACCGATGAGGCCTCCAGCGCCGCCACCAAGTGTTGACCGAACAGATCCCGCGAGAGACCTGTGAACAACCCAGCCTGCAAGCGCCCGCCCTGCCCCAATCGCGCCAGAGCAATGGCCGTGTTGAACACCGCACCACCACAGTGCGGCCGGTAGCCCAGCGTCGGCGCCATCTGCGCGCCACTCTCTGCCGATGCAGATGTCAGCGCCGCAGCAGGGCCCGCCACCGCTGCCGAACCAGCGACCGCGACAGGTATCATATCGATCAACGCTTCCCCACAACACAGGATCATTCCACCGGTCCTTTCGTCTGTCTCAGGCCCCAAAACACTGCCCTGATTTATCCCGTGGCAGACAGGGTCGTCCAGCTGCAGATACTGCAATTGAGCCGCGCGACATCCGGATCAGCAAAAAAATAAGCCAACCCACTGAGCAAACACAGACCAAGGCTCAGTCTAACAATGCCGCACGTCAAACCAAACTGAACGCGCGTAATCCTTCGGTTCATGAAGCATCTCACAAGGTCGGCGTTAAGCTGACCTGAGGCGACGCATGGTGGCCGCCCGCCCACTCAATAGCCCTGCGAAAAACGGTGCAGATTTACGAAATATTGAACCAAACAGAAGAGGCTGGGCCCATCGTCCCCCGCGTGCCCCGCGCCGAAAAGGAAATCGTCCTTATGACCTCTCTGCTTTTGCCAACAACGCCGAACAATCCGCTCGTGTCAGCACAGGCGCATGATGCAATGGGTCCAATGCAGCTGCGGGAAAACACAACTTTGCACTTCATCGAAAACGCAGCCTTCGATCCCAGTGCGACGGATTATGATCCCAACTATGAAAACAGCCAGGCCCATTCCAAACAGTTCCTAGCGCATATGGCCCATGTCCACGATACGCTGAAGGCGCGCTATCCTGCAGGCAGCAAGCTGGTTGAAGTTGGCTGTGGCAAAGGCGATTTTCTTGAGCTCGCGCAAACAGCCGGGCATTTTCAGTGCAAGGGCTATGACACCACCTATGATGGCTCTGCCCCATTCATAGAAAAACGCTACCTAACCGCGCAGGACAAGGAAACTGCAGATATCGTGGTTTTGCGCCATGTCCTCGAACATATTCCGCAACCGCATAAATTCCTCTCCATGCTGGCCCAGGTATTTGGTGCAGCAGATATCTACATTGAGGTCCCAAACCTCGACTGGATCCTGCAGAACAACACCTTCTTCGACATCACCTACGAACACGTGAACTACTTCAGCCAGCATGCGCTTGCCGCGCTTTTTGATCAATCCGTGAAAACTGCTGAGCTATGTTTTGATGAACAGTATCAGTTTGTTATTGCCAGTTTATCCGATCTTGGATCGCAATTTCCGACAGCCTATGACGCCAAACTATGGCGCGATCTCAGCTTTGATCAACTGTTCCCGCAACTTGAAACACAGATCGACAGTCTGACCGCGGCTGTCGGCGAAAATGGCAGATGTTTCCTGTGGGGCGCTGCAACCAAGGGATGCATGTTCCTGCTGCATGCCGACCGACTGCGCTCAATCGGTCGGCACGTGCCGTACGCAATCGATATCAATCCGAAAAAACAAGGGCGCTGGCTGCCTGGCTCAAAAATTGCAATTCGCGCGCCAGAGGCCTTTTTTGAAGATGCCCAACCTGGGGATGTTCTGGCCATCGCAAACCCGGCCTACCAGAACGAAATTACCGCGCAGTTGGCCGCGCGGGAGCTCGACTTTGTCAAGGTCTGTTGCATCTGACTGTCGCTAACAAGCGATATGTCCGGTGTAGGTAACATGCGATCTGTCCGGTTTTATCATGTCTCCGAAAGGAGGCGTTATGAAGCGGACAGAAGTGTTACAGGAAGTTCGACTTATGAAGTTCGAAGACGTGTATTCGC
>NZ_JAJDWC010000025.1 GCF_022825805.1 Phaeobacter sp.
CCGCTTCGACGCGTGCGAACGCAGCAGCCCAAATCTCCAGTCGCCTACGGCTCGTTCCGATTTGGGCTGCTGCGGTACTAACTGAAGCGGACAATTGGCATGTTACCTACACCGGACAATTCAGAATGTTCTCGACAGCCCTGCGGTTGCGTTGTTTGCTTGGCCTACCCATCAAGGCTGAGCCTTGGATTTTGGTAACCCAAACGCCAGGAAAGGCGCTGCAGCAGTACCTGTTCTGTTGGTCTTGAAAATGAGGAGACAACCATAAGCAGGGCTATCCGGACAATACTTCCGTGTTCAAACAGACAGGTCCTGTTGTTCCCAGACAGCCGTCAAGGAGCGTTCTCCGATCCGCATCAGACGGAACAGTGTTGCTGATACTGCTGCGAGATCATCACTATCTATGGCAGCGGTTACATCCCGCGCGACGGCGGCCATGGCCGTCATTCCGATTTGATCTGCAATCGCGATTAGGGAACGGGCGCTTTTGCGCAGGTTCATCATATCGTTTTGCCGCCACAGCCGCTCACAATGCGACAGTCGAACGGCCAATTCTTCGATGGCGCGGCAGATCACATCCTCCGCGCCGGCTTCGCCAAGTTGCGCGTAGAGTTCGGACAGTTTGTCAGAATCCAAGCGCACGTTTTCTTTGTGAATTACAGTGAGTACTTCAGCCACCACATTACACCCCAATAGATTATGCCCCCACGGCACATGTCGAATGTGCGCTTTAGAAGTTTTCAAAAGGTTTCCGCGGCACTGGCCAAATCCCTCGAATTTGGTGACAATCCTTGCTAAAAAAATAGAAAATTTTTATTCGAGGACATACAGATGGAACACGCCAAACCACTTCCGGGCTATCTGGTCACTCGCTATCATGGGTGGAAAGCGACGACCTACAGCGAGAACCAGGGGTGGTATCGACGGCTGGCCAGCGAGGGACAACGCCCGCGCGCGATGGTGATTTCCTGCTGCGACAGTCGCGTCCATGTCACCTCGATCTTTGGTGCGGATCAGGGCGAGTTCTTCATCCATCGCAATATCGCCAACCTTGTGCCGCCCTATCAACCTGATGGGGACCATCACGGTACCAGCGCGACGGTTGAATACGCGGTCACCGTTTTGAAAGTGTCCCATCTGATCGTTCTGGGCCATTCGCAATGTGGTGGAGTGCAGGGCTGCATCGATATGTGCAAGGGGCACGCCCCGGCGCTGGACGCCAAAGAGAGCTTTGTCGGGCGCTGGATGGATATCTTGAAACCCCGGTTTGACGAGGTCTCACATATCGAAGATCCTGTCGCGCAGGCCCGCCAGTTTGAACGTCAGGCGGTTGTTGCGTCGCTCGAGAACTTGATGACTTTTCCGTTTATCGATGCCGCCGTGAAGCAGGGCGAGCTGAGCCTGCACGGTCTGTGGACCGACATCGGCGAGGGCGGGCTGGAATGCTATGATCCGCATTCACAGGGGTTTGTTCCGGTCTGAGCCGGCCATAGAAATGCAGACCTGCCTCTCGCCGTTTATCACATGAAACAGCGTCTCCTCAGGCGGCGTCTGAATTGGCTGTATCTTGCATATGCTGGGCCGCTTGGGTGTACCCCCCGGCTGCCCCATCAATGAAATGCACATGATCGTCGCGCATCGCAGACGGTACGATGCAGGTCACCAAAGCCTCCTCTTGGGCGTGGAGCCCATATCGCACATGGCCCTTTTCTGCCGCACGCTGAAGGATGCCCGTAATCGCATCCTTGATCGGTTCTGGGCAATCCAGCGTCAGCTTTAGGCCATCGTCGAATTTGCGAAAATCCGCTTTCTCCGCAACCATTTGCCGGTAGTGCGCCGGGTCAAAACTCCCGAGAGGCCGACTGCGAGACAGGGCAAAGGCCGCAAAGAGCATCTCGATGAGCAATTTGATTTTGCGAAAAATCAACGCGTGCCGCTTCTGGATCAGCTTTGTTTCAATGTCAAAACCGGCAGGCGGGAACGTAAACTCCGGCCCCTTGGTTGGAACCGGGTGCCCTTTTCGTTGCAACTGTTCTGCCATGTCGAGGATTTCCCCGGTCACCTGGCCAAACGATTCGGGTGGGGCATTTGGCTCAGGCTGCACCACGACAGAAAGAATCATGCCGTTGCGGGCCGGAATGTTGCTCCAGCGGCAAGACAAACCAGTCAAATCTGGCGGATCTGGCAATTCAGCTGGTGGAACCTCAAAGCCGCCCAATTTCATCTGCTTTTCTGCCCAGGTCAGCCCGCCCCCGGAGAACATCGCATAGTCGGCCCCATTGGAGACCGCAAATCGCGCGACCGTCACATCGAGGCCTTCGGCACGGATCCAGGACACCGGAAGCAACGCTGCCCGCAGCTCTATTTCGAATTCAGCACTGGCCCAGCTGCGCAAACGCGACAGAACATCCTTTGCTGCCTCGGCATGGCAATGCGGCACCGCAAAGCAAGCCCCGTCACCTCCGAACACATATGGAAAGGCCTCATCGCCCAGTGCGTTGATCATCGCGGCAATCGCCGATGCCCCAACCGTATTCACGGTTTTATAGCGCCCATCCGCAATCAACTCTCGCGAATTCACGATATCACAGCACCCGACCATCCAGTCTCGTGGCAGCGGCGTAAATGCCTCCGGGCGGGTCAATGTGGAAAAATCATCAGTGGGAGTAAGAGATTGATAAAAAACATCTTGTGTCATCGGTACCAACGCCTCCTGCTGGAACTTATCCTAGTGTGTTTTTCCAGAACGGCCATTCTTGGGCAAATAGTTTCGCAGACTTGTGAATTGCGTTGAAATCGCCAGTGTGGGCACAGGGAAGGTCGAGGGAGGGTCATCGTGAAGCTCGGATTGGTGGTTTTGTGCCTTGGCTATGTGCTCAGCCAGTTCTATCGCGCATTCCTGGCGATTCTCGCGGCACCATTGCGACTGGAAATCGGCGTGTCTCCGGACGATTTGGCCTTCGCTTCCGGGCTTTGGTTTCTGGTTTTTGCTGTGATGCAGTTTCCAGTCGGGTGGTCCTTGGATCGGATCGGCCCCCGGCTCACGGCTTCCGTGTTGTTGCTGTTAGGGGGCGGTGGCGGTGCGCTGGTGTTCGCCATGGCGAGCAATCCTGTCCACATTCATATCGCCATGATGTTGATCGGGGTGGGCTGCTCGCCGGTTTTGATGGCCTCCTACTACCTGTTTGCGCGCCAATACCCTCCGCAACAATTTGCGACCTTGGCAGCGGTCATGCTCGGCGTTGGATCCTTTGGCAATTTGATTGCATCATATCCCACAACACTGATGGTTGATCTGGTTGGGTGGCGCGGCACGCTTGTGGCGTTGGCGGGGCTGTCCGCTGTCGTCGCTTTGGGTCTTTTTCTCTTCGTCCGCGATCCTGAGCAGCCACCACATGATCCGGACCGCCCGCAAGGGTCCGTTCTCGACATCCTGCGCATGCGGGCGCTCTGGCCCATTTTTGCGATTATGTTTGTGGCTTACGCCCCCGCGGCTGCGCTGCGCGGGCTGTGGATCGGCCCATATCTTGGCGATGTGATGAACCTGGGGGCCTCCGCGATTGGCGTATCCAGCCTTATCATGGGGGTCGCGATGATTGCCGGGACTTTTGTTTATGGCCCGCTTGACCGGATCTTGGGCACCCGTAAATGGGTGATTTTTGTTGGCAACCTCTGTGCGGCAGTTGCCTTGCTGTTGCTGATCCTGTGGATTGACGGGCCCATTTGGCTGGTGGTCGCCCTACTGGCCGCGGTTGGGTTCTTTGGGGCGACCTTCCCGATTATCTTGGCACATGGTCGCGCCTTTGTGCCGCCACATCTGGTGGGGCGAGGCGTCACGCTGCTGAATTTTTTCGGTATTGGCGGCGTGGGAATCATGCAGTTCCTAACCGGAAAAGTGCATTCTGAAATGACCGGATCGGACCCTTTATTGCCCTATGCCGCTTTGTTTGCCGTGTTGCTGGCGTTTTTGGTGCTTGGATTGGTCACATATCTGCGCTCGAAAGACCGCTTGGCCTGATCCGGCCTTTCCTAAGCCCTGTAATCTCGATAAGACACCGCAGCTGGCCAAGAGGCCGGGTTCAATTGGAGAAACAAAATGGGTTATCGCGTCGTTATCGCTGGCGCCACAGGCAATGTGGGTCGCGAAATGCTGAACATCCTGGCTGAACGCCAGTTTCCTGTGGATGAGGTTGCCGCTCTGGCGAGCCGCAGATCCCTCGGCACCGAAGTTACATTCGGCGACACGACACTGAAAACTCAGGATCTGGATACATTCGATTTCAGCGGCTGGGATATGGCGCTCTTCGCAGTCGGATCTGAAGCCACCAAAACCTACGCACCCAAAGCTGCGGCCGCAGGTTGTGTGGTAATCGATAACTCGTCGCTCTATCGCTACGATCCGCAGGTGCCGTTGATCGTGCCGGAGTGCAATCCAGAAGCGGTGCACGACTACAGCCAGAAGAACATCATCGCCAATCCAAACTGCTCGACCGCGCAGATGGTTGTTGCACTGAAGCCGCTGCATGATCGGGCAAAGATCAAGCGCGTTGTCGTGTCGACCTATCAGTCGGTATCCGGGTCGGGCAAAGATGCGATGGAAGAGCTGTGGGATCAGACCAAAGCGGTCTACAACCCAACCACCGATGTCCCGCCGAGTGTCTACACCAAAGAGATCGCCTTCAACGTGATCCCGCACATCGACGTTTTCATGGATGACGGTTCCACCAAAGAAGAGTGGAAAATGGTTGCCGAGACCAAGAAGATCATCGATCCGTCCATCAAGGTCACCGCGACCTGCGTGCGGGTGCCGGTCTTTGTGGGCCACTCCGAAGCGGTCAACATCGAGTTTGAAGACTTTCTGGATGAAGACGAGGTCCGTGACATCCTTCGCGAAAGCCCCGGCATCATGGTCATCGACAAACGCGAAGACGGCGGCTACGTCACACCGAAGGAATGCGTGGGCGATTTTGCCACATTCATCAGCCGGATCCGGCAGGATTCCACTGTTGAGAACGGGATCAACCTCTGGTGCGTTTCTGACAACCTGCGCAAAGGGGCTGCCCTGAATGCGGTCCAAATCGCAGAGCTCCTGGGGCGCGAAGTGCTCAAGAAGGGCTGATTTCTCGCTCACTCGTCTATCAGGGCCGTCTCGCAAGAGGCGGCCTTTTTGTTGCGTGACCCCTATGTGATGAGCGTTGCACAGTGTTTCTGCCGTGAGACCACATGCCTCGGCGTCAGATCCCACGTTAGACCGCACGTCAGACCTCGGGCCGCGAAATCAGTTGATGCAGCTGGGGGCTCTGCCCCCTCGAAAGCGATGCTTTCTCACCCCCGGAGTATTTGGGAAAGGTGAGCGGGCGCGTCGCGATCAGGGATCTTTGCGAAAGTGCCCCACAATGCCCTTCGGGAAGCAATAGACGCTGACGATGAACAGGATGCCCATCCATAGGAGCCAGCGATCCGGGCTCAGCAGTGCAGAAACCACCGGTATGTCGCCAATCCCGCTGGTCAAACGCCCCATGGCAGCTTGCAGGTAGTTTTCGGTCAGCAGAAAAAGAGTGGCTCCGATGACTGCACCATAGATCGTTCCCATGCCTCCGATCACCAGAATGAGCAGGATGTCGATCATCAGTTCGAGGGACAAGGTTGTGCTGGGCCCAACATATCGCAGCCAGATCGCATAAAGCGCGCCTGCACATGATGCGATTGCGGCCGAGAGGCAGGTTGCTGCTATTTTGTAGTGAACAACGCGATAGCCGATGGCTTCGGCGCGGAATTCGTTCTCACGGATCGCCTGAAGCACGCGCCCGAAAGGCGCATTTACGAGACGCAATGTGATCAGAAACAACACAAGGCTTGTGCCGAAGACCAGATAGTAGGTCAGCAGTTTGCCGTTCAATTTTACGCCAAACACTGTCCCGTCGAACAGGGTTTGCCCGAATTTGAAGGCCGGGCCCAGTTCGCGTGGAAGCTTGAAGGTCAGGCCGTCCTCTCCGCCGGTGAGGTCCGAAAACTGGCTGACCAAAACGGCCAAAGCAGATGCCACAGCCAATGTGATCATCGCAAAGAAGATGGCGCGCACGCGTAGCGAGAACAGGCCAATTGCCGCCGCCAGGCATGTTGCCAGCACAGCGCCGATTGCAGCGCCGAGTATCAGTGCGTCAAAGCCACGGCCGAGATGCAGCGAGGTCAGGGCGACGGAATAAGCGCCGACGCCGAAGAACATGGTATGGGCGAAACTGACAATGCCGCCATACCCGAGCAAGAGATCGTAGCTGGCGACCAGGACAATGAAGATGCAAATTCGTGCAGCGGTATCGACCGTACGAACGCCGGGAAACAGAAAGGGGGCCAGTGCAAGACCTGCGAAGATACACAGCAAAAGCATACTGAGAGCAATCGATCGGGGGGTGTCATATGACAGGATCTTCTGGATCATTTTGCTTTCACCACAGGAATCAATCCCATCGGGCGCCACACCAAAATGGCCACCATCAGGCCGATGTTGGATACCAATGCGAGTTTTGGTTCCACGAAGGCGACATAGTTTTGCAGCAGGCCGACCAGGAGTGCGCCGATAAAGCAGCCCTCAATAGAGCCTAGGCCGCCGATGATCACAACGATGAAGATGAGGATCATGGCTTGATTGCCCATATGGGCGGTGATGACTTCTTGATACAGCGCCCACATCACGCCCCCCAGACCTGCAAGGGCGCAGCCCGTAACAAAGACGGCGACAAAAACCTGACGCAATCTGTAGCCAAGAGCCTCGACCATTTCGCCGTTCTGCACACCGGCGCGGACAATGAGGCCAATCTTTGTGCGTCGCAGGACAAAGTGCATGGCGGCAAAGACCACGATCCCGATGCAAACAGCAACGAGACGGAATTTCTCAACCGCGATGGAGCCGATGATAAAGGAACCTTTCAGGGCTTCTGGGCGGGTGAAATAAATCTCCTCGGGTCCCCAAAGAACGATGATGAGTTGTTCAGCCACGATCAGCCCGCCGACGGTGACAAGGATCTGGTTCAGATGGTTGCCTTGCACCGGTTTCACGATCACCCGTTCGAAGGCCCAACCCGCCAGGGCGGTTGCGGCCATCCCCGCACAAATGGCCATGAGCACCGCCAGAAGATTGAGCGCTACGGAAGGCGCTGCGGTCAAATGGCCAAGCGCGAATAGAACGCTTACACCAACGAAGGCCCCGAGTGACACAAAGGCGCCATGTCCAAAGTTGATGACATCCATCAAGCCGAAGACCAATGTCATGCCTGAGGCCATGATGAAGATCATCAATCCCATGGCCAGCCCAGACAGCGTTAATGTCAGCCAGCTGGACGGATTGAGGGTGAGGGCAAAGCCTGCGCACATGAGCAGCGGAACCAACAGGCCAGGCCAAGCGGGAGCCAGCCGCTGTTGCAGCGTCATCTGTTGTATTTGTGGGTTGTGTTCGGGCGCGTGGGTCATCAGGTGATCAACTCGATTTCGTTGCGCTTTGATCGCGCGCTGCAGTTTGAAGGCTGAAGCCCATGAGGCTGCGTTGTAGGTCCAAATCCTCGGCAAGTGCGCGCATTGGCCCAGACCATTTGACGGCGCCGTCCACCATGACATGGGCGGTATCCCCCAATGCGGCTGCGACTGCGAAATTCTGTTCGACCATCAAGATCGATGCGCCTTGGTCCTTCAGGTCCTGCAGAGCGCGCACCATTGTTGCGACAATTGCAGGGGCGAGGCCTTTGGTCGGTTCATCGATGATGTACAGTTCCCGCTCTTCGATCATGGCCCGCGCGACGGAGAGCATCTGTTTTTGCCCACCAGAGAGATGCCCAGCCTCTGTGTGCCATAGAGTTTTGAGTGGCGGAAATGTTGCGAAGATCCAGCCCAGTCGGGTGGCACTCATCGGTCCTGAAAAGGCAGCGAGCTGCATGTTTTCTTCGACTGTCAGATCCGAGAAGATGCCCATATCCTCTGGCACGTACCCGATGCCCGCACGTGCGATATCGGCCGTTGGCTGTGTGCTGATGTCGGCACCGTTGAAGGTGATGGAGCCCCGGTGAATTCGCCAATGACCCATGATGCTGCGCAATGTCGTGGTTTTACCGACACCATTGCGCCCCAGCAGCATCGTGACCTGCCCGCGTGGCACCACGAGATCCACGCCATTCAGGATGTGATACTGCCTGATGTCCGTATGAACAGCGTCGAGCCGGAGGATGGGTGCATCTTCGATGAGGTGGTCGATCTGGTCAGCCATGCATCTGATCCTCTGGGCTGAGCCCCAGATACGCCTCTTGGACGATGGCCGAAGCCATCACCTCCGCAGGCGGCCCATCGGCGACCAGCTGGCCATTGTGCAAAACGACAATGCGGTCTGCGAGGGTACGGATGACGTCCATTTTATGTTCGACCAGTAGCACCGTACATTCAGTCCGCGCCTTGAGATCCGCGATCAAGTCAAGGATCGTGTCCGCTTCATCCAGGCTCATACCGGCTGTGGGCTCATCAAACATGAAGACCTTGGGCTCCAACGCAATCAGAATGGCCACCTCGAGCTTGCGTTGATCTCCGTGGGGCAGTTCAGAGACCGGTTGCTTCGCCACATGCTCTAGACGCACCTGGGCGAGGATTGTCTGCGCTTTCGCCGTGATGTCGGTCAGCGCGACCGCTGTGGACCATAGGTTAAACCCCTTGTTCGCCTTGGCTTGCACGACCAGCCGGATATTTTCCAAAACCGTGAGATCAGGAAACAGGTTGGTGAGCTGAAAAGCGCGCCCCAAGCCTGCTTTGGTTCGCGCAGAGACCGGCAGTCGCGAGATATCTTGCCCGTTCAGCACCACCTGACCGGAGGAGGCGCGGATTTGACCCGAAATCAGGTTAAAAAATGTGGTTTTGCCCGCCCCATTCGGTCCAACAATCGCGGTCAGTTCGCCGGGATGAAACTGCGTTGTGACATTGTCCACCGCGATGTGCCCGCCAAAGCGGACAGTGAGGTCAGTGGTGGAAAGCAGCGGAATAGACATGCAGCCTGTGGGATATTTGAATGAGATGAGGCCATTTCACCTGCCGCGCACGCCGCGTTCAGGCAAAACAGCAGGCCTCTTGGCTACTGATTACGCACCGGTATTGGCATGTCATCAATCCCAAGCTCCCGGACCAGTTCAGGCACTGCCCATTCGACATTTTCGTCAACGCGCAATTTGAAGTGATACATGCTCTGTAGTGCCTGATGGTCTTCTGGGCGGAACCTCATTGTTCCTTTTGGTGTTTCCCACTCCATACCTTCCATTGCTTCGATCAAGGCTTCTGTGTCGGACGATCCGGCGTTCTTGATAGCCTCCACTGCGGCAATTCCGGCAGCCATACCACCTGCGGTAAAGAAATCAGGTGGGCTGTCGAAGCGTTCGAAATGGGTTTTGACCAGCCAATCGTTCACCGGGTTGTCGGGCAGTTCATAGTAGTAATAGGTCCCGCCCTGCATACCTTCGAAGTCTTTGAACCCCTTCAGGGCCGCAAGAATATTGCCCACACCTGCGAATTCGATCCCAAAACGGCCAGGATCCATGGCGTTGATCTTCGCCCATGGATTGCCACCGCCTGCCCAAATGATGAACAGCTTCTTCTCGCCATCGAGATCTTTCATCGCGTTGAAGATACGTTCGCCTGCTGCCGTGAAATCGGTTGTGTCGGTGGGGGCGAATTCTTCGTGCACAATCGACACGCCCTGTGCGGCCAAAGCTTCCCGAAAGGCTGCGATGCCATCGCGCCCAAAGGCATAGTCCTGCGCCAAGGTGGCGATATGGACGTTATCTCCCGCCAGTGCGATGGCGCTTGCAACCGCATCCTGGGAGGAATTCCGTGAGGTTCGGAACACATACCGGTTCCAGTTCGAGCCAGTGATTGAATCGGCCACGGCCGGTTCCACGATCAGGATTTTCTCATATTCTTCTGCGACTGGCAGCATCGCCAGCGCCACGCCAGAACTGACTGGTCCGATGGCAAGGTCGACCTCGTCATCGCCATAGGCCTCTTCCAGCAGTGCTCTGCCGTTCTCGGGTTTGAGCTGAGTGTCTTTTTCGAGAACGACGATCGGTTCACCATTGATCTCCATGGTGCCACTAGTGGCATACTCCAGACCCAGCATCAGCCCGTCATGCGACTGTTTTGCATAGGCTTCGAACGGCCCGGTTTTGCCGTAGATATGGGCGATTTTGATGTCTGCAAACCCGGGGCTTGCCAGCGTCGCCGCGCATAGGGCCCAGCCCAATGGGCGTGCGAGAGAAAAGCGTTGCATGGGCCTATCCTTCCCAAAACATGTGAAATCAAATGCAATTTCTATCTTTGGGTGTAGGCTACCTGCCTTGCGCGCTATTGGTCAATTGCACCGATCGGTCAGAGTAGTCTTTATCTATATCGGTGTGCCTTGGGCCGTACCGTCGCCGTTATTTGTTTTTCCAAGACTGGGCCAGGGTGCGACCGGTCTGCGCAAGCAGCAATACATCGATGCCGACCGCCAGGAATTGGGCTCCCATATCGAAATAGGCCTGGGTCGCGTCGTCGTTGGTGCCCAAGATACCTGGTGCAAGCCCCGCAGCTGCAATCCGATTTATTGCGTCCTCGATGGTGGCTCGCACTTCTGGATGCGCTGAATTCCCCTGATGACCCATATCTGTAGACAAATCCGCAGGGCCAATGAATACGCCGTCAATGCCGTCGACCTGCAAAATGTCATCCAAGGCTGAAATGCCCGCGCGGTTTTCGACCTGCACCAGCAGGCAGATTTCAGCGTCTGCTGTTTGGATATAGTCGCTGACACTCCCAAACATGGTGGCGCGCGCGGCGGTTGCTCCGACGCCCCGTACACCGACGGGTGGATAGCGGCAGGCGCGCACCAAGTCCCGTGCCCGGTCGGCACTTTCCACGATTGGCACGAGAATGGTCTGAGCCCCGGCATCCAAGACCTGTTTGATCATCCAGGTTTCGCCAATAGGCAGGCGCACCACGGGGTGGCTGTTTGATGCTGCCAGCGCAACCAACTGGTCCCTGATCGACCGGATGTCATTGGGTGCATGTTCGCCGTCGATCACCAACCAATCAAACCCGCAGGTGCCCATGATTTCTGCGACTGCAGGTTCGGCAAAGCTCATCCAGCACCCGATCTGCCGTTCGCCTTTTGCCAGGGCTGCTTTGAAATGGTTCTTTGGTGCGGGCATTTACGGTCTCTCCTGCCGGAAATTAGCGTTAGGCGAATTGGATCGAAACGGAGCCAAACGGCCCAAAATCAGCAAAAATATCGGCGCCGCTCGGACACTCAATCGGGCGAATGAACGACCCTGACAAAACGATATCCCCAGCTTCGATCGTTTGTCCATATTCGGCCAAACGTTGCGCCAGCCACAGAACAGAGGTGACTGGATCGTCCAAGACCCCTGCGCCGAGGCCGGTTTCTTCGACGGTACCGTTGCGTCGCACAATGGCCCCGGTCCAGCGCAGATCGAGCGTCGTTTCACCAAGTGTGTGCCGCTCTGCGCCCAGAACAACACCAGCGTTCGCGGCATTGTCGCTGACAGTATCTGTGATGATCCGCGCCTGGCCGGTTTCGGGATCTTGTCGCAATATGCGTGTGTCCAGAATTTCCAGGGCGGGTGCGACATAATCTGTGGCGTTGATCACATCCTCTCGGGTGCAATCTACGCCTGCCAGCGGCGCTTTCATCACAAAGGCGATTTCCGCCTCGACGCGTGGCTGAATAAAGCGCCCGGACGGAACGACAGCGCCGTTTTCGAACAGCATATCATCCAGCAAGACGCCGCTGTCTGGCGTGGTGATGTTCAGCGCCTGTTGCATGGCCCGACTGGTAAGACCGATTTTCCAGCCGATTTTGCGACGCCCTTCGGACAGCTTCTGATGAACCAGCGCCTGCTGGACCGCGTATGCATCCTCCAGCGTCATGTCCGGATAGGAACGGGACAGCAGCGCACATTGCGACCCTGTCCGCTCCGCTTGCAACAGCGTTCTTGCGGCGGCTTGATGCTGATCTGGTGTCATTCTTCGGCCTCGTCAAATTCATCTGCAATCGTGTTGCGCAGCAGGCCAATCCCATCGACTTCGACCTCCACCACATCGCCAGGGACGAGATAGCGCGGTGGGTCAAATCGTGCGCCTGCCCCAGTGGGGGTGCCTGTGACAATCATGTCCCCGGGCTGCAGTGTGGTGAAGGTTGAGATGTAGGCAATCTCTTCTGAAATCGGAAACATCATCCGATTGAGCGTATCGTCCTGACGGACCTCGCCGTTTACCCGCGTGATCAGACGCGCATCATCCAGTTGCGATGCCGAATGAAACGGTACCAGCCAGGGGCCAATAGATCCGGAACGGTCCCAGTTTTTGCCCTGAGTCACATTGAACTTCGCGTGTCTGACCCAATCCCGAATGGTTCCTTCGTTGCACAGGGACAGGGCTGCGATGTGGTCATAGGCGTTTTCGGGTTTAATTCTGCGGCCTTCTTTGCCAATCACCACGACCACCTCGCCTTCGTAATCGAGTGTGTGGTTTTCAGGCGGGCGGATCAGCGGCTCGCCTGCGCCGGTGAAAGACCGCGGGAAGCGGGGGAACAGCGACATGTGTTTTGGCTGGGCGGAACCATCTTTGTATTCGGCGTTGCGATCCGGAAAATTGACACCAACACAAATGATTTTCTCAGGGTTGGGGATCGGGATCAGGAGGCTGTAGCTTTCGTGTGTGACGGACCGACCCATGACCGCTTTGCCCAAGGTTTCGAGCCCCTGATCCGCAATGACGTCCCGCAGGGTCGGCCACTCCGGGAACAGAGGGGAGAGTGCGATCATGCCGATGTCGGTTGCAACGCCATAAAAGACGTCGCCGTCAGCTTCGTAGGTGGCAAACGGCATCATAGCTGCGTCCGTGCAATTTCGGTTATGACATCGTAAGCCATCATCACATCCGCCTCGGTTGTTTCGAATTGTCCCGCCTGGAACCGGATCACCAGTTGCCCATCCAGCCTGGTTTGGGTCAGGTAAATGCGGCCATCATCATTGATCTTGTTGACCAGCGTTTGGTTCAGTTCGTCTAAGTCCTCTCGGCCTGTGGGGGTGTATCGGAATGACCACAATGACCACATTGGCGCGCTGGTAATCTCAAAATCAGGTTCCTGCGCCAGTTTGTTGTGCAGTGCGGTCGACCAGTTGATGTGGTTGCGCAGACGATCGCGCAGCCCATCCAGCCCGTAGGTCCGGATCAGGAACCAGATCTTCAGGGCGCGGAACCGGCGACCAAGCGGGACGGACCATTCCGAGTAATTGATGATCCCATCGCGGCCGTGTGTCTTCAGATATTCTGGGCTGATGGCGAGCGTTTGAACCAGATCATCCGGATTCTTCAGGAAATGCGCGGAGCAGTCGAATTGTACGCCAAGCCACTTGTGGGGATTGAACACGATGCTGTCGGCGCGTTCGATGCCGGGCCAGTAATGCCGATACTCAGGGCAGATCATCGCAGATCCAGCCCAGGCAGCGTCCACATGGGTGTAAAGCCCATGTTTTTCTGCGATGTCCAGTACCTCGGCAACTGGATCTGTTGCCCCGACCCCCGTGCCCCCAACGCAGAGGATCACGCCAGCCGGCTGATGACCTGCAGCTATGTCAGCCTGAATGGCGGCCTCCAACGCATCCGGGTCCATGCCGCGCCAATCACCTTTGATCGGAACGCGGACCAAATTCTGCTGTCCGATCCCCGACACCCAAATGGCACGGTCAATCGATGTGTGTACTTCGGAGGAACAGTAGATCCGCAGCTGTTTTTGGTTGAACAGACCGTCTTGGTTGCCGCGCCAGGCAAGCGCCTTCTCTCGCATTGTTAGGACCGCCGCAAGCGTGGCAGAGGAGGCGGTGTCTTGTATCACGCCTTGGAATTGATCGGGCAGATCCAGCGCCTGTCTGAGCCAATCCATCATCCGTGTTTCCAGCTCCGTCGCTGCCGGAGATGTCTGCCAGAGCATGCATTGAGGCGCGATTGCGGAGGCCAGAAATTCCGCAAGCACAGAGGGCGCTGCTGCGTTGGAGGTGAAATAGGCAAAGAAGCGCGGATGCTGCCAATGGGTGATGCCTGGCATCACGATGGTTTCGAAATCCTCAAAAATTTGCGCCATCCCTTCGCCACCCTCGGGCGGAGACAATGGCAGCGCATTCAGTACCTCTCCAGGCTCTGTCTTGGCGCGAACAGGGCGATCGCCAACTGTCAGATGGTAGTCTTGTGTCCAATCGGAGACTTTGCGGCCCCATTCGGAGAATTCATCCCACTTCATGTGTTGTTCCTCAGGTCTGGCGATATCTGCCTTGGTAGATCACGGTGCGATAATGGGCTGCGCTGCCAGCATGCTTTTGGTTGGCGTGGCGCCGTCAAATTCTGATCCCTCTTCGAACCAGGATCTTGGGGCTGGTTCTCCCCAGAGCGTCTGTCTCTGTGGGTCGGTGAGCGACCACTTTATAGGCTCTAAATCGGGGTCAACGGTCTGATAGTCGGAGCAGTAGATTTCAATCCTGTGCCCGTCTGGATCACGCACATAGAGGAAGAACGCATTCGAAATGCCGTGCCGACCTGGGCCGCGCTCAATATTGGTGACGTAACCGGTGGTGGACATCAGATCCAGTAGATCGATGATGTTCATCGGGGTCGGAACCCAGAATGCGGTGTGATGCAGACGCGGGCCCAGACCGTTGGTAAAGGCTACGTCGTGAACCCCGCCTTTGCGGTGCATCCAGGCCGCCCAGATTTTACCGCTGTCATCATCTTCGGTGTATTCGGTGACCCGAAAACCGATCTCTCCGTAAAAGGCCACGGAGGCATCCACATCGGCGCTGAACATATTGAAATGATCAATCCGAAGCGGTTTTACCCCTTTATAGAGACTATATTTCTGATGAATTGGCGGAAGACGATCCATCTTGACATAGAACTCCAGCGGGATGCCCCATGGGTCGCGCGTCCGTAGGGTTCGTCCCATGAAGGGGCGGTCCACCCATTCTACTGGTAAATTCTTTGCGGCGAAGAACTCTGCCGCTTTGTCCAGATCATCGTTGTCATAGAGCTTGAAGCCGAGGACCCGCACGGATGCCCTATCTGCAGCACTCAGCACGATGCAGTGATGCCCGCGCTCTTCCATCGCACGTAGATAGATTCTGTCGTTGTCTTCGTAGGTGACGTTCAGGCCAAGGGTGTCGACGTAGAAGGCGCGGGATGCGGCGAGATCACGTACCGCGTATTCCACATGCGACAAGCGCACGATGTTAAAGGGTGGGTAGAGGTTCGGAGGGGGAAGGGGCATTTTGAACCTTTCTATTCTATCATGTCATCAGCGTTAGGCGGATCAACCAAGATCAATGTGGGGGGAGCGACCGCCGTTGGCGAAGGTGCGGCAAGCTGAGGTCAGACGCCGAGTTTCGGTATTGTGTGGTGCCCGGTGGCGAAACCGATGTGTTTTTGCTCCATATAGAAATCGAAGCTCCAATCGCCGCCGTCGCGGCCGATGCCGCTGGCTTTGGTGCCGCCAAAGGGTGTTGGCAGATGCCGCACGTTTTCAGAGTTGACCCAGATCATTCCCGCTTCGAGCTTGTCGGTGAACCGCATGGCCCGGGTGATGTCATTGGTCCAAACATAGCCGGTCAGACCATAATCTGTGTCATTGGCCAGTGTTAGAGCCTGTTCTTCGGTTTCAAACCTGATGCAGGTCAGAACGGGGCCAAAGATCTCTTCTTGGGCGATGGCCATATCATTGGTCGCCCCAGTGAAGAGGGTTGGTCGCACGAACCAGCCCTGGTCCCCAACGCGGCAACCGCCTGCTGCAATCTGCGCCCCTTCGTTTTTCGCGATATCGAAATAGGACGTGACCTTGTCAAAATGTGTCTTGTGGATGAGCGGGCCAACCTCGGTTGATGGGTCCAGCGGATGACCGACGTTGATCTGATTGACCCGTTTGACCAGCTCTTGCTCAAATTTGTCGGCAACGCTTTCTTGGATCAGCAAACGAGAGGAAGACGTGCATCGTTCACCGTTCAACGAGTAGATCATGAAAATCGCCGCATCCAAGGCGCGCTCGAGATCGGCATCTTCAAAAACGATCACGGGATTTTTGCCGCCAAGTTCGAAGTGTACGCGTTTCAACGTGTCGGCGCCCTGTTTCATGATCATGGAGCCGGTTTTGCTCTCGCCGACAAAAGCGATCGCTTTGATGTCGGGGTGTTCGGTCAGCGCCCGCCCCGCGGTTTCTCCCATACCATTTACCAGATTCCAGACGCCTGCGGGCAGCCCTGCATCATGCGCAATCTCAGCAAGGATGCGGGCTGTCAGTGGTGAAAATTCTGCGGGTTTGTGAACAATCGTGCATCCTGCAGCCAATGCAGGCGCAATCTTCCAGGTCGACAACATGAAAGGGGTGTTCCAGGGGGTGATCACACCGACTGGCCCGATGGGCACACGGGTCGTCACATTCATCAGCGTAGGAGACGGCAGCATTTGTCCGTCGCGCGCCGCCGTTGCCTTATCTGCGAAGAAGCGAAAGTTCTCTGCTCCGCGGAGGGCGGCCTTGGACATGAACCGAAGGGGTTGGCCAGTGTCCCAACACTCACAAAGCGCGATTTCGTCCGCGCGTTCAACAATCTTGTCTGCGATGCGATGCAGGATTGCCTTACGGTCTGTTGCTGGCATGTCGCGCCAGGCAGGGAAGGCGTCTTTTGCCGCTTTGGCTGCCAGATCGATATCAGCTGCGTCGCTCTTGGACACTTGGCAGATCAGGCTTTCATCAACAGGTGAGTGGGTCGCAAAGGTCTCTGCCGAGGCCGCCGGAATGCTCTGGCTCGCAATCAGGTTCTGGATCCCGGTGTCATCAAAACCAGCCAGCAAGTTCTGCAATTTGTCGATGTTCTGAGTCAGCTTGGTCATTGCGATGCCTCTTTTGCCAGGTGCTTTCGAATGGTGCCGGATTTGGGTGATAGGTCTGGGTCGATGTCGCGCAGTTCAAGCGAAAGGGCGATGGAATGATGCTCCATCGCGTCGGCCAGCTGCGCTTCAGCGGCGGCAAAGATGGCCTGTGTCACCTGTTGTTTGGTATCGTTGTTCCGCCCTGCGCGCAGGCGAACCGAAATGTCCAGATAGCCGTGTGCGGGATTGCCATCTGCAAGGCTGACATGGTCCGCGGCAAAAGCACGGACCCGGATACCCGCCAAGGGGAAGACACCAGTGGCCTCCGCCGCGCGGCGCAAACTGTCACAAAGGAGGGTGATGTCCACACGCTCTTGCATGTTTCGGGAGTAGTCCACGGTAATATGAGGCATCTCGATTTCCTCCGCGTCCAGATAATACTTAACATGTGTAGCAAAAATTGTGAGATGTGTAAAGCCCCGGGTGATTTGCTGAGCTGATCCGCCAGGTTCGAGGGCAGGTGCTGCATGGCCTCAGGGCTGTACCGGGCATTAATTGTCCGTGATTTCTATGCAGGTATTTGCCTTTGTCCCTGAGCGGGGTGATAATTGGGTATGACCAATTCATTGCCCAGTACGGATAGATCACTGCCAATTGCGCTGTTGCGTGCCCGAGAAAAGGTGATGGGGCCGATCCGCGCGTTGTTGAGCGATGCTGAACTGACAGAGCAACAGTGGCGCGTGCTGCGTGTGGTTCAGGAAAGTGGTGATATCGACCCGACCCAGATTTCCGAACGGGCTTGCCTGTTGTTGCCCAGCCTCACGCGTATTCTGCAAAAGCTAGATGATCGGGGCCTCATCGAGCGACAGAAAGATCTGGAAGACCGAAGGCGTCAAATCATCCGGATCACTCCGGCGGGCGAGCAGATCATTGATGACAATCTTGGTGCAAGCCTGGCAGTGATCGCACAGACCCGCGCCAAAATGGGTGCAGAAAAATACGAAGCCTTGCTGGATCTGTTGAACGAGTTGAACCGGAGCGAGCCTTCAAAGGCGGATTAGTCTGGGTTTGAATGCGTCGGCTCATCCGCTTGCCACAGCATGATCTGAACATCTGCAACATTGGTGCCTGTGCCGCCAGTTTTGATCAATCCGCTACAACGGCTAAGAGCCTGATAGCTGTCGTTGTTGGCGAGCAAGGCAGCAGGATCAGCCTTGCCTTTTTTGATCGTGGCCCAGCTGTGCCTGTCTACGATACCACCGGCGGCATCTGTTGGACCATCGCGCCCGTCCGTGCCCCCAGATAGAAAAACCCAATGCCCAGGCAGTGTGTCGCTGCCATCTCGGGCAACACGCAGGGCGAGTTCCTGATTTCGCCCACCTTTGCCGGTTCCGTTGAGTGCTACGGTTGTTTCGCCCCCAAATATAAAAGCCATTTTCTGCCCAGGTTCTGCTGACAAGGCGGCAGATTTTGTGGCCTCTATGATCTTAGTGGCGGCATCCGACACGTCGCCAATGAGCGTGTCAGACACTACTTGAGCGTCGAAACCACAAGCGGTCGCACCTGTGCGAACCGCATCTAGGCTGTGACGGTTTGACCCCACAAGGCATTGGGCTGTGTCCGGCAAATCCTCGCCCAGCTCTGGTGCGTTGAAATGATCGCGCACAGTTTCTGGAAGTTGCTCCCAGATCCCGGCGGTATGCATCAGCTGCTTGGCCTCTGCTCGGGAGCCGATTGGTGCAACGGTGGGCCCAGATGCAATGGCGCGCAGATCGTCTCCGATCACATCGGACAGGATATAGCTGGTGATTTGCGCTGGGCTGGCGAGGCGGAGTAGGCCTCCACCTTTCAATTGGGACATATGCTGGCGGATGAGGTTCATCTCATTGATTGACAGCCCCGATGCGAGAAGGGCCGCGTTAACCGCCGCTTTGTCTTGGAGTTGGATTGGCGGTTCGGGCAATACCGCAAGGGCAGAGCCGCCGCCGGAGATCAGTGCAATAATTCTGTCCGCAGTGCGCAGGCCTGATACAGCGTCCCGCATTGCGCGACCTGCGTTCAAACTGTGTTCATCTGGCACGGGGTGAGCGCCAGCAAGAACACGGGCACCTGGGATTTCGGTGTGGTTTTCGGCGTTCGTCACCACCAGGGCACGCTCCACCGGTTCCAGTATTGCCATGGCCTGTCGCATCATTGGAACGGCGGCTTTTCCCAGCGCCACAACAACTGTTTTTCCCGGCGTTTGTTTTGGCGGGTTGGTCTCAAGCGCGTTCGCCAATGCCACAGCTGGATCGGCTCTGTCGATGGCCTGTTGGAACAAATCTAGAGCGGTCTGTCGCAGTGTGAGCATTGCGGATATGTCCATAGATGTGGCTGGGTCACCATGGGCTCCGACAGCTAAGGAGCCTTGGTGCGTTCGCGTTTTTGTTGCCGAGGACCGTATTGCGTAATGCTGTCCAATGACAACGTGTGATCCATATTGCGCATTCTGTGGCGCAACATTTCCCGGGTTAATCGGGCCAGATCCGCCTGATAGTGTGGATCCTCTGCGACGTTGACCATTTCACCGTGCTTGTGTTTGTCAAAAAGCAAAGGCGGCAGATCTGCTGCAAATTCGACGAGCGTAAACTGCGGATCGCGCAGAATGGCTAAACAGGAATCGCTGGTGCCGGTGCCAAGGTGATCTTGCCAAATACTTGTTGCTTCCGGGTCTGCAAAATCCAGTTCAGACAGGCTAAATCGCCGCCAGTTGTCCGGCGTGTCACCAGTCAACAAAGGCAGTAGAGAGCGTCCATCCATCGCGTTTGGAATGTCCTGTCCGACCCAGTCAAGAATGGTCGGTGTCAGGTCGATAGATTCTGTAATCTCCTTTACCACTGCGCCTGCTCGGGTGGCATTACCGGGCATGCGGATGATCAGCGGTGTGTGATAGGCTGCATCATAAACGGAGAGTTTCCCCCAGCTGTGACGATCCCCCAGCATTTCGCCATGGTCAGCGCTGACGATCACCAATGTGTTGTCCAGCTGATTGCTGCTGCGCAGGTAGTCCATGACCCGACCAATGTGCTTGTCCACTTCGGTCGCCAGCCCCAGATATACGGAGCGCAGCGTCTGTATGTTGTCATCCGTGGGTTGCAGATCGGGAAAACCCTCGACAAAGCTGGCAGGTGTCTGTGCCCGCGTCGCGGGGTCGAAAAACGGATGTATGGCCTTTTCTGCGTCGATGGTGCCGAGCCGCGTTGGCAAGGGAATTTCGGCCGGATCATACATGCGGTTGTAGGGCGCTGGTGCCACAAGCGGCGGATGCGGTCGGATGTAGGTGAGATGCGCACACCAACTTTGATCCCGGTAGCCGGGGATGGTTGCCAGGAACTGATCAGTCAAAAACGCCGTGTCGCTGTGCTCTGCTGAATAGATGGCTGGGCCGTTCAACTTTGCAGGTGCGCCATTTTCAGACGTGGGCTTGTACAGATCCCAGTAGTTGTCGAACTGATATCCGTTGTTCAGCAGGTGGGCGCGCCAGGGGTGCGACGTTTCAAGGCGCATTTCCAACATCTCATGAAACCCATCCATCGGGTATTCATAGCTCCGGACCGCGGGATCGTTCGGGTGGTGGACGCGAGGGTCCTGCGATGTATCGGTGTATCCGAACAGCATGGGCAGATACCCGGCCTTGCGCAGTTCGCGAGGTAGCGTGGGGGTGTCATGGCGCATGGGCGTTCCGTTTCGAACGGAGCGATGGTTCATCGCGTATTGCCCGGTCAGTATAGAGGCCCGTGATGGGCCGCAGGGATTTACCACTTTGTAGTTGTTGGAAAAACTGACGGCATCGCTCATGAGGGCGCGAAGGTTGGGCAGGTCAACATGATCGGCCATCGCTCCAAACAGGCAATCTGCCCGCAGCTGATCAATCAGGATGAACAGGATATTGCGCTGTTGGGTGGCTGTCGTGCTCATGCTGCTGTCCTGTAAACTTCCGCATATGGGATTCTGTTGTTGCGTAAGCCATATTTCCCCAACGCCACAAAGAAAAGCCCATGTTTATCCTGTGTTTTTGACCGAATATTTTGGTTTATGTGTTATTTTCTTGAAATTGAGTTGGATTATGTGGTTGTCTCTGTTGGGTATGACGGCGGGTCCCAACACGGAGGTGCACTGTGGGAGAGAAGCCAAAGATGTCGCATCGCGAGCTGGAGCTGCTCGAGGTCCTGCGCCGACTTGGTGGGTCTGCGCGCAGCAGCGAGCTGGCAAAGACTTTGGATGTATCCGAAGAAACCGTCCGCCGCATCATCAAAACGCTTGCCAAAAGCGGGTTGGTGCAGCGGGTTCACGGCGGTGCTTACCTGTCTGGCCCGGACGCTACCGAGGGCTTCTTTCGCCGGATCGCAGAGCATACGGATGAAAAGCAAAAGATTGCCTCGGCGATTGTGAGCGAAGTCTCTGATGGGATGACTGTGTTCATGGATGTGGGGTCCACCACCGCTTTTGCCGCGCAGGGACTGCGGAAGAAAGCCAATCTCACAATCGTCACCAACTCCATCGGGGTTGCACAAACCCTGGCACACCACAATGGCAACAGTGTGCATCTTCTTGGTGGCGAGATTCAAAGCAATGAACGCGGCACATTTGGGGCATCTGCACAAAATCAGCTTTCGGGCTTTGCGCTTGATCTCGCGGTTCTGTCTGTCGACGGGTTTACCGCCAAGCAAGGCCCGCTTTATCGCAGCGCGCTGGAGGCGCAGCTCGCGATCACAGCTGCGGATGCCGCGGAGCGGACGGCGGTTATTTTGGCGCACCCAAAGTTCGAAGAGCGCGCACCATATCGCGGGCCGCAACCCGAAAACTTGGATTTGATCGTGACCGATGCCTTCCCCTCGAAAAAGCATCGCCGATCTTTGGAAACTTGGGGCATTCAACTGATCGTTCAGGACGAAAAGCCCAACACCAGCGAGGATGATCCAGCCTCCTCTCTGGGTGAGAAATAATCAGACAAGGCATCAAATACACTCATGGCAATTCTGACCTTTCTGACCAGCCTTGCAGGTTCTGTTATGCTCCTGCTGTTTGCTGTGCGTATGGTGCGAACCGGGATCGAGCGCAGTTATGGCGCGTCGTTTCAACGTTTGCTGACGGGGCAGCGCAGCTTTGTTCAGGCAAGTGGTGTAGGTGTGGGTATGGCGGTTGTGCTGCAGAGTTCTGCTGCTGTGGCACTGCTTACGTCTGGATTCGCTGCAAGCGGTCTTTTGTCTTTTGGGGCTGGGTTGGCGATTGTGCTGGGCGGCGATTTGGGGTCCGCGCTGATCATTCAGATCCTGTCATTTAAGCTAGATTGGCTGGTGCCAGTTCTTCTGGCGGTTGGTGGCTATCTCTTTGTCAAAACCGAAGCGAAGAAAGCCCGGCAGCTGGGCCGTATCTTGATGGGGATCGCCTTCATTCTGATTTCGCTTCAATTATTGCGCGATGCGATGGATCCGATCCGTGAAAGCGCATTTCTACCGGCGATCGCAGAGTATTTGGCGCGCGACTACATCACCGCTTTCCTCGTTGGTACGGCGCTTGCGTTCGTCATGCATTCGTCTGTGGCCGCTATTTTGATGTGCGTCACACTGGTTCAGATTGATGCATTGCCGTTTGCCGCAGGTCTGTCGCTGGTTCTCGGGGCGAATTGCGGCTCAGCTTTCATTCCTGTTTGGCTGAGCCGGGATATGGCTCCGGCCGGTCGACGCATACCCATGGCAAATCTCATTTTGCGTGGTTCCTGGGCTGTTGCAGTTCTGTTCTGGGTGAATAGCCCGATTGGGGCGCATGTTCTGCAAGATGTGTCTGGGGGGCAGATGTTGGTGAACGGTCATCTGATGTTCAACGCCGTTCTCCTGGTGCTGGCATTGCCATTTTGCGGGGCGTTGCAGCGGCCGTTGCAGCGCATGCTGCCAGATCCCACCGTTGCCGCGCCCAGTGCCCATCCTGGACTTCCTGTGAGCGTTCTTGAATCCGGCGGTGATGTCTTGCCGCAACAAGCCATCGCCAGTCTGAAGCGGGAGGTTTTGCGGATGTCGGATCTAGTCGGTGCGATGTTTCGGCCGGTTCTGACGCTTTATGCCGAAGGCAACCGGGAAGAGATCGCGGCCGTCAAACGGTTGGATCGTGATGTGAATGCCTGTCTGTCTGGTATCCGCAGTTATGTTGCGGCAATGCCCGCTGATATGATGAGCAAAGCGGATGCGAAACAGGCACGTGATCTTGTTGAATATGCAATCCGCCTGGAGACGGCCGGCGATGTCGTGGACGAAAGGCTTGCCAGTCTTGCTGCATCACTCAACAAAACGGGAGTGAATTTCTCCCGCGAGGGGTGGGCGGAACTGACCCGCATGCATGAGGTGATTGTCGCCAATATGCGGCTGGCCTCCAATGTGGTGATTTCCGACGACTTGGAGAGCGCGCGTTTGCTCTCGCTCGAAAAAACTGAAGTGAAGCGGATGGAGCGCGACAGCCGCAAGCGGCATCTGAGACGTCTGCAAAACGGGGCGAAAGAGAGCTTTGAAAGCTCAGACATCCACCTCGAAACTCTGCGCGCACTGCGGGAATTTAACAGCCATATCGCTTCTATCGCGACGCCAATTCTCTATCGCAATGGTCAGCTCCTGGAGACGCGTCTGATCCAAGATCTGAAGACAGAAGATATCGCGTGATGGATGTCACGATCTCCCATGGAATGAGTGCGCACTGATATGACTCCCTTCATTGTCGCCATAATCTTATCCGCAGCGATCCTGCACGCTGTCTGGAATGCTATCGTCAAAACGGCGACCGATCGTACCACTACGTTGGGGTTGGTGGCCTTCGGTCACGTCATTCCCGGCGCGGTCATGGTTATCCTGTTGCCGCTGCCGGAATTGGAAAGCCTGCTCTACGTTGCGTTGTCGACGGTGGTGCATTTTGGGTATTTTTACATGCTTGGGCGGGCCTATCAGCATGGTGACCTGAGTGTGGTCTATCCGATTGCGCGGGGCATTGTTCCAGCGCTGGTCGGGCTCTGGGCCATGATCTTCGTTGGTGAAGTTCTGCCGCTGCAAGCCTGGCTCGGCATCGGGTTGATTGCGGTTGGCATTCAACTCAGCAGCTGGAAGGCGCTGCGCTCGGGGGTGGGGCTGGCTGCGCTGGGCTATGCCGTTGGAACCGGTGTTTGCATTTCGGTGTATTCGCTTGTGGATGGCGTTGGCGTGCGCTTGTCAGGCAATACACTGAGCTACTGGGCTTGGGGCGCCTTCATGCACTGCTTTGTCGCTATGTTTGTGTTTGTCCGCAAACGTGAGACGCTGCCGCAACTTCCGGCTCGGGTCTGGTTGCTGGGCATACTTGGCGGTTTGGTGTCAATGTCGGCCTATGGCCTTGTTCTGTATGCAAAGAATTTTGCACCGCTCGGTGCTGTCTCGGCCTTGCGGGAAACATCGGTGATCTTTGCCGCTTTGATCGGTTTTGTCTTCTTGCGGGAGGGCAATTGGAAACGTCGGCTGAGCGCTGCGGTGCTGATGGCCGTTGGCGTCGGTGTCATTGGTACAGCCGTATAGACATGGGTACACTTGTTGAAACAGAGGGGAGGTCAGACCAAAGACCAGAATTCTGAAAGATCAGATTTCCAGCTGGAAAATGCGCTCCGGGCCGATTTTAGATTAAATTCTAGTCGTTTACCGTGATACGCTGATCATGTGTTGTGCAGGAAATCAAATTGGAATGGGAGCGTGAGAAATCCCAACCCAAGCGATTGAGTTTCGTATTCCGAACGCGTTGTGTGTGTTTGATGTTCGGCAGTTTATCGTAAGGTGAGATCAGACGGTATTTCAGAAACTGGCCACATCGGGTCGCATTTGCGATATGCTCTGGCCTTATTGATTTCTGAATCTGTCACTGTAGCGAACCGGAGGTGTCTCGCAGTCTCGCACGATCAAAAGCAATAAAAACAAACCAACAAACCAATAGGGAGAAAGTCACAATGACCTTGAAGTCAAACACCAACCGGCGCGCCGTGTTGAAGGGAGCAGGTGCAGCTGTTCTGGCAGCACCACTGTACAGCAAGAGTGCGCTGGCCTCCTCGGGCGAGATCAATATTTTGATGTGGTCCGACTATCTGCCACCCGAGTTCATCGCAGGTTTTGAAGCCAAAACCGGTATCAAGGTGAACTACACTGGCATCGGATCCAACGAAGAAATCATCAACAAGATGAAAGCCACCAAGGGGCAGGGTTTTGATATCGTGTCTCCGACCAACAACCGGTCCTTGCAGTGGGGTCCACTCGAGCTGTTGAAGCCGTTTGACATGAACAAGGTCAATGTCGACGCGGTCAACCCGGCAATGGCAAAGATCGGCACCGACGCATGGAACTTCGAAGGTGCGGGCGTTCACTGGCTGCCTCATATCTGGGGGACAGAGGGTGTCGCCTATCGCACAGACAAGTGGTTGCCAGCGGGTGATGCGCCTTCTTATGGCGATGTCTGGTCCGAAGAGAATGCAGGCAAAACCATGGGCCGTGCGCACTCCATGATGCTTGGCGCGGGTCTGCATATGGAAGCGACAGGGCAGATGGAGCCTGGTTCTGTCTGGGCTGCGTATGAAGATGAAGAGGTCATGCGGAAGGTCTGGGGACAGATCACCGACTGGTGCATTGAGCGCAAAAACCGCATCAAGCTCATCTGGAATGACGCTGACACCCAGAAAAACGGCTTGCTGAATGAAGGCGTGGTTGTTGGTCAAACTTGGGATGGCCCACCTCTGGCGCTGAAAGCGGCGGGTGAGCCAGTGCACTATCAAGCGCCTTTGGAAGGGGCCATGGCCTGGGTTGACGGTATGTCGATGCCGGTTGGCGCCGAGAACGAAGAGCAGGTCTATGCCTTCATCGACTACGCCTACGAAAAAGAGCCTGCAGGCAAGGCGATTGATAGCCATGGCTACAACTCACCAGTGCTTCAGGCCGATAGCTTCTCTGGCGATGTCTACAAGAAGAACTTTGCCGAGGCCTATCCTGGCGATTCCCTCGCCAATCTGAACCCGTGGCCGGCGGAAGCCCCATGGTACGCAGATGTGCGCACGGAGTTCGTGAACAAGTTCAAGAGCGCCTGATCTGAAAGCATAACAACAGACTGGCCTCCATCTTCTGGGGGCCAGACACATGCCGTTCGGCAAAATTCAACATATTATCAATCGGATGCAGTGATGCGGCAGCCGGTGGTTCGCCACCGGGGCGGGATCTTGCGCCGAAGGAGAAGCCAAATGAGTGCTGGGGTTGGCGTAGATCTGGAAAACCTCTGGATCCGCTTTGGAGATTTCGTCGCGGTCCGCGATGCGAATGTCAAAATTAATGGGGGCGACTTCTTTTCGTTCTTGGGCCCATCCGGCTGCGGTAAAACAACCATACTGCGCGCCGTGTCAGGGTTTCTGGAGCCCAGCGAAGGCAACGTCCTGATCGGTGGAAACAACATGCGTGGTATTGGCCCGAACAAACGGCCAACAGCGCTGATTTTTCAGAACCTCGCGTTGTTTCCTCTGATGAAGGTCTGGGAAAACATCACGTTTTCGATGGAGATCAAAGGCGCCTCCGCAAAGGAGCGGCGGAAGCGGGCAGACGAATTGCTGGATATGATCGCTTTGCCGGGCCAGGGCGACAAACTGCCATCGGAGCTTTCTGGTGGACAGAGGCAACGTGTGGCCATTGCACGCGCGCTCTGCGCAGAGCCTGACGTGCTGCTGCTGGACGAGCCGCTTTCTGCGCTTGATCTCAAATTGCGACAGCACATGCGGACCGAACTGCGGGAGATCCAGCAACGCGTTGGGATCACCTTTATTTACATCACCCATGACCAGGGTGAAGCGCTGACAATGTCGGACAATATCGCAGTTATGAAAGCCGGTGTGATCGATCAGATTGCAGATGGGAAAACCATCTACAACGATCCCGCCACCGCATTTGCCGCCTCTTTCGTTGGTGAAAACAACGTCTTTCGAGGCAAAGTCAAACGTATCATGGGCGACGAAGCACTGATCTCCACCAATCGGTCAGGTGATTTGGTGGCGAGGATTTCGTCTGCCAATCAGGGCAAAATGGCCGAAGGCGATGATGCGATGATGTTCATCCGCCCCGAAGCCTTTGCCTTGGCGCCCAATGGGGCAACGGGGGACCACTTCATTACGGCGCGCGTCAATCATGAGGAGTTCGAGGGCAATGTGTTCAACATCTTCATGGAAGGCGAAGGCGGCAAGGAGCTGAAAGTCTCTATCCCGAACCTCGGGCAGTCTTTCGAAGATCACACCGGTCAGAACATCACGCTGGAGTATGAGACGCAGAATGCTGTTGCCGTACCCGCGGGTGAACTGGCCGCGGAATGAGAGGGGCTGAACCATGCCAAGTTTCCTGAAGGAATTCTTCAAAAGGAATGGTGTCGGCATGGGCAGCTTGATGCTGGGTCTGGTCCTGTTTTGGACCATCGGCCTGATCATACTGCCCCAGCTGTCGATGCTCGACTTTTCGTTCCGCCCGAACCTGCCGCCTCCGGAGATTGGTGGACCAAAAGATGTCTATACTCTGGAGAACTACAAATATCTGATCTTCGGCCCTGAAGGCGGGAGCCAGGATTACAACGCTGTGGACCTGCGGGTGTTTTTCCGCACCCTCGTGGCCGCGGTCTGTGTAACGGTCTTCAACCTGATCTTCTGTTATCCGATTGCGTATTATCTGGCGCAGACTAAGGGCAATCACATCCGCATCTTTGCGCTGATGCTGATCATCCCTTACTGGATCAATGAAATCCTCCGGGCGTTTGCCTTGCGTATCATCTTTGGCGAAACGGGTGTTTTGAACAATCTGTTCGTGGGCCTCGGGATATTCGATACGCCCTTTGATTTCATCCGCAATGATATCGCGCTCTATGCCGGTTTGGGGTACGCCTACATCCTGTTGATGATCTTCCCGATCTACAACGTGATCGAAAGCCTCGACCGTAATCAGATTGAGGCCGCGCGGGATATGGGGGCCAGCTGGCCAATGATCCATCGCCGGGTCGTGATCCCCTATGCCAAACCGGGCATCAGCTCCGGCTGTACAATGGTTTTCATGCTGTCAGCGGGTGCTTTGGCCGCACCGCAGATTCTTGGGGGGCCCTCCAGCCTGTGGTTCACGCAGCTGATCTATCAGCAATTCAATGACAACTCTGACTGGCCACAGGGCGCAGCCTATGCGGTGGTTCTGCTGGTGACCTGTATCCTGCTGGTGCTGGCCATCATGCGCCTGTTCAAGGTGAATATGGGAGATATTGGCAAATGAAGAGCTTCTCCTTCCTTCGCCTGAGCGTTTGGTTCTATCTGGCAATCTTCTTTGCCTACCTGCTGGGCCCACTGGTGATCATGTCGGTTACGGCCTTCAATTCACCGGAGTTTCCACGTGCATCCCCGTGGGAATGCCTGACCTTTGAATGGTTTTCTGCACTGTTTCAGGATGAACGTATCCTGAACGGGATTTGGAACTCGATCTTGGTTGGCGCAGGCACGGTGGTTTTGTCTGTGGCAATGGGGCTGGCGGGTGCGTTGATGCTGACGCAGATCTGGCCAAAATTGCGGGCGACATACTACACGATCATCATCGCACCGATCCTCATCCCCGGGGTGGTTCTGGGCATTTCAACACTGGTGTTCTGGGATCGCATCAACCGTATGTTGGGCCTGGGTGTGGACAGCTTCCTGTCCAACGGTTTGTTCCTGACGATCATTGGTCAATCGACCTTTATTGCCAGCTACTGCATGTTGGTGTTGGTGGCGCGTCTGCAGCGGTATGATATCGCCTTGACCGAAGCGGCACTGGATCTGGGGGCAACCCACACTCAGGCGTTTCGCAAAGTGCTGCTGCCCTTCATGAAGCCTGCAATTGCTTCTGCCGCTGTGCTTGCGTTCCTGGCTTCGTTCGAAAACTACAACACCACGACCTTCACTTTCGGTGAATATCCAACGTTGACGATCGAGCTGGCACAGAAAGTCCGCTATGGGATCACCCCCGCGATCTCGGCCTTGGCGTTCATCATCGTTGTGTTGACGGTTTTTGCGGCCCTTGCCAATGAAGCTAACATTCGCCGCAAGGAGCTGGTGGCTGCTGCACGCAAGGATGCAACGGTTGAAGAGCTGGAAAGTGGCCGTATGCGTCTGCCAAACTTCTTCAGCTCAAACTGGGCGGCTGTTGGCCTGGTTGTTTTGGCCTGTCTGACAGTTGCGACAGTGGGTACTGCGACGGTCTATAGTCCGCAGCAGTGTATCGCTGATATTCGTGAGCAGAAGCGTCTGGAGACAGAACAGCGCATTCAGGAATTGCGTCAGCGCCGCGCAGAGGAAGCCGCGCGCAGAGCAGCAGAAGAGGCGGAAAGCGGTGCTGATAGCACTGGTGGACAGTCCAAACCTGCTGCCGGTGGCAATAGTTCGGGGTTCGGTGGTGCTTTCGCTCCAAGTGCGCTTGGCGGTGACAGCAGCACAGATGATCCTGATACGGGTGCAGATGCCGCGCCAGAGCAAGACAGTGGCTCTGGGTTCGGCGGTGCGTTTGACCCAAACGCGCTGTCAGGTGGGGGTGACGACGGCAACTGACCGTGCCCACGATTGGTGATGAACCTGTCCGGATCTTGGTCCGGGCAGGTTTTTTTGTTGGCGTCTGGCAAAAAGGATGCGAGGCGGTGGAACGCCCGCGCATCAGGTCAAGCGATTTGCCCTGATACTCAGCAGACGCTTCACAGTCCCACTTTTGGCCAACACCCGAGTATCTGAGCCTAGCCGCTTACAGACCTTGCAGCCACAGATTGCCGTCTGGGGGCACGTACGGATCCCATGCGGCGCAACTTATGCCAGCCCGTCAGTCGGCCGGTCATAATCCGCCACAAAGAGCGGTAGACGTTGATGATCAGCAACTGGCGATAGATCAGTCTGTTGAGCAGCAACAGGAATACCATGTGTCGTGGGACAGAGGGCTCTGATCTTACGGCATAGTCCGCCATGATCATTTCCAGCATCGGAAGCGACAGGAAAATTCCCATGACAAGGTAGTCATGCGTTGAAAATGCGTTGAAGCTTGAGCCATCAAAACTCCCAACAAACCGCACGACCATCAGCACCATCAGCAGATCAATGATCGGCCCCAAGAGTGGCATGACCACACCAAACAAAACCAGATCAGTCAGCCCGATCAAGCCAACGGCATGACCCTGGCGAATGGTTTTGCGGTGCTTCCAGGCCGATTGCAGGATCCCAATTGACCAACGCATCCGCTGCTTCATCAGCGTGCCAACCGATGCAGGCGCTTCTGTGTAGGCATAGGCGCGTTCGGCGGCGCGCACCTTATATCCGTTCTTCAGCAAAGAGATGGTCAGGTCGGTGTCTTCTGCCAAAGTCTGGCTGGAGTAGTATCCGCAGGCGCGCACTGCGTCGGTTCGCCAGGCTCCGAATGCGCCAGGCACAACCATGATGGCATTGATGGTTTCATAGGCGCGGCGATCAATGTTTTGGGCGACTGTATATTCCAGCTTTTCTAGTTTGGTCAGCAGGTTGTTGGGATTGCCAACCATCACCTTACCCGCCACCGCGCCAACATCGCTTTGCCGCATGGGTTGCAACAGACGTCGGATGGCATCTGGTGCGACAATCGTATCGGCATCGATGGCGACGACGAAATCGGTTGTGACGTGGGAAAACGCCAGGTTGGCGGCTTTCCATTTGCCACCGTTTGGCTGGCGCAGGATCTGGATTCTTGGGTCCCGTATGTAGGTTTCGACAACCAGATCATATGTGCCGTCTGTTGATCCATCGTCGACCACTAGAACCGACAGATGCGGATAGTCGGATGCAAGCACACTGTCGATTGTTTGGACAATACCGGTTGCTTCGTTGAACGCAGGGATCACCACTGTGACAGGGGGGGTGAAATCGCCAGTTCTGCAGCGCAGATCGGTTTGCGCCAGCCGTTTGGCCCGGATCGCCATGATGAATAGGGCCAAGGCTCGTAGCACGCCCAGCAGTACAGCAAATGGCACAAGATAGCTGATCCAGGTGACACTGTTGCCCACACCGGAAAACGCCAGTGATTCAAATGTTTCCAGAGAGCTGACTTCGCGGGTTTCATAGGCCGGGCCGACCTGCGTCATGGCCTCTTGCAGTGTCAGGAATTCATACCCGCGTCCCTTGAGCTCGGGGATCAACATGCGGAGCGCCTCAACCGTTGTCGCCCGATTGCCACCACCATCGTGGAGCATGATGACCTGGCCAGTGCCATCCAGCTTGTCCAAAGTGAATTCAACCAGTTGCTCCGCGCTGAGATCGCGCCAATCTGGCGGCACGATTGTGGCGCCAAGCAGGTGGTATCGCTGATCCACGATTTCCTTGATGCGCCGCGCCAACTCCCCTTCGAGCGGACCTGGGCCGCGAACAAAAGGAGCGCGGAAAACCACGGGGGACAGGCCTGTCATCCAGGAAAACATGCGTGATTGTAGGGCCAGTTCCACCTTCACCCGACCTGGGCTGACCTTGTCCATTTCAGGGTGGCTGAATGTATGCAGACCAAAATCCATATTGGCGTTGGTCATTTCGGTCACCAGCGCCTTTTGCTCAAACATGTGGTTGCCGACCATGAAAAACGTGGCAGAGACATCCTCGTCCCGCAGAATGTTGAGAATATCGCGCGTGTAGGTTTCGGTTGGACCATCATCGAAGGTGAGCAAGATGGTTTTGTCCGGGAGCGCGGCATAGAGCTCTGCCACCATCGGCACGGGCAATGGGTTCGTTTCGGCTTTCAAAATGCGGTTGGTTTCTGGATCGCGATCGATATGACGGCGTCCGATGCGGCTGTCCTCGCCAAAGCGGATAAAGGCGCCTTCGCCGCGGTAGGATACAAACGATCCCAGATCGATGTTGTTGAGACTGTCGGCAGCACGATCAGAAAAAACGTCTGGGTGGGACAGCAGGGGCCAGATCGATGGATCTTCTTGTCCCAGTCCCCACATCGCAACGGAGTCGATGCCTGCAGTGTGCAAAGCCAACAACTGGCTGTAGTGGCTGACCGCGTCCAAATACCAGATCATGTTGCGCGCGCCGTCCTGATCCATGAAGGATATCAACCCATGCGCCTGATCCGCGTCAAAGCCAGCAAAGCCTCTGAACTGGTCAGCTTTGGCCATGGCGTTTGCATAGCTGATGAAGCGTGGCGTTTCTGACACGGAGGTCCAGTGGACACCGCCTGTGGGCATGCCGATGACCAAACGCTCAGAGGGGATGACCGATTTTGCGTCCGCCAGCACCGATTCAAACCAGGTCAGGGGAGCAGGCGATTCTTTGCGTTCGGTCAGTCGGTCCTGGTCTTGCAGAGCAGGTACAATCACGCGGTCAGGAAGCTGCCGGGCAGAGCTCAACCCTGCGATCTGGCTTGGGGCGATTGTGACACAGCTTTCAATATTGCGCGCATCAAACATCGGCTGGATAGCCTCCAGCCGGGCGAGGGCACCAGCGCTTTCGGCAGCGGTGAGTTTGCGCAGATCGAAGCAGAGGCCTGACCAGTTTTCAGTCGCTGCAAGGGTAACCGATTGGCTCCAGACGTTGGTGTTAGCAACGGAAAGCGCCTCGGGCAGCACTTCTACCAACGGCTGGATTTCATAGCCCTCATAGGGATTGGAGCTGACCAGATATGGGATCTTTTCTCCGGGCTGTGTGGTTTGCATCCACTCAATCCCGGTTTTGCCAAACGTCAACCACTCCGGGACAAATACTGTCGCTAACAAGCGATATGTCCGGTGTAGGTAACATGCGATCTGTCCGGTTTTATCATGTCTCCGAAAGGAGGCGTTATGAAGCGGACAGAAGTGTTACAGGAAGTTCGACTTATGAAGTTCGAAGACGTGTATTCGC
>NZ_JAJDWC010000037.1 GCF_022825805.1 Phaeobacter sp.
GCGAATACACGTCTTCGAACTTCATAAGTCGAACTTCCTGTAACACTTCTGTCCGCTTCATAACGCCTCCTTTCGGAGACATGATAAAACCGGACAGATCGCATGTTACCTACACCGGACATATCGCTTGTTAGCGACAGAGACGCAGAAAAGACGTTGATCCAGATCCTGGGCGCGCAAAATCTCTCAAATCCTTATTACAAGGTCCACCCGCGGCGGAATGACCGGTTCTTGCAGGCGCATGCGCCCTTGCTGAAGCTGTTCCCTGAAATCGACTTTACCGAGTATCATTTCAACAAACACTTACTCAGCGCGCTGCGATCCTGTGATATCGACCGCTATGAAATCCTGCGCGAAGCCCTGCAAGACTGTTGGGTCGAGCGCATGGGAGAGCTGATTGGCGAAGTTGGCACGGACGTGCTGCTATTATGGATCAAATACGATCTGGATCAGCATGTGTTGTTTGGTCAGGAACCAGCGTTGGTGGATCGTCCCATGGTGGATGCGCTGCGCAGCTCGGTTGCGGGTGTGGTGGAGCTGCCGGTCCATACCGCGCAGGATGCTGCAGACGTCGACGGCATGTTCTTTGGGCAACTGGATCTGCCCTCTGCGCAGCGGATGATTGGGCCGCAGGAACATCACCGGATTGCGGAGCATCTTCGGTCGCGGCTGTCCTGATCCGACGGTGGGCCTGTGCGCTCCAAATCCCTAGTGGCAAACGGACCACAACATCCTGGCCGCCAAAACATAAAAAAAGCCCGCACAAAACTGCGCGGGCTTTCATGTTGTTATGGCTGGAGGATTAGCCCAGTTTTTCCATCAGTTCGGGCACGGCTTCGAACAGGTCGGCAACCAGACCATAGTCCGCAACCTGGAAAATTGGCGCTTCCTCGTCTTTGTTGATCGCAACAATGATCTTGGAGTCTTTCATGCCAGCCAGGTGCTGAATTGCGCCAGAAATACCAACGGCGACATAGAGCTCGGGGGCAACCACTTTACCGGTTTGACCAACCTGCCAATCGTTTGGCGCATAGCCGGAGTCAACCGCAGCGCGCGATGCACCAACAGCAGCACCCAGTTTGTCAGCCAGGTTTTCGATCAGTTTGAAGTCATCTTCGGAGCCGACGCCACGGCCACCAGACACCACGACCCCAGCAGAGGTCAGTTCTGGACGGTCGCTTTCGGCCACTTTGTCTTCAATCCACTCCGACAGCGCGGGGTTGTCCGCGGCAGAGATGGTTTCCACAGAGGCGGAGCCACCGTCGCCAGCCGCGTCAAAGGTTGCGGTCCGGAAGGACACAACTTTTTTCGCATCGCTGGATTTGACGGTCTGGATGGCGTTACCCGCATAGATCGGGCGTTCGAATGTGTTGCCGTCGACGACAGCGGACACATCAGAGATCACCATCACGTCCAACAGCGCGGCCACGCGCGGCAGAACGTTTTTCGCATCGGTGGTCGCAGGGGCAACAATATGCTCATAGTCGGACGCAAGACCCGCGATCAGCGCGGCGGTTGGTTCCGCGAGGCGATGACCGAGGGACGCATCCTCAGCGACCAGAACCTTGGAGACGCCCGCGATTTTCGCAGCTTCGGCACCTGCATCGGCAGCGGAGGCTCCGGCTGCCAGCACGGTGACGTCACCCAGTTTGGTGGCCGCGGTCACGGCTTTCGCAGTTGCATCCAGCGCCAGCGCGCCATCGGTAACTTCGGCAAGGAGAAGAACAGCCATTACACAGCCCCCGCTTCTTTGAGTTTCCCAACCAGCTCGTCCACGGAACCCACGATGATACCCGCAGCACGGGCTTCTGGTTCCGTTGTAGAGACGATTTCCAGACGCGGGGTGACGTCGACGCCATAGTCAGCGGCGGTTTTTTCATCCAGCGGCTTTTTCTTGGCCTTCATGATGTTTGGCAGAGACGCGTAGCGCGGCTCGTTCAAACGCAGGTCCACGGTGACGATGGTTGGCATGTTGACCTTGATGGTCTGCAGGCCGCCGTCCACTTCGCGTGTGACAACCGCTTTGTCGCCGTCGACGTCCAGCTCGGATGCGAATGTGCCCTGGGACCAGCCCAGCAGAGCAGAAAGCATTTGTCCGGTTGCGTTCATGTCGTTGTCGATGGCTTGTTTGCCAGCCAGAACCAGACCGGGCTGCTCTTCCTCGACCACTTTGGCCAGGATCTTAGCAACCGCCAGCGGTTCAATGTCGGTGTGCACGTCGTCTGCCGCATTCACCAGGATCGCACGGTCCGCACCCATCGCCAGCGCAGTGCGCAGGGTCTCTTGAGATTGTTTCACACCGATGGAGACCACAACGATCTCATCCGCCTTGCCAGCTTCTTTCAGGCGGATGGCCTGTTCTACGGCAATCTCGTCGAATGGGTTCATTGACATCTTTACGTTGGCGAGATCGACACCGCTGCCGTCCGCTTTCACACGGACCTTCACGTTGTAATCAATCACGCGTTTGACAGGCACTAGCACCTTCATTTGCGTTCTCTCCTTAGACAAACGGAGCGCCGAAAAACGACTCTCCTTAATGCTCTCGCGATGTTGATAACGACTCAGATTGACCCACAACAGGGCAAAATCGTCACGTTACCGTTCACCGACGTCGCGTCCGAACAATTGTCGGATTACTTTTGCAAGAATGTTTCCGCTTTCCGCGCTGAGCGGTGTTTCGAAAACATCTGTCCTGGGATGCCGGGCAAGCAGCGCCTTGGGGGCGTTGACGCATAAGGTTCACGCGTCAATGCAGGGTCTATGTCGTCAGATGCTCAGCGGTTGGCGCCGGGAACCCACAGGACATCGCGCGCACCATTGTCGTTTACAGCGCGCGACGCCACAAAAAACCAATCCGACAAGCGATTGAGATAGGTGACTGCCGCGTTGTTGATGTCTTCCTGTGTCGCCAGGTCCGTGGTCAGTCGTTCGGCGCGCCGGGCAACAGTGCGACAGACATGCAGGTGGGCCGCCAGTTTGGATCCGCCCGGTAGGACAAAGCTGCGCAGAGGTGCCAAATCGGCGTTCATGGCATCGATCTCGGTTTCCAGCCGCTCGACCTGTGCATCGGTCATCCGCAGTGGTGGATATTCTGCGGTTGCGTCCTTTTCCATATCGGGCCGACAGAGATCTGCACCGAGATCAAACAGATCATTCTGGATCCGCGCCAGTGCCTCGTCCATTTCACCCTCGGCTTCCAGCCGGGCCACTCCGACGAAGGCATTCAATTCGTCAGATGTGCCATAGGCATTCACGCGGGCGGAGTGTTTGGCCACGCGCGCACCATTGCCCAGAGCTGTGTCACCCTTGTCTCCGGTACGGGTGTAAATCTTGTTCAAAACGACCACGAGTTACTGGCCTCCCTGGTTGCGGAAATAGACATAGCCGAGAAACAGCACCACTGCGACGAATTGGAAGAGAATCCGCAGCCGCATCATCTTGTTCGCGTTTTTTGCGTTGAATGCACCTCCGGCACCAAAACCCCCAATGCCAATCGCCAGCACGATGACGGTGGCCGCAACGGCGAGGATCGCCAGAATATGGAGCGGGTCGCTCATCTTTTCAGTTTCCTTGTTTGTCGGCACGCTGGCTGTTCTGCCCCCATGGCAGATGCCGTCGCGACTACGCTATCTAAGCCGTGCGAGGATGCGGTCAATCGCTCGCGTTGTCAGGATGCGTTTTAGCACGCCTCCGATATGCGTTGGCACGGTGACATAGTAGCGCGCCCGTGGCCGGGTGCTTTCGCAGGCATGAATCAGTTTCGCGGTCACCGCCGATGCGGGAAGCTCGAACGTGTCCGGGCCGTTGCTTTCATACAGGCGCTTGAGCAGGCTTTGCTCGTAGCGGTCTCGCAGCGCGGAATTCTCCCAGTCGACGTATTTCTCGAAGTGGGGGATCGCCTTTTCGCGGATCTTTGACGTCACGGGCCCGGGCTCAATCAAAATGACCTCAATTCCGCTGTCGCGCAGCTCGATACGCATGGTGTCGCTGAGCCCTTCGATCGCGTATTTGGTCGCCACATAGGCCCCTCGCCAGGGAAAGGCGACGAACCCCAGGATCGATGAATTCTGGATGATCCGCCCATGTCGCTGCGCCCGCATGATCGGGATCACCTGGCGCGTCAGTTCATGCCAACCGAACACATTGCTTTCGAAAATGGTGCGCAGCCCATCTGTTGCGACATCTTCAACCGCGCCAGGCAGTCCATGGGCGCCATTGTTGAACAGCACATCCAATGTGCCGCCGGTTCGATCCATGACTTCTTTCAGGCCAGACGCAAGTGTTTCGGGGGCGCTGTAATCCATCAATGGGCTGACAAACCCTTGGGCGCGGAGCCGGTCGCAGTCGGCTTGCTTGCGGCAGGCTGCAAAAACGGTCCAACCACGCTCTCGCATGCCATGCGCTGCATCCAGGCCAATCCCAGAGGAGCAGCCCGTGATGAGAATCGTTTTTTGCATTGAAGCCCTCGCGTGGTTTCCCAGTGGATACCGCCGCTTTATGAGCCTTTCTGACTGAGCAGGGAAGCCGCAATCCAGCCAACCGTGCCATCGTCCAAATTGCGCAGCCGCAGCCAACCGGTCCCGATATCTTCGAGAACACGAACTTCGGTGCCGTTTTCCAACCGCTTCAAAATCGCATACGCTGTGCCCGGACCGGCACGCATGTTGACGCGAGTGGCCTTGATCCGTCTGATGTCAGCCAACGGTTCTGCATCTGGTTTTGGCTCCGCGTCTTGCTGCTGCAGGCCGCCCGTCAAGCTGCCCGTCAAGCCGCCTGCCAGCCCGTCCGTCAGCGATGCCAACTGCACAGTTGCGGGTTGTATCGCTACCTGTTGGCCAGTGGCTGGCTGGAATGTCGGGTCAAATGCACTGTCCGGATCGGTCAAACTGGCGCCCGCAGCGCGGATCTGCGCCATGGCCAGTTCTGTCCGCAGGGTTGGATCGGCCTTCGGGCGCAGCGGGCTGTTGGTGGATGTTGGCGCGGTTTGCCGTGTGCCAAGCGTGGTTTGAAGCGCAACTTTGTTGACCAGTTCGTCAGCGCTGACCGAAATTGTGCGTCCTTTGCTGAACGGAGCTGGCTCGGTCTCAGCCGTCACAATAGATGACTGGGCAGGGCGGTCGGGCGGTCGGAAATCAGCCCCTCCGCTGGCCTCATAGAATGCCCAACCCATGAACAGAAATGACACAGTAACGAAACGCGACATAATTTATCCCCCCCAGGATAGTCGGTACCAATAAAACCAATGAACGTGAGCGTCGGGCTTTGCCCGCTGGAGCTGCCCGGCATTCTGCGCAGACCGATCCCTTATCCCTACACTACCCCATCTACCGCGATCAAAATAGGGGAGGAAGGCTGCCATTCTCCCCGAAGGTTGGCTGCTGTGTGTTTGGGTCCGACGGATGGGCGACCTGCATGGGGCGAGCGATTTACCTGGGGGTAACTGTGTATTTTGCCGCTGCGCCGCTTTACCAAGCTGGGCGCGGACAGTATCAAAAGTCCATGACTGACCTGGTAGACGATCAAGACAGCCCCGACTCCCCCGCCACCGGAGAGATGCGAGAACCGTTGCGCCGCGCGATTGGCGAACGGTATCTGACCTATGCGCTCAGCACGATCATGCACCGAGCATTGCCAGATGCCCGCGACGGGCTGAAGCCGGTTCACCGTCGCATTCTATATGCCATGAGCAGACTGCGGCTAAGTTCGTCTGGCGGGTTCCTCAAATCGGCAAAGATTTCTGGCGATACCATGGGAGACTTCCACCCACATGGTGACGCGGCGATTTATGACGCTATGGCGCGTTTGGCGCAGGATTTTAACGTCCGCTATCCGCTGGTCGATGGCCAGGGCAACTTCGGCAATATCGACGGCGACAATCCCGCGGCCTCCCGCTACACCGAAGCAAGGATGACCTTCATCGCTGAAGCGATGCTGGAGGGTCTCAACGAAGATGCGGTTGATTTCCGGGACAATTACGATGGCCGCCTGACAGAACCATCGGTGCTGCCCGCAACCTTCCCCAATATTCTCGCCAATGGTGCGGCGGGGATCGCTGTGGGGATGGCAACCAACATTCCGCCGCATAATATCGCGGAGCTGATCGACGCCAGTATCCATTTGATCCGCACTCCGGATGCGCGCGACGATACTTTGCTCAATTATGTGCCTGGTCCCGATTTTCCGACCGGCGGCGTCATCGTCGAGCCGCAGGAGAATATCGCCAAAGCCTATCGCACGGGGCGCGGGTCCTTCCGGCTGCGTTGTACCCATGAGGTGGAGGATCTGGGCCGTGGACAGTGGCAGATCGTGGTCACTGAAATCCCCTATCAGGTGCAGAAATCCAAGCTGATCGAAAAGATCGCAGAGCTGATCCAGACAAAGAAAGTCCCGATCCTCGCCGATGTTCGTGACGAATCCGCTGATGACATCCGGATCATCTTGGAGCCGAAATCCAAAAACGTGGATCCCGATGTTCTGATGAACATGATGTTCCGCAACTCCGATCTGGAGGTGCGGTTCAGTCTCAACATGAATGTGTTGATCGACGGCGTGACGCCCAAGGTCTGTTCGATGAAGGAAGTGCTTCGTGCGTTTCTGGACCACCGGCGCGAAGTATTGCAACGCCGCTCACAGCACCGGATGGACAAGATCGATCACCGGCTCGAGGTGCTCGAGGGCTTCATTATCGCCTTCCTCAATCTGGACAGGGTGATTGATATCATCCGGTATGATGACGACCCAAAGGCTGCTTTGATGCGCGAAGCCTGGGGAGCGGATCATCCACGGGCGCTGAACGAGGCAGACTATCTGCCGCCGGCCGCAGGTCCGGGAGAGTTGTCCGAGGTGCAGGCCGAAGCGATTCTCAATATGCGTCTGCGCAGCTTGCGGCGGCTCGAAGAAATCGAACTCACCCGGGAACGCGATGCCCTGCAAGAGGAGCGCGCGGGACTGGTCGATTTGCTGGCCTCAGAAGAATTGCAATGGGCTCGGATCACCGAACAGCTGAAAGAGACCAAAAAACAATTCGGCAAAAGCTATGAGGGCGGGGCGCGACGTACCCGTTTTGCAGAGGCAAGCGAAGTCGAAGATGTGCCGCTGGAGGCCATGATCGACAAGGAGCCGATCACGGTTGTCTGTTCGCAGATGGGTTGGGTTCGGGCCATGACCGGTCACATCGATCTGACGCGCGAGCTGAAATTCAAAGACGGTGACGGCCCGCGGTTTATTTTCCACGCGGAAACAACAGATCGGTTGTTGGTCTTTGGATCAAACGGACGCTTCTACACCGTGTCGGCCGCCAACCTGCCCGGCGGACGCGGCATGGGTGAGCCGCTTCGACTGATGGTCGACCTGCCCAACGAAGCCGAAATTATCGATATCCTGATCCACAATCCGGAGGGTCGACTGCTGGTTGCGTCCAACGCAGGCAACGGGTTCATCTGCGCAGAAAAAGACATCGTCGCGCAGACCCGTGGCGGCAAGCAGGTGCTCAACGTCAAGGATGGCGATCGGGCAAAGATCTGCATTCCGGTTGTTGGCGATCATGTTGCTGTGGTTTCTGAAAATGGCAAATTCCTTGTGTTCTCGGTCGAAGAAATGCCGGAATTGGGCAGGGGCAAAGGTGTGCGTCTGCAGAAATACAATATGGCACGCGGCAAACAGGGATCGCTGGAGCTGGATGGCGGGCTCAGCGATATCACCACGTTCAATTGGGATGATGGCCTGAAATGGGAAATGGGCGGGGGCAAAACCCGTCACGAAGCTGATTTGACCGAATGGCTGGGCAAACGGGCAGGGGTCGGCAAAAGACCCCCACACGGGTTCCCGCGGTCGTATAAATTCAGCTAGTCCCAGTTTTCGACCGCCCAAAGGCCCGCCCGATATGTGACTTCATCGCCACCTCAGCCCTGCTGCATGTCTTCTTTGCTTTACCGGCGTGGCTGTGGGTGGCTATTGGGGACTGATTGTTTTCGAAGTGAGACTGCTATGCTCCGGATTTTCGCTCTTTTGACCGCATTGTTGACTGTTGCTGCCTGCACAGGCTCTGCGCCGGACGATCCGCTGCAGGATCTCGGAGCCTTTAAGCTGGGCCACAATGTGGTGATTGCCTCGAAGGTCCAAATGGTTCCGGGTTCCAGAGAGGTCGAACCCGATGAATGGGTCACTTTGCTCACCAATGAGGTGGATGCCCGTTTCAGTCAGTATGATGGCGATCAGCTCTATCATTTCGGAATCAGCGTCGAGGGATACTTTGTCGCCCCCGGCGGCGTGCCCCTGGTGCTGAGCCCAAAATCCGTGCTTGCGGTGAATGTCACCGTTTGGGATGACGCTGCAGGCAAGACGCTCAATTCGGAGGCCAAGACCTTCACCGTGTTTGAAACCACCACCGCAGACAGTTTCCTGGTGGGATCGGGCCATGCGCGCACACGAGAAGAGCAGATGCGCGGGCTGGCCCGCAATGCCGTAGGACAGATCGAGGATTGGCTGGTTGAACAAAACACAGCCGAAGGCTGGTTCGCGCCCAAAACGCCAGCTGCGCAGGCGGATGCACCATCAACTGAGCCATCAGCCGCCCTCACACCCGCCGCGGCCGCACCATAAACCGACGCAACTGAGGTGACGGCGACCGAGTGATCGCAGCGGCGATCGTAGACCGCGCCATCACCACCTATAGCGCCGTCAATCGGTCCGCAGTCCGTTTGCCTGCGGTCGGTCTGCTTCATGAACACTCCTTGTCGTGGACCGCGATATCGCACCAAAAGTGCGTCTTGCGCGCATCTTCATGCAAATCATGCTCAGTCGGCGCCCAAATGTCTCATGCCGTGCAGGAACGGGTTGATTTTCGCCGCTAAACCAAATAAGCCGCGCGCGCAGAGGAAACCCGGGTCCGAGTTTGACCCCCAGTTCATAAGGGCGCCTACAGAATGGCTAAGGAAAAGTTTGAGCGTACAAAACCGCACGTCAACATCGGCACCATCGGCCACGTTGACCACGGCAAAACCACGCTGACCGCAGCGATCACCAAATACTTCGGTGACTTCAAAGCCTACGACCAGATCGACGGCGCACCAGAAGAAAAAGCGCGC
>NZ_JAJDWC010000114.1 GCF_022825805.1 Phaeobacter sp.
GCGAATACACGTCTTCGAACTTCATAAGTCGAACTTCCTGTAACACTTCTGTCCGCTTCATAACGCCTCCTTTCGGAGACATGATAAAACCGGACAGATCGCATGTTACCTACACCGGACATATCGCTTGTTAGCGACAGACCAGCCCGGCGCAACTTGTCAGCCTCGAAAACCGTCTTGTATCGTTGCGCAGCGCCCTGGTTGAACGACAGGAGGAGGTTCAGCAATACCGCGCCATCCAATCCGAATTGGCGACCCTACAGGAAGTCGCGGACCAACAGGATGCCGCCCGGAAATACGGCTATCTTGCCCTGCTGAGCACTGCCGTTGGTCATCAAGATGGATGGCGCGCGGTCCTGGCGCAGGCCGCACGGGACCTGCGCGATGCCGAACAAAAAGAACAAGCCATTCGTGGGTCGATGGCACAGCTGGAAATCACCATTGCCACCCAGAGCGATGTACTTACCGAAGTTGTGCAGGCCGAAAGAGATGCAGAAGCAAGCCGACTGCTTTTCGAGAACTTTCAGAACCGGCTGCGGGAAACATCATTGCAAGTGGGGCTGCAACGCGCTGACAGCCGGGTTATTTCCCGTGCCTTCCCGCCTGACCGCCCTGCCCTGCCGCACAAAAGCCGCATCTTGATAATCGCGGTCTTCTTTAGCGGAGTTATCGGCGCAGCAATCGTCATCGGATTGCATCTGGTGCGCACACGGCTCTATTCCGCTGATCAGATTGCCAACCTCACCCATGTGCCAGTTATTGCCGCATTGGACCAGTTCAGCCAGGACATCCGGCCAGAGGACGCCGCCGCGCTTGGCCCGCAGACCCGGGATGGCGAAGCCATGCGAAATCTGCGTACATCCCTGTTGATGACGCGTGGTGACAAGACTGCCCAGGTGATTGTATTCACATCAGCCGAAAGCGGTGATGGGAAATCGACGCTTTCGGCTGCCATTGCTCATAACATCGCGCAAATCGGCAAATCAGTGCTGCTGATTGATGGCGATATCCGCCGGCATTACCTGTCCAACCCGTTGGCAAACGGCAACCAGCATCCTGGCCTTGCAGAGGTCCTGCTCAATCAGGCCACGCTCGCCGATGCCATTCGTCCCGGAGCGCTTGGCCTCGTCGATGTACTGCCAGCGGGTCACTATGACGGCAGCGCCGCAGATCTTTTGGACCGCGGGGGCCTGCCCGAGGTGCTGGCTGAAATTCGGAACCATTGGGACGTGATTGTGATTGATACTCCGCCGATTTCTGTTGTTCCGGATGCGCGTATCATTGGAAAACAAGCTGATTTGCTGATCATGCTGGCGCAATGGAACACCACACGTCAGTCGGTCTTTGTTGATGCAATCCAGCAGTTGGAACAAGGCGGCCGCAGCCCGGATGGCATTGTCCTGACCAAGGTGAAATCCACCGGCAAACCTTTGTATGGGACGGCCAAACGGTCACACGACTACTATTATCGCGGTTGATGCGCATCCTTTGATCGCAGGCGCATTCTCCAGCTGCCGCCTTTGGTGGCTGGCACATCGCGCCACTTGCCAAGAGCACGTCCCGCGTAGATCCAGGCCATAACGATCAGCATGTGTCGGATCGAGTGTTCGTTGTAGATCACATTATCCGACAGAGCCGCGACAAGATTGATCAGAACGTAGAACAGGAAGTAACCGGCTGTCACAGTTCCATCGTTCAGGAACCACTGGAAGCATCGGATGACGATGTTTAACAGCAACCCAAAGAAAACAAGTGCGCCAACCAGCCCATTGCCCACTATCAACTCGATATAGCTGTTGTGAAACCAGAACAGACCCTGATCAACGTAAGCTTCGATATAGAGGCGGGCATAAGACGGCACGGACCAGAAAGCGCCAAACCCTAGACCCGCAAACGGTGCATCGGCAATCTCTTCGAGACCGAACTGCCAGATCACCGTTCGCCCCGTCAACGTGCTGTCTTTGCCTAGTTTTTCTAGCAATGCGCCAAAGGCGTCAAAGCCGCCCATCACCAAAAAGACGGGAACCGAGCCGAGCAACAGAAGAGAGAAAATCAGCGCCAAGCGGCGGGCTGTGCCGCCCCAACGCCGGATCATCAAAACGGGAACGTACACCGCCAGAATAGCAAAGGTCACATAGGCTCCAGCAGATTGCGCCATGGCCAAAACCGGGATCAACAGTGCAGCCCCGAGCAACCCAAAAACCGCAAGCCGCCAGTAAAACCCAAGACTGACCACACCGAGTGCGGCATTTACGATGGCTTTGGCCAGAGAGTTCTTATGAACATATATGCCTTTCAACGCACCGTTTGGGTGAAACGCGGAGGGCAGAAAAGTAACCATAGAATTGAGATAGGAAAGCGCCACACCGCCAATGGAGGTCAAGCTCACCACAATCATGGTCCGATGCGCAGGAATGGTCGTGGCAATTCGGATGGCTATCAACGTCGTCATCAACAATTGAAAACTACGATAGGCCGTGACGGGCGGGTTGACGCTCCACAATGTGGAGGCCAAGGCAACGAGGCTTGGCAGCAGGACCGGCCACGCCTGCCAGAAGATCCTTGCGGATTGGCGCCAATCGCGCAAAAACCAGATCACGGTCACCGCGTAGAGCGCCATCCATCCGATGGATTGAAATCCAAATCGGTAAATCACCCCTGTTCCAGACAACGCCGCAAGACATAGGAATCCAAGTTTTAATTGGGCCTGTGTCACCCAGATGCCGGTGGATCGACCATAGAAAGCGGCAGGCCGAGGCATTGGCTCTGCTGCGCCAGGATTTTCACCTTGTTCAAGGGTTGATGGCATGGGAATGCGCCTCAATTGTTCCGATCAACCTGCCAAAGCATGGTGCATGACGCCAGCCTTACTTGCGACGCGCATACCGTTCTGTTGCAGGAATTTCCAGTCTGCCAACCATCGCTTAACCCGCAACGACAGGGTGATCCGCAGTTTTCAGATCAGATGCCCTACCTGGCCGAGGCAAAGAACAGCTGAGCGAACCAATTTCATGGATGGCCACCGCCGCGGGCACACGCCAGGCGGCGGACAGGCCGGATGCGTCATCATAGGTCAGCGTCAGCGCGTCACAGGACGCAACAAAACACAGCTCAGCCCAAAGCGCAGAGCATCCGTGATCTTGGTCAAGACCTGGCACCTCAACGAAATCTCCTTTTTCGGGTCGGATACTCTGCGGGCCAACCAGATGGAGCAGGCGCTGGCGCGGCACCGCGTTTTGTTGTGGCCGTTTCAGACGCTGCACCAGCACATCTTTCGCCTGCAACAAAAGACGGGGCCGAAACATGATTGATGCAAGCGCACGACCAAATTGCCTAGCCTTGCAGGCTTCAACAAAACGCTCGAATTCAAACCGGCGCCGCAGGATCTGCCTTCGAACTCCGATTTGTTCCTTTATTTCAGCATCTTCCAAATCACCTAGCTGCTCTGACAATTGCTCCATCGCCGCAAGAGAGGCGGCAATTTGGTCACTGGAGGAGCGGTGCGACAGCGATCCCGGATGCCGCCGATAAAGATACAGCGCTTCGGGCAGAGTGAACAACGACACACCCTCCAAGAGCAGGCGCAGATAGAAATCTTGATCTTCGCCGATCGTCAGCGTTTCGTCATATCGGTGCTCTTGAAGCGCGGAGCGACGAATGAGGGGCTTTAGGTACCCAAGCTGACTTGCCCCTGCACCAGTAGGCACATGCAGCATGTCGATCACATCGATTCGTCGCGGCTGATCCGAGGAAGACGTGCCCAAAACGCTCTGCGGGCGGGGCAGCGGCTCCGTGGCGAAATGGATCATATCATCCGCAGCCGCATCCGCATTCAGGGCCTCAGCGGCCCGCAGGAGGCGCTTTAGCCGATCTGGGTGCATGACGTCGTCTGAATCAAAAATTGCCACCCAGGAGCCAGTGGCGCAGGCCAGTGCCCTATTTCGTGCCGCAGCGGGCCCGGTTGCGACAGGGTGGCTCAAAACCTTGAAGCGCGGGTCTTTCTGCGCCCAAGATTCTACGATCGCTACTGAACCGTCAGATGATCCATCATCAGAAACAATAACCTCAATATTGGTATGCGTTTGCACCGCCAGCGACCGCAGCGCTTGATCCAGAAAAGATGCACCTTGGTGGTTCGCAACAACAACGGAAATCAGCGGGTGGGCGCCGTCGCGCTGTGTCGATCGGCCGAAAGGGTCGCTCTTGGGTTGATCTCTCCCCTGCCCCGGTGCTGTTTCTGCCATTTGGGCCTGCCCCCATTTCCTTCAAACCAGATCTGAAACCACTTTTGGTGTGTTCATTCCGAGCGTAACCATAAACAAGGCCATACCATGTTGGTAAGCCTTCGGAATATGGTGGCTCATGCCAAGATCGTTGACCGCTGCCCAGCCTCGCTCTGCCGGAGAACTGAAATGAACATGGAAACCGTTGCTGGACCAACCTTGATCGGAATAGGCGCGCAGAAATGTGCGTCGACTTTCATTCATGCCACGATCGGCGCCCATCCAGACGCGGGCGTGGCCGAACCCAAAGAGGTCGACTTTTTCAGCGCGTATTTCGACCGAGGCTATAGTTGGTACAGGAACCATTTCGCATCGCTTACCGACAAAGTCGCGAGGTTCGAAGCCTCGCCCTCCTACTTCTATGACCCCCGGTGCCCGCAGCGCATTGCGGAATTTGATCCCACTATCAAGATCGTCTGTCTTCTGCGCGATCCGATTGCACGTGCCTACTCCAATCACATGCATGAGGTGATCAAGGGGCACATTCCCGTCTGCTCCTTTGCGGACGGGCTAAAGAACAACCCCGCCTATATCGAACAGGGGCTATATTCGCAGCACCTGCAGCGTTGGTTTGAGATCTTTGACAGATCTAACGTATTGGTTTTATTGGCTGAGGATATCAGCAGCGACCCAATTTCAGCTGCGCAAGCGGTCTACCGGTTTGCAGGCCTGGACGATAGTCATGTTTCACCCGTCCTGGCAGAGCGGCGCAATGAAAGCGACAGGGCCCGTGTGCCGCTTCTACGCACAATGCTCAGAGCCGGGGGTGATCAGCTGCGCAAAGCAGGGTTTGAGGACAGCTTGGCGAAAGTGAAACAGACGCGACCTGTCTCTGCTCTGTTGAAGGCAAACAGCCAAAGCATGCGCGATGTGGTGCCCAAGATGACAGATGAGGATGTCAAAGCATTGCAAGATATCTTTGCGGACGATCTGCGTCTCCTGCCCGCGCTACTGGGACGCGAGGAGCTGCCTTGGGACACTTGGGCTGCCGTGAACACTGGGGTGTAGTCTGATTGAATTGTATATTAGACACTAGTGTACAGTACCAACCTTAGAATACCAAAAGGTCGGCAGACCAAAGATCTGAAAGATGCAGCTGATCGTTCGGATCGTCAATCACAGCAAGCGTCTTCCATCCCCTGTCGGTTTCGAGCTGCAACACATCGCGTGTCCCATTGCCGCGCACGCCGTCGAGCCATCGCAAAGGCATATCTGCTTTTGCGGTCACATCGCTAAGCTGAAAATACGATAGATCCAGCCTGTCCCCGTGGGACAGGTTGAAATCACGAATACGGTCAGCTTTGTCGGACTGAATCACAAACACATCGCCAGCATCCCCGCCCCACAAATGGTCGAAACCGTGGCCTCCGATCAGCAGATCCTCCCCTGCCCCACCATGGAGTTTGTCACGACCGGCACCACCGTCGAGCCGATCTTGCCCCGCCCCACCGCGCAATACATCGCGTCCACGATTGCCCATCAGGTGGTCATCACCGGCCGCGCCATCCAACGCGTCGGCTCCGGCCAGCCCCATCAAAACGTCATTTTGATCCAACCCAACCAAATGATCTGCCTGCCCACCGCCTGACTGCTCTGCCGCGCCAACGCCAGGGACTGCCAAATGCGCAATCGTCGCTGTCAATGGCTGAGACAACTCATCAATCTGACCCGCCCAATCACTTTGTTCAGGCGAAGCCGCCCAAATATCCGTGAAACTTTTGACCGGGCCAGAGGACCAAACCTGCCGGGGCATATCAGATGCATCAAAGGCGCCAACAACCGCGCCATCGACGTGAAACAAGGCAGAACTGCCAGTCAATTCGATTTGGTATGTGTGAAACCCTTTGGATGCATCGAACCCAAGATCGATCTCTATTGGCCCTGCGGGGCCATCACCAAGACTGACGCGATTGCCGTGCTCATCCTCCATGTGAATGCTGAGCTGCACCTTGGTTGTATCTGCTCCGACAAATTCAAAATCGAACTCTAGCCAAGGATCGTTCTGATAGTCGGCCTGAAACAAAAACATGCCAAACACGGCGCCGGGTTGCATTTCAGGGGCCTGAACCGTCCACGACCAAATGCCCGTCTCGCTGGCTGTCTCTGACTGAATTTCAGCACCGAGATACGGTCGCACCGCGCCCTGGTGGTTTGCAGACAGTTGCAGGTCGATTTTGCCATCACTGCCAAGCCTGACATTGTGTTCCGACCATTCCGTCGCCCGCGATTGACCGGCCTTCCAACTGGATACCAACCAATCGTCAGCATCCCGCTGCGCGCCGATGGACCGCAAATCGACAATGGCAATGTCATCATCCCATGATGCAGTCTGTACCCTCATGCCAACACGACCTCCAAGAATGGACGCCGCATCAAGCTAGAAAGCAGGGCAGCTGGTTGTTGTATCGCGCAGGGGAATTGGGGCATTGAACAGATGGCTTCAAACTTTCAGCAGAGACGACAGGACGCGGAACACTCACAAATCCGGCGGTACGCGGTTTGGACGGTTGCGGGACAAATGCAGTTCGCGCCCGCAACCTGTCCCCGCAGGGACAAATAGGCAGTGCAGTCTGGTATCAGGCATCTGCCTTTCTTTTGCCACAAAAAAGAAAAGGCTGCTCAAAAGAGCAGCCTTAAAATTCGCGACAAATCAAATGTAGCGGTCAGCTCTGATCCAACGCCTCGAAGAAGGCAGCAATGGCACTCTCAAGCCTATACTGATCAATGTTCGAAAAATCGCGTTCCATGGCCATCTCGATGCGACCGTCCCGAGCCTGACAGCGCACTGTCCCCGCGGGGACGGTGCAGCGCAGCGTGGTCTTCGCCACACCCGTTTTGGTCGCCGCCCGTGACACGGAAGATGTAGCGCCTGCTGATTTCAGTGCCTCACGCAATACCGCCAGTTCCTCATCCGCGGTTGCAAAATCGCTGCTGCGCAAAACGGCGCGCAGCTGATCTATCAGGGCAGGGGAGTCCACCAGCTTTTTCTTCAGATCGAGCCCAAGTGCACGAGGGATCGCCTCCGGGTAGGTGAGATCCGCACCGATAAATTCTAGAAGCTCCGCAAAATGGCGCACATAGCTACGCTTTTGCCGCCCGGCTGAGGCGTAGAGTACCGCAACGGCATCTTCCACATTCGTGCAATCAGTTTCCGGATCTACCGCATAGGACACCGCCAATTGTGCCATCTCCGCAAAGGAGATATCCCGTCGCACAAGGTTTTCGTCGACCATGCGACGATAGAGCCCTTGTAGCGTCTCTCCGCGGGCCACCAGTCCGGCAGGGATGGCGGCAAAGGTCTCATCTCCGGTTTCAGCATAGAGCGCCTGATAGGCTGACAACCGCCGAAAGCCCTGCACCAGTTGATAGCCATCACCGTCTTCTTCGACCCGAATTGGGTTGGAGAGCCCCAACTCTTTGATCGATGCCTTCAACTCTTCAAGATCTGGGTCGCGGGTGACTGATCGGTCGCGGATCAGTTTACTGGTCGAAATCTTGTCGAGCAGGATGCGATCAACCACCAGGCCGAGCGCTTTGAGACGCACGAATTCATGCGCAAGCCGATCGTTTTCTGCACGGATGGTCTGTTCAATTTCGGCCCGGCTGCGCAGCGCATCTGCATTTTCCGTGATCGCTTTTGCCATCGGACCGCGGCGCCCGTCGGATTTGACCGATGGTTCCGCCGACGGCGTCGCTTCGGTCGGTGGGGTAGGGGCCACATCTGCCGTTGGCTCTGATGGAAAGTTGATATCAAACACTCGACGCTTGCTCATACCTCAGTCTCCAATTTCTCCCACGCCTGCAGCGCATTCGCTTTAAACTCAACATAGGCCTGATCAAACGATGCACGCGCGCGTCGCCATGTCTCTCGTGTCATATCCCGGTAGTCGATTTCGTAGATTGAACTGAGGAAGCGGCCCGATTGCTCCACCGCGCGTGTCATCTCAATCGGATGGTCTGTCATCCGCTCACCAAAGACTTTGAAGAACGCATCACGCATGGCCCGGTGCAGATCATTGCCTGCCTCATATCGTGTCAGCAAGAAGCGCACGTCCTGAAACACCTTGGGCAGCGTGAATGTCCCCGCGGGGACAACCCCGTTGAAAGCAGACAGATCTTCCAATGCTTCGGACAGCTGACCGATAAACGAGGTTGTTGAATCGTATTCCCAGTAGCCGGGCCCCGATGGGATGTACAACATATCAGCAGCAAAGACCGCATTCATGGACTGATAGCCAATGGCAGGCGGGCAGTCGAAAATGATCATGTCGTAATCTTCGGATGGCAGTTGATCGAGATAACGAGAGACCGCCGCGAAGAACGACCATTCAGGGTTCAGATGTCGATACTGTGCCGATGCGAATTCGACAAAAGCAGCGTTGGCGCAACTCGGCACAATGTCGATGGTTGGCCAGCTGGTTGGTTTGATAAAGTCACTGATGCGCAGGTCCTGCAGACCCATCCCTGTAATGGCCTCGGGCAGCTTTCGCTCGGGCAGGGCCGCACCAGACTCCGCGCCACGCAAGCCAGCATTCATCCGGTTGGTCTCACGGATCAGATCCCGCGCCATGATACCCCAGACAGTGTAATCCTCAGTCACATCACTCAAACCCATGGAATGAGACAATGTCGCTTGAGGGTCAAAATCGACGCAGAGGACGCGATAGCCATCAAGCGCTGCGGCATGCGCAAAGTGGAGTGCCACGGTTGATTTGCCTGCGCCGCCTTTGAAGTTCGAAATCGCAACGCGCAACGCCCGCTTGCCTGCGGGTCGTTCCGGCAGTAACGATTTGCGGTTCACCTTCAATCGCCGCCGCAGTTCGTTGATCTCTTCGAGCGAATACCACCGCTGCCGCCCATCGGCCTCCACGTGGCCCTGTGGCAAAGCCGGATCAGCCGCAAGCCGCCCGCGCAGTGTTGATTGATTGACCTTAAATATCAGCTCCGCCACTTCCCAGCTGGAGAACCGGCGCAGGGTCTTCTCCATCTTGGGAGAGAAAGTTTGTTGCCGGATCCAGCTCTGCATCTTGAGCGATTGGGCCTGCATCTGCGCCAAGTCGTTATGCGTGTACATCTCTGCTCCTCTTGGTCGCGTCCATTATAATGTCTGTTGCTTGTGCCTCTTTGGACGCTTTTTAGGCTGTGTTTTTCATTTACGCGGAATTTGCAAAAAACGCAAAACCAAATATTGTGGTAAAAAGCGTCTTGTCCCCGCGGGGACCAAGGCCCTCCAAATTACGCTTAAGTGCCACCTATAGTGTCTGAAACCGATTCGACCCGGAGGAGGGAAACCCTGCCAAGGATCGGTTAGATCCAAAAATTAGTCTCTAAAGTTGGGGGACATGTATTCGCAGCACACCATACAATTGGGGGACATTTTTTGATCATTGGGGGACGACCAGCGTGTCACCCAATACCATGAATACCGATTTTTGATTCAAAAATGGAATTACGACCGCCTTATCCAAACAGATCGGTTGACAGAATCGGAATGCAGGACGCAAATTGAAGGCAGAAAAAGAAAAGCGTTGAGTTTCTGATTTCTTCCTGTCAGGAACAAACAGAATAAAACCTTCACTAAGATCATGCGACGAACGCGTGGCGACAGAGGCAACCGTCTGAAACGGACGGAGACAAGAGAGCAGATATGCTTGTCAACAAACCGGTTGGGCGCAATGCGCCTGCATTGAAGTATGACATTCTCACAGCGGTGGGAACCTTTGCCCTATCATTGGACAAAGGCCAGCAGCGTCTTGTGCTTCGATTTATGACCCTGCTGACTGCGAGGTATAACTGGCAACGGAATGAACTCGCAGTTGGGCAACGTGAAATCGCCAACATGTGGTTTGTCGATGAACGAACCGTCAAACGTGAAATGGCGAAATTGCGTGGACTGGGATGGCTGGTTGTTAAACGCCAGGGCGCACGTGGCAGAGTGACAGAATATGGCGTCGATCTGGAGCGTATCCTTGAAGACACCCGAAATGTTTGGCCTGCCATTGGGCCCGACTTTGATCATCGTATGCAAGCCGGTGATCAGCCGCCAAAGAATGTCGTGCCGCTCATGTCCGGAACTGCAGCGCCCGCACCAGATGTTTCCGACGGCACAGAATGGAGTCTTACAAAAGCGATCCTTCATGCCGAGGACAACGCAACCTACACGGCATGGATACAGGCATTGAGCCGAGAGGGCAGAGCAAGCGGGCGTTTGACCCTTCGCGCCCCAAGCCGGTTTCATGCGAACTATGTTGTGTCACATCTTCAACAACGGCTGTTTTTGGCGTGTCAGGAAGTCGATCCCGACATCAACGCCATCAGCATTATATCCTAGGCGAAGCCAGCACGGTTAATCGCGGCTGAACGATTTTTGTTGCACGGCGCAAGCGATCTGTTTTTATACAGCCGTATAACAGCAGCCGTGGATCTGTGAAAAATGATAGATCGTAGGAAATTTACCCGTTCGCAGCCGGAAGAACGTAAGACCGCGCTGATCGAAGCAACCTTGCGTATCATCGCGGCGAAGGGGCTGTCCGCGGCAACTGTCCGAGACATCTCTGCCGAGGCAGGTGTCACGCAGGGACTGATCAGGCACTACTTCGATAGCAAGGATGACCTGATAAAAGCGGCCTACGAACATCATATGATTAGCATCAGCGATGCCGCTTTGCGCTGCGCCGATGATGATGAGCGATCTGCAGTTGCGCGGCTGATCCGGTTTCTATCGGCTTCGTTGGAGCCACCCGTAATGGATGCTATTGCAGTCGGCCTTTGGGCTGGGTTCCTCGACAAGGTCAGGCATGATGCGCACATGCACGCGATCCACAACCAAACCTACCACTACTTTCGCAATATCCTCGAGCAGATGATATCTGATGCTTACGCAGAAATCGGAGTTTCTGTGCCTGCGCGGCGTGTGCAGCAATTGGCGACCGCATCAAACGCGGTGATCGATGGTCTGTGGATGGAAGGCGGCGTGTTGCCGGAACTTTTTGAACCAGGTGAAATTTCACGGATCGGGATCGAATCTGTTGGTGCGATCCTGCAAATCAATCTGACACAGGAGGCTGCAGCGGATGCGACTGAGTGATGTGACAACGAGGCTGTCGTCTTTGGGCAGCGCCAAATGGGCCCTGCACCTCGAAGCCCGGGATCTTGTCGCAAAGGGCGCTGATATCGTTGAAATGACGATTGGCGAGCCGGATGTTCCCACACCACCGGAACTGATCGACGCAGGCTGCAGCGCTTTGCACGCAGGCAGAACGACCTATTCCAATGGCAGGGGTGAGAACAATCTGCGCGATGCACTTGCGGAACGCTATTCGGTGACATCCGGCCGTATCCTGAACAGAGACAACGTGCTTTGCTTTCCCGGTACGCAGACAGCTCTTTTTGCGGTTGTTATGGGGATGGTTCAAAGCGGCGATGAGGTGCTCGTCGGTGATCCGCTATATGCAACCTATGAAGGGATCATTCGGGCGACGGGCGCTGACATGGTGCCTGTGCCGTTGCGAGCAAGTCATGGGTTTCGGCTGCAAGCCGAGGATGTCGCGGCAAAAATCACCCCCAGGACCCGCGCGATTCTGTTGACCACCCCCCATAATCCAACCGGTTCGATCCTGACGGCCGAGGATCTGGATGCCCTTGGTGCGTTGGCGCAAAAACACGACCTTTGGATCATTTCTGACGAGGTCTATGAATATCTGGTCTTTGATAAATCAGCCTTCGTGTCGCCGCTGTCGCGCGCGGCGTTCGCTGATCGGGTTGTGGTGGTGTCATCGATCTCCAAGTCGCACGCCGCCCCGGGGTTCCGGAGCGGGTGGTGCATCGGGTCGGAGGCCTTCTGCTGTGGTGTTTTGCCTCTGTCGGAAACCATGTTGTTCGGCAACCAACCCTTCATCGCTGATATTACGGAGCATGCCGTCAAACACGGCTCGTCGGTTGCAGATGGTATGGCTGATCGATTTGCGCGCCGGGCCCGTCAGTTGGCTGAGTGTCTGCACAGCCGGACCTCGTTGCATGTGCATGAACCGGAAGCCGGTATGTTCGCGATGATCGATGTCTCGTCGCTGGGACTGTCAGGCGAGGAATATGCCTCTGATCTTTTGCACAATGGCGGGGTTGCCGTGATGCCTGGCAGTTCTTTTGGCGATGCCATGACAGATTGGGTCCGTGTGGCCCTGACGATTGATGATGATCGTTTTGCCCAAGCATTGGAACGGATCGTTGCACATGCCAACAAACAACAGGCGGTACACACATGAGCCAGGTTGACGATACTCAGGCACGCCCAACCATCGGCGAAGCCTTGGTCACGCATTTGTCTGCACGCGGTATCACTCATGTCTTCGGGATCCCGGGCGTACACACGATCGAACTGTACCGTGGGCTCGCCAATTCCGGGATCCGCCATATCACCCCGCGGCATGAACAGGGGGCGGGGTTCATGGCTGACGGATATGCCCGTGTCAACGGACAGCCCGCTGCTGTTTTTGTTATCACAGGGCCTGGTATCAGCAATACATTGACGCCCATGGCGCAGGCGCGGGCTGACTCTGTCCCCATGTTGACAGTTTCAGGTGCAAATGCGACCGGATCAATTGGCAAAGGTCTTGGCCATCTGCATGAACTCCCCAATCAACAAGCGCTTGTTGCCCAGGTTGCTTTGGTTGCGGAACATGTCGAAACGGCAGAAGGACTGGATGCGGCTGTGGACCGGGCGTTTGCGCCCTTGTCCGGCACGCAGCACATCAGGCCGGGCCCAACCCATATTCAGATCCCTTTGGACATCGCCGGTAAAGCCGCGACCGCGCCAAAGGAGCGGGATGCCGCGCCACAGCAGTCGGTTACAATTGCCGCCGCCGATAGTTTGGCAGATCTACGTCAGCGTCTCCGCCGGTGCGCGCGACCTGTGTTGCTGGTTGGCGGTGGCGCGAAGGCAGCGGCACCCCAGGTCCGCGCGTTGGCAGAACGCATGAATGCCCCGGTTGTTCAGACAGCCAATGCTCGCGGTCTTATGTTTGACCATCCGCTGTCGGTCCCGGCGAGCCCCTCGCTTGAGGCGGTGCGCAATCTGCTGAAAGAGGCTGACCTCGTCTTGGCCCTGGGCACTGAAATGGGACCGACGGACTACGACATGTATGCGCGTGGCCTGGATCTGGAGATCGCTGATCTTGCCCGCGTCGACATCTGTGAACAGCAGTTGCACCGCTATCCGGCGGATTTGGCGATACACGGGACAGTCATGGAGGTGTTGGACGCGCTTGCGGATCTGCGGCCCGAGGTCGGCCAGGTTTCTGAAGGGTGGGGCAGCGCAAAAGCCGCCGCAGTGCGAAGCGCGGCTTGGCAGGAGATTGGCGAAGACTATCAAAACCAAGTCAGCGTTCTGAACGCCCTGCGTTTGGCCGCGCCGCGGGCCATTATGGTCGGGGATTCTACTCAGCCGATCTATGCAGGCAATTTGTACTATGATCACGACAGGGTAGGGGGCTGGTTCAATGCCGCCACGGGTTACGGCGCCTTGGGTTTTGCGATCCCGGCTGCTGTTGGAGCTGCGATTGCTGCCCCCGGAACACGGGTGATCTGTATTGCCGGTGACGGTGGGGCTCAGTTTTCCATGCCCGAAATCATGACAGCGGTGGATGAAAACCTGCCAATCACTTTCGTGATTTGGAACAACCATGGCTACCAGGAAATTGCCCGCTCCATGGATGATGTTGGCGTGACCGTTCTGGGATGCGATCCAACGCCGCCCGATTTTGCCGCTGCGGCGCAGTCTTTTGGTATCCCGTTTCAATCGGTATCTTCGGACCCCGCAACTGTCAGCGATGCGATCAGGGCCTTTGGTAAGGAACAGGGGCCAAGCATGCTCGAGATCCGCAGCGAACAATATCAGCCGCATCACAGGTAACTTGTGATTGTTCGTTAGGGAGGATGGGAACCATTTGGGCCTTGGTCTGCTGCAGCCTGGTTGAAAATTGCCACCCAACCCCCTTATGAAAGGCACCTGCAGTCACAGATCGTAGAGGACCAGATGAACGCCAGAGAAAAGATATGTATCCTTGGTCTCGGCTATGTTGGTCTGCCGCTCGCAGTTGAATTTGGCAAAAACCGTCAAGTGATTGGCTTTGATGTAAACGCCGACCGAATTGCTGCGTTGCAATCTGGCCATGATGCGACCCGCGAAATTGAAGGGTCTGCCCTGAACGAAGCGACCGGGCTGACCCTAACGGATGATGTGAATGACATCGCGGAGTGTCAGATCTTCATCGTCACGGTTCCGACCCCAATTGATGCCAGCAGACGGCCGGATCTCGGACCATTGCGGGCGGCGTCGAGCACTGTTGGGCAGGTTCTGAAAACGGGTGATTTGGTGATCTACGAGTCGACGGTTTACCCCGGTGCGACCGAAGAGGACTGCGTTCCCATTCTCGAAGAGCAGTCGGGTTTGAAGCTGAATGTCGACTTTACGGTCGGCTACAGCCCAGAGCGTATCAACCCTGGAGACAAGACACGGCGTTTGCCAGATATCGTCAAAGTGACGTCTGGCTCTACGGATGCGGCAGCGGAAAAGGTGGATGCGCTCTACCGAGAGATCATCACAGCAGGCACACACAAAGCGGCGAGCATTCGTGTCGCCGAAGCTGCAAAAGTCATCGAAAACAGTCAGCGCGATATCAATATTGCGCTGGTTAATGAGCTTGCCAAAATCTTCAATCGCATGGGGATCGATACCCAGGCGGTACTGGAGGCCGCAGCCACGAAATGGAATTTCCTGAATTTCCGTCCAGGCCTTGTTGGTGGTCACTGTATTGGTGTTGATCCCTATTACCTGACCCACAAAGCCGAACAGCTCGGCTATCATCCCGAGATCCTATTGGCAGGGCGACGGTTGAACGATGGTATGGGCAACTATGTGGCGGGTGAAATGGTGAAGGCCATGCTGCGGCGCAAACTGTCTGTGTCAGATGGCCGGGTGTTGGTTTTGGGTTTGGCCTTCAAGGAAAACTGCCCCGATCTGCGCAACACCCGCGTGATCGATGTGGTCAGAGGTTTGGAAGACTTCGGTCTGACAGTCGACGTTTGCGACCCTCATGTCGATCCGGCAGAGGCACAACGGGACTATGGCATCACGCTTGTCGATCGTCCCGACACCGACGCCTATGATGGGGTTGTCATTGCCGTTGCCCACAACGAGTTCGCAGCACTTGGGGCAGAGCAAATTCGGACGTTTGGTCGGGCGGGTGCCGTATTGTATGATCTGAAATATGTCTTGGCGCCCGATCAGTCAGATTTGCGCCTGTAGCGCGCACTCACATCAGCCGAGGTCTTATTTCGCCAGTCTGGGCAGCTTTCCCCCGCGCCAATAGGCACCGGTGTCCTCCCGCAGAGCTTCGTAGGTGCGGATCCTTTCTTGGGCAGCCTCACCCCCGGCGTCTACCAGGCTGGTCAACAGGCAGTCCAATACAGCCATCGCCCCGCCATAGGCCCCGAATGGATGCAATGCATTGTCGGCGACCTGCAGCAAATGATCCGGCTGAAGGCCGGGTGTGATGACATCATTGTCGGTGATCAATACGAGCTTTGCTCCGCGATTTTGGGCAAAATGCAACGCTTGTAACGTCTCCGCAGAGTAGGGCGCGAAGGTCATCGCCACCAGGCAGTCCTCGGGTCCGATGTCCATCAATTCGTCAACGGCTGTGCCCATGTGTCGTGGGACAAGATCCAACTTTGGCAACGCCATGCGGCCGACATAGTGGAAATAATAGGCCAACGCGTAGCTCGCCCGCGTTGCCGTGACATAACAGGCCGCCGCAGATGTTAGCGTTTTGGTGATGTCGTCTATGCGCTCGGGCGTCATCAGCCGCAGGGAACGCGCAATGATGTTGACCTCGTTGCGTGCAATGCGCCCGTGCCTGGCGGTGTCGTCCGACTGTTCCAAACGGTCCAGCCATTCCAGGCCAAGTCCACCCTCCCGTTCAGTCGTCAGTGAAGCCCTGAATGGACCGCGCAGGCCTTCAAACCCGTCAAACCCCAAATGGGTCGCCAGCCGAACGAGCGAATTGGTGCTGACACCTGCTTTTTGCGCCGACACCCGGATCGGATCGAGGCCGAAGTCGGCCGGATTGTCGATGATGTATTTGGCAGCCTCGGCGAGGGCAGGGGGGAAGTCATCCAAATCAGCTTTCAACTGATCCAGTAGCCGTGTGGTTCGTTTGGAGTCCGGGTGATGTTCCATGGCTCGATTTTTCACACAAATCTGTGAAAATCCGCAAGACAGAACATGGGGTGGTCCCCCCAGCGTTGCAGCCGGGGGGATGCCTGTTTGTATGACGCGTTATGCGGAAACCGCCTGCAGGTCTTGGTCCGTTTGCGGCGTGATCGTGCCGTCATCAGATACGGTCACTGTTTCACCGTGGCTGAGTTGGCCGAGCCCCTTGCAGGCCACCAACATCAGAACGTCTTTCTCTCGCGCAACGATCGCCATGTGGCTGAGCCAGCCGCCAACTTCGCTAATGACAGCGCCAGAGCGTTGCACATATGGCAACCAGGCCGGGTTGATCATGCGACAGGCCAGAATATCCCCATCTTGGAACCCGTCGAAGACGTCGGGCCCAATGGCGGTTTCATCCTCGACCCAGAACAGCCGCGCGGTTGTGGATCCGCTGCCAGCCACACATGTGCCACCCATCGCGGCGTCTGCGTTGTCTGGCGCCGCACCCAATGATAACAGCTCGCATTCCCGCAAGGTCAAAGACACCGAGCTGGGCGCTGATGCTTTTCGCAGGTCTTCCGTCTGCTTTTGTGCGGCTGCCTTGTCGTGGAGGGACGCCAAGGTGCTTTCATTGATGGCAAGAACGTCATCCATGGTTAGGTGGAATATCAGATCCTTCAACCCGGTTGTTTCGCCAAAGGCCAGCAGCGCGCGGCGCAGTTCCGCGAGGACACGCAGTGCTTCGTGTTTGGCCTGTTCTTTGAGATCCTGATAGGCAATTGCAACGTCGATGGTTTCCCGCAGGTCTTCCGGCAGGTTGGCTGGTGTCGCTGTGCCGCCATTGATCGGCTCCACAGATCCTTCCAATAGGGATTCCAAAAGGGCAGGGGCTTCGTGATACCTTGGTGTGCTTAGCTCATAGTCAAAAATAGAACGATGCCCCATGAGAGCCAGCGCCTGCTGGGTGTCCCCAGCACAGGACGATAGCAGGCTCGACGGTGCGTTTGGCAATTCCGCATGCATCAAATGGGATTTGATCGCCGGATCACCGGCTGCTGCCGCACTGGCTTCGCCCATGGTAAAACCAGCCACAATGTTGATTTTTTCTGCCTCGACATAGATGCCGGTCACAAACATATCGCGCAGGGTCTGGATGGCCTCCAACTGTTTGGTCTGGGGCAAGGCCGCGTAATCCACCGCTTGCCAAAATGCCAGTTGATCCTGCAGATCCGGCAAGACCTCTTGTTGGAACTGGGCGATCATGGGGCGGGCCTGTTTGCGCAGTTGTTTTGCCTTTGTCGCAGTCAGCTTCAACGTCATCTGTTCTTTCAGTTGAACATCGACGTAGGTCTTTCCAAACAGGTTGACCAAATGACCTGGGCGACCCTCTGGCAGATTATAGGGAACCGACAGGGCCCGACAGGCCAGGTCGACGCTGCCGCCGGGTGCCCAGAGGCTGCCCATCAACGAAAAGGACAGGGGTGTTGGACGTGGCAGGACTTCGGACATTTCGTCCTGTTCCAGAACCACTTGGTTAGGGGCTGCATCCTGAAACTTGGTAAGAACCTCCCGCCATTCGGCCAGGCGCGTGCGTTCGGTGTCCGAGCCGAGCGACAATGTGGTGATGTCCCGGCTTTGGACGATCTGGAAACGGCCCTGGGCATAAGCCCATTCCACATCTTGGGGGCCGCCAAAGATCTCTTCGATCCGGGCGCCAAGCGCCAGTAGCGGTTTAAGATCGAGCAGACTGTCACAAACGTCATCTACAAGCAGGCCGGAGAACCGGCCAAATCGCACTGATGTTGGTGTAACCCGGCCAGAAACCAGATCTTCGCCAACGCCTTCAACCCATTCGATCATGCTCATGCCGGGCGCCATGGGATCTTGGGTGAAAAGAACACCCGCATATTCCGCCTGCACCATTTCCTGGACGACGATGTTGCCCTGATCAGCGCTGTCCGCCCCTCCCGCATAGCTTGCTGCGCGGTCAGAGGAAAAACTGGCAACCACCTCGTCCAAGGCCGCGCGCATTGTCTCAGCCGTTACATGCAGAACAGACTCAAACACACCTGCGTAGCTTTGATCCGCGCCATCTTCGTTTGACGCCGATGATCGAACCGCGACCTCTGCGCTATCAGCCAGCTGAAAGACCTTTGCCGCAAATGCATCTTTTTCCGCGTTGGACATGGCACTGTAGTCGGCGATCGCAGTGGACTGCACAATGACGCCCCCTGGTACGGGCAGACCGGCCGCTTTCATGATCGAGAGGCGCAAAGCCTTGTTGCCGGCGGCCTCCAATTGCTCGCTATACCCCATAGGGATCACGCCACGCGGCAGTTTGCGCAGTTCGGCATCGTGTCGTTGTGTACGGTACCAGTTCGGTATGCGAAGATGCAGGCCTGTGACATAGGCGCGTTGCAGCAGAAGAAGTGACAGCGAAAAGCAGAGATAGGCATTGGCCGCCGCCGATAGGCTGAAGACCATTGCAAATAGCATAGGCACCCCCAGACCCATCCACAGCTTTTTCTGTCGCGGTGTCTTCGCAACAGCCCAGAGCAGATAAACAGCTGCCAAGACACAGAAGAGAACGGGCAGCACGAACAGGGGATCCGCAGCGCCGAGAACGTTCATCCAGAGAAACGGTGTCTGCAAAGACGCGCTGGCCTCTTGCGCGGCTGATACCCCAAGCATCATGACAGGCAGGAACAACAACGCCGTCAGATTTTTCAAAGGCGTAAGCCCCTTGTCCGCGTAAAAGGCCTGAACAGCGCGCGCTTTGCGCACCGGATCATCCGCAAGCCGTTCTTTCAACGCCTTCATTTCATCAGCAGTTTCTGCGGTGATGATCTGGTCTCGTTCCGATTTCAAAGCGACCGGCAGGATCATAATGCGCGTGATCACAGACAGGGCCAAAAGCCCCCACAGGATATGCGCCTGCGCATGGGTCCACAGCAGCGCCGTTGCCAAGACGGAAATCGCCTTGTTCCACAGTCCGCTTTGTTGATCGGCCAGCCAGGCCTGCACATGTGGTTTGGGCGGAGGCGCCACAAAATACTCCCAAGGCAGGGTATAGCGACCACGGAAATCAATGCCTTGCTGCGACAACTCCAGCCCGAGCACCTGACCCATGAAGCAGCTTCTGCGATCGTAGCAGGCAGCGATCGTCGGCTTGTTGGGATCAAGATCAGCAATGCGCGCCATCAGGTCGCTTGTTGTCATCTTCCGGATCGGAATGTTGACCGCGCCGGGCAGGTGGCCTGAAGCGAAATCACCGGGATAGCGCGTATCAACGATTTGCAGATCTTCTTTATTCAGCAAGGCGGTGAAATCAGCGGTGCTCAGCAGCACGTCGCGGCCGGGATAGTCTGGGATTGCTCTGAGATCTGACAGCGTCTTTACGTCCTTGTCAGAAAAGTCGCGGCCCTCGACGATCCACTTTTCGATACCGCCAGCGATGAAGCTGCAATCGATCCCAAGCTTCGCCAACTCTGCGCATGTTTCGGAGCTGCGGTTGCCATTGTGACAAAACAAGACGACTTTCTGCCCGGGTTTGACCGGACGGGTTTCGAGAAAGTCCGGGAAGCGGATATGCGTCGATCCGGGCAAAGTCCCCATCGCGTTTTCACCCGTCTCGCGGATGTCAAAGAACACCGTTTCGCCGTCTGTCAGTGCCAGTGCAGCCTCTTCGGTTGTCATCGCCTGGGGATGATCGGACTGGTTGGCGTAGCTGGTTTCCTTCAAGGAGGCGTCTTTGATTTTTGTGCCATCAAACTGCGCAGGGCGCACCAAGGTCGATTGCAGCCGGGCCTGCTCAGCTACGTTTTGGCTGCTGTATTGCCAGTAGTTCAGCATGGCGAGACTGATACTGACCAACACCAATACCGACAGCAGCTTGACCGGATAGCGCCGGGCGGTTTGACCCGATTTTGGTTTCAGGCCGAGTTTTGCGGCAATGATCGCGCCGAAGCCAGAGGCCATGGCAATGCCGACGGCAAACACCTGAGACAAGGAAGAGACGGAGCCGATGACCAACTCCGGCGATGGAATAGCCCAGGCACCGGAGGGCAGTAAAGCCAGGGGCAATGTGCCGAGGAGGGTGCGCCAGCGGCGGGCGGGTCGGAAAGAAGTGTGTATCAGTTTCACAGAAAGTCCTGTCGGGCTTAACCCGATCTTCAAAATTTTTAGCGATTTTTAAGAAAAACGTTCAATTCGTTACTGAAACGTTAATTTCTATAGCGGCTCGACCCTGTAGTCGTAAAATTTTTTGTACTATTGAGTACCAGTTAACCGGATTTTCTCAGTACTCTGTGCAAATTGGGGCACGAGACAATGACACTCAGATGGTGAACCCAGCAAGGAGGTCCCAGGCGATGCAGACCCAAATAGACAGATTGATATCAGCCGTTTCCAACTGGTCGGCGGCTTTGTTTGTTGCTGCATTCATTGTTTTGCCCGGCATGGCTGCTGCTGAAATCACGCTTACGTTCGGCACTTATGCGGCAGACAAACCCACTGATACGGTCAAGAAATACAGGCCTTTTCTGACATTTCTCTCCAACCGGTTGAGCGATGAGTTGGGGGAGCAGGTCACGGTGCGCATGTCCATTGCGAAAGAATACGAACAAGGCATCGAACAGCTGGCCGCTGGTGACGTCGATTTTGCCCGATTTGGACCGGCCTCTTATGTTCACGTGATGAAAAAGAACCCCGGGGTGCAGATCGTCGCGATGGAGTCGAAGAAGGGTGAGAAGCGATTTAAAGGTGTCTTTGTTGTGCACCAAAACAGCACGATCACGGAATTGTCAGACCTTGCGGGTCTGAGTTTTGCCTTTGGCGACGAACTGTCGACCATCGGCCGCTATCTCGCGCAGAGCCATCTGCTTGATGCGGGAATCACCAGCGATGACCTGCATGCATTCGAATATCTGGGACGCCATGACCTGGTCGGCGAAGCCGTTGGCGCAGGCCGCTTCACGGCGGGTGCTCTCAAAGAAAGCACCTACAAGAAACTGGTCGCAAAAGGCGTGCCCATCCGGGTGCTGGCGAGTTTTGACAACGTAACCAAACCCTGGTTGGCGGCATCAGATCTGCCTGCACCGGTCGTTGCGGCAATGCGCAGGGTGATGCTGTCTTCTGAAAACGAGGAGATCGTGCGCCGCGTGTCGAAGAACGGTTTCCTGGAAGGAACAGACGCCGACTATGACCTGATCCGGAATGCAATGGAGCAAAGCGAGGCGTTTTAAGACGACTCGAGACAAGCCATATGAAACGCACCGGCATCCTCTTCCAAATCGTCTTGTCCTTGTCATTGGCTGCTTTTCTGGTGGCTGTGGCAATTGCAGAGCTTGCGCGCCGGTATGAGACGCGCAATCTGCAGGCACAGCTGAAAGAACAAGCTGAACTGACGATTTCCCTGCTCAGCGGGTTGATGTTGGAATCTATCATCGTCGAGGATGTGCCTGTTCTGGAAACCGGACTGACCGAAGCGATCGCGCGCAATCCAAAACTGCTGCACATCGAAATTCGCGGTATGGATGGCAACCCGATTGCCGCCGCAGGATCGGCGCGGGATGTGTCGGCGGACGACTTCGTGACCTATGATCGCCCCATCGTCCTTGATGGGTTTGATTTCGGTCAGATGGTCGTGACCTGGTCCACCCGTGAAGGGCAGGCTTTGGTGCGTGACAAAGTGCGCCAAACCATCATGTGGACCGTTGTTGCCGTTGCGGTCCTGTCTCTTTTGGTTTTGCTGTTGATCCATCAACTGGCCTTGCGACCGTTGAACATGATCCATCAACGCATGTCCGATGCGATCACTGGCTTCACCAGTCGTCGGGATCGGCTGCCCTGGTTTGCGTCTCGCGAATTCCGCGCGCTCAACTTCTCTGTCAGCGTCCTAGAAGACACCTTTGGCGAACGCGATGAGCGGGAGTTCGCATTGGAGGAAGCCCGCAAATCGGCGGATATCGCCAATCAGGCAAAGTCTGAGTTCCTCGCCAATATGAGCCACGAAATCCGCACGCCGATGAATGGTGTGATCGGCATGGCAGAGCTGATCCTGGAAACGGATCTGGACGAAGATCAGACCATGTATGCGGAGACGATCTCCAAGTCGGGTTCCGCATTGCTGACGATCATCAACGACATTCTGAACTTCTCCAAAATCGAAGCCGGTAAGATGGAGTTGGATCGCTCGCCATTCAATCTCCAGACCGCGATTGAAGACGTGGTGACACTGCTTTCTCCCAAAGCAGCGGAAAAGAACGTCGAAGTCACCATGCGCTATGATCCCGAATTGCCAGAGAGCTTTGAAGGGGATGTGGGTCGGATCCGTCAAATCCTGACCAATATTGCGGGCAACGCGGTCAAGTTCACCAATGATGGATATGTGTATATCGAAGTCTCTGGCCACACTGCTGGTGGTTACAGCGATTTGCGCATCTCAGTCACTGACACGGGCGCTGGCATTCCCCAGGATCGTCTGGAGGGGATTTTCAACGCCTTCGAACAGGTCGATGGCGCGGCGACCCGCAACTACGAAGGTACCGGGCTTGGTCTTGCGATCTCCACACGTTTGTTGGCCCTGATGGGGGGGCGGGTGTCTGTCACCTCTGAACTCGGCAAAGGATCAGTGTTTGTTATCGACCTGCCGCTCAAGGCCTGCGCCATGCAAAAGGAAACACGTCAAAACGCGGTGACCTTCGATGGGTTGCGGGCCCTGGTGGTTGATGATCTCGAACTCAATCGCATCATCCTGAACGAGCGGCTTGGCACCTGGGGTATTCAAACCACTGTTGCAGGGTCCGCTCCGGAGGCGTTGGAGTTATTGGAGGCGCGCAAATCCGGTACCGACAAATTCGACATCATCCTGCAGGATTTCCAGATGCCCGATATGGATGGTCGACAACTCGCAGAATCTATTCGGTCCATGCCAGAATACAAACGCTTGCCGATTGTTATCTTGTCTTCGGTGGAAAACACGATTGATCAGGCGACGCGGGAGCGTCTGGGTAACTGCGAAATTGCACTCAAACCGGTACGGGCGTCACAGCTGCGGACCGTTTTGTCGCGCATGCTGGCCACTAACGCTCCGTCCAAACCATCCGCGCCTCAGGTCTCCAGGTCGGCGCCTTCCGCAACCTCTGTGGCGCCTAGTGTCAAACTTCTGTTGGCAGAAGACAACAAAACCAACCAGCTCGTCGTCACCCGCATGCTGAAGGCCGCCCCGATCGAGGTTATCGTAGCCACCAATGGGGTCGAAGCGGTTGATGAATACAAAGCACATCGTCCCGATATCGTGTTGATGGACATGATGATGCCGCTGAAGGACGGGATCGAGGCCACTTTCGACATTCGTGCCTTTGAAGAGGAGGCAGGCTGGTCCCGGTGTCCAGTGGTTGCGCTGACCGCCAATGCGCTGCAATCGCATCGTGACCAATGCCTTAGCGCGGGTATGGACGATTTCCTGAGTAAGCCGATTAACAAACAGGCACTGCTTGATGCGGTGTCCAAATGGGTCGATCATGACCAGATGAAGATGACAGGCACCTAGGTTCTAGGGATTGGTCATCCAGGCCCAAAACAAATATGCGATGCCTTTAGGATCAATCCGAGGCCTGATCAAACAGCCGTTTGATGTTGGACAGCAAGAATAGGACCGCTGCAAGACAAACAATGGTTGGTCCAGTGGGTGTATCAAACTCAAACGCCAATTGCAGGCCACCCACTGCCGAGAAAACCCCGATGAGCGCTGCGATCAACGTCATCCGCTCGGGCGTGCTTGCGAAGGGACGCGCACTCGCCGCGGGTATGATCAACAAGGCTGCGATCAACAACACACCAACAACCTTGATGGCGACCGCGACAACAACAGACAAAGCCAGCGTCAGGATCAACTGTTCGCGTTGCGGATTGATGCCTGCGGCATGGGCCAAATCGCGGTTCAACGTGGAGGTCAAAAGCGCGGACCAACGCCACCAGAGCAGCGCAATGACCAGGGCAGCCCCGCCCCAAATGATCAGCAAGTCCTGCTGGTTCACAGCCAGAATGTCGCCAAACAGATATGCCATCAGATCAAGCCGAATGCCGCTCAGAAAGGACACGGCAACCAGGCCAAAAGCCAGCGATGAATGGGCCAGAACCCCCAGCAGCGTGTCAACGGCGTAGCCGCGGCCGCTGAGGGTTGAGACGACAGTGCCCATCAGCAACGCCATAACCAGAACACCTGCAAAGAGCGACGTTTCAAAGCTCAGCGCCAGAGCAATACCCAAGATCGAGGCATGCGCTGTTGCATCACCGAAATAGGCCATGCGCCGCCAAACGACGAAACATCCAAGCGGGGCAGCCGCCAGTGCCACGCCCACCCCTGCGAGTGCCGCGCGGATCAGAAAACTGTCAAGAAAAGTCAAATGAGGTCCTTCGTGGCTTGTTTTGCCTTGTCGGTTGTCTGGGTCGCCTCATCGTCAAACGCATGATCATGACCGCAGCTATGGTCATGGGTATGCGTGTGCTCGTGCCGGTAAAGCGCCAGGGCCCCTTGTGTGCCTGTCCCGAAAAGCGCGCGATATTCAGGCGCAGAGGCCACGTGCTCCGGTGCCCCTTCGCAGCAGATGTGGCCATTCAGGCAAATCACCCGATCAGATGCGGCCATGACTACATGCAGCTCGTGGCTGACCATCAGGATGGCGCACCCCAACGTCTGGCGCAGCTGTTCGATCTGCCGATAGAACGCCGCGGACCCCGGTTGGTCGAGACCCTGAGTTGCCTCATCCAGTATTAGCAGATGCGGCTGGCACAAGAGCGCGCGTGCCAACAAAACCCTCTGAAACTGCCCGCCTGACAGCCCGGTCATCTGGCGGTTCATCAGTTTTCCAGCTCCGGCTTTTTCCAGCGCGGCTTCGGCCTCTGGGTTTTTGACGGGGGTCGGAAGGCTAAGAAAACGCCGCACTGTCAGGGGCAGGGTCGGATCGATGTGGAGCTTTTGCGGCACATATCCGATCCGCAATCCTTGGCTCCGGCTTACGTCACCACTTTGGACTTCCAGTGCACCCACGACGGTGCGCAACAGAGTGGATTTGCCCGAGCCGTTCGGCCCGACAATCGTGACGATTTCGCCGGGTGCAATCTTGAAATTGACGTTGCGGAGCACCGGGCTCGAACTGTGTGCCACAGTTACGTTCTGCAATGTCACCAACGGTTGGGCATCCGCCTGGCTGGTCATCGTCTGTCTGCTCATCACTGTGCGCCGTCTTCCTGACAATTCGGGCAAAGGCCCTCAGCTTCCATCACCACTCGTTCAATTTGGAAACCAGCGTCGTCTTCTGCAGCTCCCAAACGTCCGTGGGTCACTTCTGAGGGTACCTCGGCGACGGTTCTGCAGATTCGACAGAACATGAATAGAGGCGCATGTTGATCTGTTGGATGGCTGCAAGCGACAAAGGCATTGAGGCGCTCGATCTTATGGGCGAAGCCGTTTGTAACCAAGAAGTCCAATGCGCGATAGACAATCGGTGGCTGTGAGCCCAACCCTTCGGTTCGCAGAATGTCCAGTAAATCGTAAGCGCCCATGGCTTTGTGGGCTTCCAAAAGCAATTCAAGAACACGTCTGCGCACGGGTGTGAACTGCAGCCCGGCCGCGCGACAATGCGCATCAGCGGCCGCTATTCCGTCGGCAATACAGGTACTGTGGTCATGGAAATGGAAACCGATCATGGTCATACCTAGCTGCCGAAACGGGGTCTGTTTCGGGGTTGATATGTTATGTTATGACGTTTATCAACCCGTGCAATGTTATACAATTACATAGGTGGGACATGATCACTGAAAGGAATTCTGACGCGACCAAAGCGGTCGGCGCGAAGAGAGCAGCCCGCGCGATGCAGGGTCTGCGCAGCCGGGTCGCGGTCACCGCATTGCTGTTTTCTGCAATGGGATCAGGTCACGCCATTGCTGAGGCACCAAATGTCGCAACAGACATTGGTCCAGTTCACGGTTTGGTGGCACGCGTGATGGAGGGGGTTGGCAGCCCTGACCAGATTGTCCCTCCAGGAGCGTCGCCGCACAGCCATTCGATGCGACCGTCAGAGGCACGCGCGTTGGATCGCGCAGATGTTGTGTTCTGGGTTGGTCATGATTTGACACCCTGGTTGGAAGGTCCAATTGAAACCTTGGCCGCGGATGCTGTTGTCGTGGAGCTGCTGGAGGCAGAGGGCACGCAACTCCTGACTTACCGGGAAAGTGCGACGTTTGCTTTGGACGTGGCCGAGACCGAAGCGCATGACGAGCATGATGAAGATGGTCATGATGACCACGGCCATAAAGATCACGATCACAAAGAGCACGGTCATGAAGACCATGATCACGAAAAGCATGATCATGATGCACATGGTCATGAAGACGCGCACGACGATCACAAAGACGATCATGCGGACCACGCCGATCATGCAAATCATGACACCGACGGCCATGACTCGCATGACCATGATGCACACGATCACGAAGAACATGCACACGAAGAACACGGACACGATGCGCATGGGCATGACCATGCTGCTGGTGGGACCGATCCGCATGCGTGGCTGATGGCTGAAAACGGCAAAACCTGGCTTTCGCAAATCGCGCAGACACTTGCGTCGGTTGATGCTGAAAATGCAGATCTGTATCTCGCGAACGCTGCAGCCGGGCAGGCCGAGATTGACGCGGCAAAAGCGCAGATCTCCTCGCAGCTTGCCGATCTGAAAACGAAACCAATCGTCGTTTTCCACGACGCCTATCAGTACTTTGAGGTTGGTTTTGATCTGCCCATCGCTGGTGCGATCGCGCTTTCGGATGCCTCTGACCCAAGCCCGGCACGTATCGCAGCCATTCAAGAAACAGTGCGGGAAAACAATGTTGACTGCGTGCTGTCTGAACCGCAGTTCAACAGCGGACTGGTTGCAACAGTAATGGATGGAACGACCGCCAAAACTGCGGTTGTCGACCCAATCGGCAGCGCGCTGACCCCCGGGCCACAATTCTACGTCGAGCTGCTGACGAGCATTGGATCGTCGATTGCGGCTTGCAAATAAGCATTGAAGGACCGCTGTTAGTTAGCGGTCCTTCAACAAATGAACCAGCGTGGCGCCGCTTTCGTAGTAGGCGCCACGCAGTTTTGAAAATGGCAGACTGTGGCTGGTGACCGGGCTGACCGGCAAATCGGAACTGTCGTTGCGCAAGAGTGCATCTGCCATCGCACTGCCGAACACGGTGCCCGGCCCGATCCCGCGGCCAGAATAGCCAAAACACGCGTAGCCGTCCCCAAGATCCAGGATCTTCGGGATGTGTTCATGGGTCATGGCAATTCTGCCATGCCACTGGGTTTCAAACGGCTGATCAGCCAGATCTGGGAACATTCGCGCCAGTTTCCTGCGCAGCCAGCCACTGTGAACTGCACTGCCCAGATGCCCCAATTGGCCCATTGCCCCGATGATCAAGCGCCCGGCCCGGTCTTTGCGCCATGAGGACATGACCAACCCAGTGTCCCAGCACCCTTCGGATGATGGCAAAATGCGATCCAACAAACCTGAGGGCAAAGGAGCTGTGGCGGCCTGGAAGTAGTGGACCGGAATGGTCGCAGGCGCGCTATAGCCGTCAATCGGCAAGGGGTAGGCATTGGTTGCCATAATCAGCTTCTTTGCGCGTATTTCGCCATTTGGTGTGATGGCCCGCCATATGCCTTTTGATGCATTTTTGTGCAGCGAGACAACGGGTGACTGGCTGTGCAGTTTGGCACCGCTGGCATGAGCTGCGCGCGCCAGCCCGGTCGCGTAGGCCAGCGGCTGAATGGTGCCAGCGCGTGGATCAAACAATGCGCCGTGGACCTGCGCGCTGCCCACGCGTTCTTGCGCGTCCGCTTTTGACAGTAGGGCAACCGGTGCGCCGGTGCGTTCCAACTGTGCATAGCGATTTTCGAGATCTGCCATTCCGGAGGGTGCATGCGCACAATGAAGCGTGCCTGCCCGCGTTGCTTCGCAGTTGATCTGGTAGTCTTCGATGATCTCAAACACACGGCTCGGCGCTTGCGCGAGGGTGTTAATCAGCTTGTCGGCTGCGGCGGCGCCCAGATGTTTTTGAATGTCATTTGGCGGCAACCAGAGCCCCGCGTTCACCAGCCCAACGTTGCGCCCGGACCCGCCAGCTCCAAAAGTGGCGGCCTCCAGCAACCGCACGTCTGCTCCGGTCTGCGCGGCCGTGAGTGCCGCAGAACAACCGGTGTAGCCGCCGCCAATGATCAGCAGGTCTGCGGTTTCCGTCGTTGTCAGCGGTGGGGCGATCACAGTTTCAAGATTTGTGCGCGCCCACAGCGCGGCATCGAGATTGTCGGTCATCAGTGGCTCACAGCTTGCAAGATGTCACAGGGTCAGGTGGTGATGCAGACGCGCCGCCAACATCCTCGCGCGCCACGGAGACCGTTTTGACAATCGCATGGCAGTTGCCTCCGACCTGCAGGTTCATTGCATCAGCGGAGCGCCGGGTGACCCGCGCGAGCAGAGTGCCGGCCTTTGTTTGCAGCGTCACCATTGCACCCGGTCCATCACCTCTGCGGATTTGTGTGATGGTGCCGGGGAATATGTTCAACGCAGACAGCCCGTCGGGTCGCTCGCGCGACAGAATGACATCATGGGCCGCGATACGCACCCTGATCCTCTTGCCGATGGCTTGTTCATGGCCGGGTAGAAACAGAGCGATGCCACCGGCATCAAGTTCGGTCAATCCATCTTGGTGATGGGCCTGAACCTTGGCATAAAGCACGGCTCCGGCCGCTCGGACACCGGTCGGCAAGGCGGCTGGATCGGTCAGGATGTCCGCTGTCGGGCCGCATCGCAGACACCGGCCTTGGTCGATAACTGCGACTGTTGTTGCCATCCGGGCGACCTCTGCGACCGAATGTGTGACGTAGAGCATTGGCACGGACAAGATATCGCGCAGCTGTTCGAAATACGGCAGGATCTCTGCCTTGTGGGCGTCGTCGAGGGCTGCGAGCGGCTCATCTGCCAGCACCAGATCAGGTGCCGAAAGGATCGCGCGGCCAATGGCGACCCTTTGCTTTTCGCCCCCCGACAGTTGGTGTGGAGATCGTTTTAATAACGCTGCCAGACCGAGCAGATCAACAACGTCGTCAAAATCAGCCGGTTTGCGGGACTTTGGCGTAAATCTCTGACCGTAGGTCAGATTTTGCTCCACAGTCAGATGTGGAAAGAGCCGGTTGTCCTGGAATATATACCCGATCCGCCGTTGATGAGACGGAAGGTTCACACCGGCGTCCGTATCCAGAAGCGTTTGGCCAGCCACCTTTATACGGCCGTATCGGGGGGTGAGCAGGCCAGCCACCGCGCTTATGACGGAGGTTTTGCCAGCACCCGAGCGGCCAAACAGAACCGTGACGCCAGGTGGGGCGTTGATCTCGATATCGAGCGCAAACCCCTGCAGTTGATGTGCCAATGTGAGGTCAATCATGTTTCGCGCCGATCTTTGCCGCGACCCGCCGGGCCAACCATTCCGAAAGCAAGAGCGCGCCCATTGCGATTGTGATCGAAATGATCACCAGCCGGAAGGCACCGCTTTCGCCACCTGGGATTTGCAAGAAACCGTAGATCGCCGAGGGTAGGGTTTGGGTGCGACCGGGGATATTGGCCACAAAGGTGATTGTTGCACCAAACTCGCCCATGGCCTTCGCAAATCCGAGGATCGCTCCAGTCAGGATACCCGGAACAATCAGCGGCAGCGTGATCGTCGCGAACACCCAAAACCGGGAAGCCCCCAGTGTCGCAGCGGCCTGTTCCAATTTTGGGTCAACCGCTTCAATCGAAAGACGCACGGCGCGCACCATCAATGGAAAGCCCATGACGGCAGCTGCCAAGGCCGCGCCGGTCCAGCGAAATGCCAAGGTCAAGCCAAATGCGTCGAGTGTTTTGCCAATCGGCGTTGTCGGGTTGAATACTGCAAGCAACAGATACCCTGTGACAACTGGGGGCAAAATCAGCGGAAGATGCACAATCCCGTTGAGCAGGGATTTCCCACGAAACCGTCCGCGCGCCAGCGCATAGGCGGTGAGAACAGCGAGTGGCATTGAGAGCGTCGTCGCCCAAAATGACACTTTGAGTGACAGTGCCACAGCATCCCATTCCTGAGGACCAAGCCACGCCATCAATGTTTCACTCCGCGCCAATGCCAAAGCCATACTGTCGCAAGATGTTTTGCGAAGCAGGACTTTGTAGGAACAGAAGAAATTCATTGGCGGTTTTTACATCACCAGCGGCGGTTGCCGCAGCAGTGTAGACGATTGGTGGATGGCTGGTTTCCGGGAAGGTTGCGATCACCCTGATGCTGTCGGTGTTTCGGGCGTCAGTTGCGTAAACAATTCCCAGCCGTGCAGCGCCGCGCGACACCAGGGCAAGGGCGGCCTGCACATTGTCTGTCTGCGCAACATATGGCACCATGTCGTCCCAGAGCCCTTGGGATACCAAAGCGGCGCGTCCATAAATCCCCGCGGGTACGGCATCCACCAGGCCCATCGCCAGGGGACGTTCCTGCACCGCTTCGATTAACTGCTCTGGTTTGTCGAGAGAAAATTCTGTCGTCTCATTAGCCGCGGCGACCAGAACCAACCGGTTAGTCAACCAATGCAAAGGTGGGGCCTCCGCCAACAATCCTTGATCTGCCGCCCACTCAGACCAGGCAATATTCGCTGATAAAAACACATCGGCGTCTGCCCCGAACCGAAGCTGGCGCGCCAGCAATGAAGAACCCGCAAACGACAAATCAACGGGTATGCCGCTGTAAAGCTCAAATTCCACAGCAATTTCTTCCAGCGGCACTTTCAGACTTGCGGCAGCAAACACGGTCAATCGTTCTGCCGCCTGTGCCTGTGCTTGTGACTGCGGCATCAGGCCCGCAATGAAAACGAGCAGCAGCGCCCAGACTCTGGCGATATTTGCACACCTCGACAGGGTGGTCGCTCTGTGGCGGCCTGGACGTTGGCGGTACAAGCGGCGGCATTGGTGTTGTGATGAAAGCAGAGACATTTACCCGGTTTGACGCATGTGTTTGACGGAACACTAGCATGTGGACCAATGGCAGCAACCGCCAGTGACCGCTTTGGGGAAAATGCCATGATTGCGAGGTGTTGCTGACCATATAAACAGACCAGATACAAAAAGGGGGGGCAGCGATGGCTGCCCCCCCTTTTTGATCCGGCCATTTAGTGGACAGATTAAAACAGTGTCACTGCACCTGGATCGCTTGCAGGTTTTGGCTGCGGTGCTGGCGCAACGGCTGCTGCGCGTTCGATATCACCAAGCTGGCGATCATCCTTGACCTGGGTTTGCTGTGCGGCACCGGTCACCGGGTGAAACCGCACTCTGCGCGCCGAGGTGCCCCCAACGCTTGAGGAAATGACGGGAATACCCTCGTCTCGCAGGAACCGTTGTACGAAATCGGCGTTATTGGCGCCGATATTGGACAGGTTGGCGGACATCTTGGCTCCGCCAAAGACCTTAGCCTTCAGGTGGTCCCGTTGGGCGCCTTTCTTCATGATGCCGTTGATCAACAGCTCCATTGCATGAACGCCATAGCGGGCATTGACGGAGTCAGAGGCGCTGGAAGAGGCCAAAAGAAAATGGTTCATGCCTCCGACGCCATTGCGCTCGTCGTAGATGCATGCCGCGATACAAGACCCCAAAACTGTTGAGAATGCCACCGTTGGTGAGGTGGACACACGGTATTCGCCCTGCAGGACAGTTACCGTGGAGGAGTTTGCAAAGACACTCAAAGTGGTTTCCTTCCTGTTTTCAGGACTTGCACGCCTGAATGAGAGTTCCGGCCATCCGCGCAAGCGGGACCTGTTGTTGTGCTGCACCCATTTCCCAGGCAACCCGAGGCATGCCGTAGACCACGCAGCTTTTTTCATCTTGGGCAAATGTTTTGGCGCCTGCTTTGCGCAGCTCCAAGAGACCTTGAGCCCCATCTTGCCCCATACCAGTTAAGATTGTTGCAACAACCTGCTTGGCCATGGGCACAGCGGACATGAAAAGTGCATCCACTGACGGCAAATGCCCAGAAATGGGTGGGGCATCCTTGAAACGCGTCTTCAGAGGTTTGCGTGACGTCAGGCCCATATGTTTGGGTTGACCAGCGGCAATGTAAACGGTGCCGGGGCTCAGGCTCATGCCATCTTCGGCGGCAACGACTTTTGCGGGGCAAACACGATCCAGTAGGGAAACGAGGCCGCGGCCAAAGTTCTTTCCGGTGTGCTGAACGATCAATGTAGGCGGGCAATTCAGTGGAAAGCCGACAAGAACGCTGCGCAGCGCTTCGACACCACCGGTCGACGAGCCAATCAGGATGACCTTGTCGCTTCCGGGGCCTGCGCTGGCCGCGCCGTTGGATTTCTGTGCCATGTTGGGCTGGTTGCGGCGCGGTGCCTTCACCATCATGTCGTAGTACTGCGAAAACACCCGGGGATGATCCGCTTTGGTGAGTTCGAAAATCCCAGCACCCACATCCAGCAGTGGTGAGGACCCGCGCGCTGGCGTCGAGCTGTGGGAATCCATTACAGACACCCAACGGATATCAAGCGCGGAGAACAAGGCGAGCATCATCTCGAATTCAGGCAGTTTGGTGAACCCGTCTTCAACAAACGCAAAGGTGGGTTGACCAGCCTCCGCCTGATTGTAGGCCATCATCAGGTTGTTGGCCAAAAGCACCTGTAACCCGGGATAAGAGGATTGCATGTGCTGTTGAAGACTCTGGGCGAATTGCCGGTCCGTGGTGATGATCAATAGACTCTTTGACAATGCTTTTTCCGCTCTGTTTGTCCGGTCGATGACCGAAGTGTTGCATTTTGATGGACCGGGCCGCACACAAGTCGGCGGCCCGGCATCATGTTTGAATTAGAAGTCTTGCCAGATGTCTTTTGCAGTGTTGCCGGAGATTGCGGCTGCGGCTGCGGCGGGTTGCGGGGTGACATCTTCTTCGATGTTCCAGTCGTCGCCATGAGCGCTGGGGGCGCTGGGTTTGGCGGCTGCTTGGTTGGTTGGTGAGGGTCGTTGCGCGCCTGCGGCTGCCGGGGCCATTGCGGCAGGGCGCGCGCTTGCGCTGCCACCGGCGACTTTGAAATGCGCCACCAGTTGCGCCAGTTTGCTGGCATCGGTGTTCAGCATATGGCTGGCGGCGGTGGCTTCCTCCACCATGGCGGCATTCTGCTGCGTCACCTGATCAAGCTGGGTCACGCCGGTGTTGAT